>DASWIG010000520.1:0-11006 GCA_036397835.1 Thermoanaerobaculia bacterium
AAAAGCGCGCTCAGCAGGTCGCCGCCGGTGGTCACGAGACGCAGCGCCAGGGCCAGCGCCGCGGCGCGGGCCGGACCCACGAGCGGCTCGAGCGCCAGGGCGAGCACGGCTTCGCGCACGCCGACGCCGGCCGGCGCCCCGACCGCGACCGTCCCGGCGGCCCAGGCGATCGGGAACGCCCAGAGCACGCTCGCGAGCTCGCTGAAGGGCCGCTCCCAGGCGCTCGCGAGGAGCATCAGGAGGATCCCGACGCCGGCGAAGAACGCCAGGTGCAGCGCCACCGCCGGGCCGAGGAGCCGCAAGGTGCGGCCGAGCGACAGGTGGGGCAGCTCGGCCAGCCACCGCGAGGTCGGACGCCAGCGGCGCAACAGCGCGTCGAGGAGAGGCCAGGCCACCAGCGCCGCCAGGCCTGCCGCCAGCGCCCACGGCCAGGACCAGAGACCGGCGTCCGCCGCCGAACGCGCGACCCTCAGCCCCACGGCCGCCGCCAGCACCGCCGCCAGCAGCAGGCTCCCCAGCTCGAGCAGGCCGCTGGCGACCAGCGCCGGATGGGAGAGGCCGGCGCGCCGGCCGAGGAGCTGCCGGCTGACGTAGTGGAAGGCGTTGCCGGGAAGGTACTTGGCCAGTTGCGAGCGGGCGTAGACGGCGTACCCCGTCCTGACGGTTGGCCGCGGGCCGTAGATCCCCGCCAGCCACCACCAGGCGAGCGCCAGCAGCACGCTCAGCAGCGCGTAGAGCACCGCGCCCAGGAGGATCCCGCGCCAGAGCGCCCCGCCGTGGACGCTGGCGGCGAGCTCGCGGCCATGGCGCCACACCGGCCACAGCACCCAGCCGAAGCACGCCAGGGACAGGAGCAGGACCGCGGCACGGATCCAGCGGGCAGCCGTGCCTGGCTCACGCATCAGCGCCCCGGCGGCGGGCCAGCAGGACCGTCCACGGCAGCGGCCGGCGCTCCGCGACCAGCTCGAACCGGCTCGCCACCAGGCTCCGGATCGCCGCCCGCGAGTAGTGCCGGACGTGGCCGGGGGTATTGCCCAGGGCCTTCCAGTAGCGCCCGCGCAGCAGGTTCAGCAGCCGCCACACCGGCTCCCAGGGGACGCTCAGCAGGAGGTGCCCGCGGCCCACGCGCTCCACCTCGCGCAGGGCGACCTCCGGGTGCTCGAGGTGCTCGAAGACCTCGCAGGCGACGACGGTGTCGAAGGCGCCGTCGGCGAAGGGCAGGCGGTAGGCGGAGGCGGCGAGAAACCGCCGGCCGCCGGGCCGCGCCCTCGCCGCCGCGACCTCGGCGACGCTGACGTCGCACCCGAGATAGCGCACGCCGCTCTCCGGCAGGAGCCGCGGCGCCAGGTCGCCGCCGGCGCAGCCGACCTCGAGGACGCGGCGCGGCGCGACCGTCCCCAGCAGCTCGCGGCAGTCGGCGAGGAACCGCGCCATCAGCTTGCGGTACAAGGGATTGCGGGTGCCGTACTTGTCGAAGGTGTTGCCGGCGACGAAGCCCGGCGGACGGTCGCGGACCGGCTCGAGCGCGCTGATGGGTCAGCCCTCCTTCCGCCGCGAGCGTTCGAGATAGCGGATCTCTTCGAGCAGGCGCCGGTTGACGCCCAGCAGCCGCGCCACCACGCCGATCGCCAGCATGAAGACGCCGCAGATCGCCAGCACGCCCGACGCGATCACCGATTGCACGTGCCCCGTGCCCTGCCCCATCGAGGCCAGGACCAGGTAGCGGACCGCCAGCGCCAGGCCCGGAATCAGGAAGAGGAGCCCCAGCACGTTGAAGAGCTTCGTGGGGTGATAGACGAGGTACGTCGAGAGCAGATCGGCGACGCTGCGCCGTAGATAGACGGGAATGCTGCGGATCAGGCGGCTGCGCCGCGTCGGCGGGTTGACCCGCACCGGCACGTCGACGACGCGCAGATTGCTGTGGCCGGCCTGGACGATCGTCTCCAGGGTGTAGGTGTAGCTGGAGAAGACGTTGAGCCGCAAGGCGGCGTCGCGGGTGAAGGCGCGGAAACCGCTGGGCGCGTCGCGGATCCGCGTGCCGCTGAGCCTGCGGACCACGCCGCTGCCGATCCGCTGCAACGCCCGCTTGGTGGCCGAGAAGTGGCGGATCGCCGCGATCGGGCGGGCGCCGATGACGATGTCCGCCTCGCCGGCCGTCAGCGGACGGATGAGCTCGGGGATGTCGTCGGCCCGGTACTGGTTGTCGGCATCGGTGTTGACGATCACGTCGGCGCCGCGTTCCACGGCGGCCACCAGGCCCGCCATGAAGGCGCGCGCCAGGCCCTGGTTGCCGTTCATCCGCACCACGTGGTCCACGCCGTGGGCGCGCGCGACCTCGGCGGTGCGGTCGGCGCTGCCGTCGTCGATCACGATCCACTCCACCCGGTCGACGCCCGCGAGCTCGCGCGGCAGCGCCGCCAGGGTCGCCGGCAGGGTCTCTTCCTCGTTGAAGCAGGGGATCTGGATGACGACTTTCATGGCCGGCCCGCGGTGAGGATCCGCATCCTACCGCAGCCGGTGATCTCTGCGTCCGGTGATCTCTGCGTCCGTGTGCCGGGGGAGTGAGCAGGTGGGGCGGGAGACGGGGGTGTGAGAGAGGGGGGGGTCGTGTCCGGTCGAGTCAGCAGGGTCGTCTCCCGCCCCACCAGACACTGTAACCGCTCCGGGCCGGCTTGCCAAGAGCCGCGACAGCCGTTCGACCGAGCAGTCGGTTTTTTCGACATTCCGGACGTAGTGCGCGTCGCCGCGCCCCCGCCGCGTGCCCGCGTATGACAGAATCGACGCCCAACTCATTTCGCCAAGGAGGAGACCACCGTGCTGCTCATCTTCGTCCACGGCTGGAGCGTCACCGACACGGACACCTACGGCGGCTTGCCGGAAGCCCTGGCGCAGGCCGGTGCCGCCGCCGGTCTCGACCTCGAGGTCCGGCACCTCTACCTCGGCCGCTACGTCAGCTTCCACGACGAGGTCACGATCGACGACGTCGGCCGCGCCTTCGACAACGCGCTGCGCCAGCAGGTCCCGAACAACGCCAACGCCCGGCGCAAGTTCTCCTGCATCACCCATTCGACCGGCGGCCCGGTCGTGCGCAACTGGGTGGAGCGTTTCTACGGCGCCGACGGCCTCGACCGGCTGCCCCTCCAGCACCTGGTCATGCTGGCGCCCGCCAATTTCGGCTCCGCCCTGGCCCAGCTCGGCAAGTCGCGGCTGAGCCGCATCGCGAACTTCTTCCAGGGCGTCGAGCCCGGCCAGCGGATCCTCGACTGGTTGGAGCTCGCCAGCCCGGAGCAAAGCGATCTCAACGTCGCCTGGATGAGCTACCGCTCGCCCGAGAACGGCTTCTACCCCTTCGTGCTCAGCGGCCAGGCCATCGACTCCAAGCTCTACGACCACCTGAACTCCTATACCGGCGAGACGGGCTCGGACGGCGTGGTGCGCCTGGCCGCCGCCAACATGAACTACCGCCGGGTCGAGCTCGTCCAGACCGAGGAGGTGCTGCGGCAACGCCCGCCGACGCTGCGCATGGTCGTCAAGACCAGCGTGCGCTCGCCGCGCCTGCCCCTGGGCATCGTGCCCGACGCCGCCCATTCCGGCAAGAAGATCGGCATCATGCGCAGCGTGACGCCCGAAAACGCCGCCGACAAGCCGGTGTTCGACTGGATCCTGCGCTGCCTGAAGGTGGACGGCGAGGCCGCCTACGCCGCCCTCGGCGACGAGCTGGCCGAGCTCTCCCAGGGCGTCCAGGCCCGCGAGGGGGTGCCGCGCTGCGCCATGGTGGTCTTCCACATCCACGACGACCAGGGGCGGCCGGTCACCGACTACGACCTGTTGCTGCTCGCCGGCCGCAATTACAGCCCCGACGTGCTCCCCAAGGGCTTCTTCGTCGACCGCCAGCGCAACCGGCGCGCCGGCAACTGCCTGACCTACTACCTCGACCACGACCGCATGTCGACCATCCCCGGCGGCGCCCTCGGCTTCCGCCTGACCGCCCGTCCCGAGCGAGGATTCTCCCACCTCGTGGCCGGCGAGTTCCGCTCCGAGGACATCCCGCTCGACCGCATCCTGGTCGCCAACGAGACCTGTCTCGTGGACATGGAGCTGCGCCGCGTCGTCGACGAGGGCGTCTTTCGACTGAGCCCCGCCACCGAGCCGCGCCGCTCGTTCAAGAAGGACAAGCCGAGCGGCACGGGCGTGCCCTGACGCCGTCGCCTTCGGCGTGGCTCTTACGGCGCCCGCCGTCCGAGCCAGAGGAGATAGTGATCGACGAAGGCGACCATCCCTTCCCTCAAGGCCGTGTTGCAGGTCCAGCGAGCCTGGACCGGTGAATCGCTGAGCACCCTCCGCTCGACCTCGCAGCCTGATCCCTCGAGACACTCTCGCCGGTAGACTTCCGCCCACTCCGGAGGCGCGGCGTCGGCGATCTGGACGACTGCTCCAGCGGCCACCTCGGCAGTCCAGTAGCTCTCGATCTGCAGTTGGGCCTCCTTGGCCCCAGGATGGCCCCAGATCTTGACCTCCACGATCGCAACTTCACGCGAACCATTGCGCCGCAGCTTCAGGTCGGTGCGTCCCGCGACGCTCTGAGCTTCGCGCTCGATCGTCCAACCCAACAGGTCGAAGCCGAGCCCCAGATGGGCGGTGAATACCGCCTCAGGCAGGAGCCGCTTGCCCTTCGGATGCGGCCGAAAGAAGTCGGCGCTCGAGCGATGGAGCTTACCCAGGAGCATCTCCAGGTCGTTGAGGAAACGCTCGCGGAACCCTTCACGAGGCGGCGACGCCGACGGCAAATTGAGGATGCTGGTGATGGGGTGCGCCACCACGGGATCACTGGAGTACGCCGAGCCCTGGAGGCGGACCAGGCCCGTAGCTTGAAGGAGATGGAGCACGTCGGCCAAGTCGAGATCCAGGGGGCCGTCCGGCCGGCGACAAGCTTCTTCCAGCACGCTTCTCGATATCTCCCCGGACTCGCGCTGGATCCGCTCCCACACCCGCTGCGGCGCCTCCGACAACCGCGGATTGGTCAAACCCTTCAGGAGATCGCGTAAGTACTCGCCGTGCTCTTCCCGAAACTCGGCGTAGATCGCGGTCACGTCGTGCGGAGTGGGCAGACCTTCGAGACGCCACAACCGCTGCAGGCCGTAGGTCAGGAGAGCGGGAAGGCCGCCGGTGGCCAGTTGAAGGCCGGCGAGCACGTCGTCAGGAAGGGGCGTTCCACGCTCGTCGAATGCACGCGTCAGGTCCGCGCTCTCGCCGGGACCGAACGGCAGCAGCCGAACGTGGAGTGCCCGCGCCAAGAAGCTCGATCCCAACACGTCCCGGAAAACGTAGATGCCGATCGAGCCTGCCGCCAGCAGGCCCAGCCGGCCCAAAGCGCGCCGCGAAGCCTCGAGGTCGTTGAAGAATCCTCGACCCGGTGGCTGTCCTGACTCCTGCTTGCCGCTCTCGGCGTAGCGGTCGAACTCGTCGAAGAGGAGGACGAGCCGTTCCGGTGCGCCGTCGCGAGCGAAGAACGTCTCGAAGATCTCGAGCGAGTAGAGGGCTCCCTGCGCAGCGACGCCGAGCACGCGAGCCAGGGAGTCGAGGCAAGCGCGGACGGTGAGCTCCGGCGGCGGGGCCTGGATGAGGACCACGCGGACGCCGGCGACGCGCTCGAGCTCGGCCCGGAGCTGGTCCAGGAACACGCTCTTGCCCATCCCCCGGCCGCCGAGCACCACCGAGCTGCCGCCCTCCAGCAGCGTCGCCGTGACTTTGCCGAGGTCGGGACGCGGAATCTCGACCTGCGGGCTGTGGATCTGCCAGTTGTACGGGTTCATGCGGCGCTCGAGGGTAGCTCTGAACGGTGAAAGTATAGCCCGCGCGGGGACCGTCGGACGATCGCCGCGCTTCCTGGCGGACAACCGGGTGGTCTTCAACATCAAGGGCAACGACTACCGGCTGACCGCGGCGATCCGATACGACCTGGGCATCGTCTTCATCCGCTTCGTCGGCACTCATCCCGAGTACGACCGCACCGACGCCACCACAATCTGAGCATGGAGAACCCACGATGGAAGTCAAGCCGATCCGCACGGAAGCCGAACACGAGGCCGCGCTGGCCGAGATCGAGAAGCTCTGGGACGCACCCTCCGGATCCCCGGAGTGTGACCGGCTGGAGGTCCTGTCGACTCTCGTCGAGGCCTACGAGGAGAAGCACCACGCCATCGATCCTCCGGATCCCATCGACGCCATCCTGTTCCGAATGGACCAGCTCGGACTGAGCAGGCGCGACCTGGAGTCCTACATCGGCACTCGAGCTCGGGTAGCCGAGATCCTCAACCACACCCGCAGCCTGACGTTGCCCGAGCGGCACGGGCGTGCCCTGACGGCGGCGATTCCACCGCACGTTCGCAGGCCGGAATCCACTTGACGTCCTCCGCCGGAAGCACTATGCTCCCTGACGTTCAAGGTCGAGTTGTGGGCTTTCCAGCCATAGACTTCCATCAGTGGCGCTGATCACCGTCGTCCGGCACGGCCGGACCTCAGGTCAACCGTGTCTCCGGCCATCGCCGGAGACCGCCCAGACAAAGGAGATCAGCACATGCACTCGAAGTGTCTCCGCAGCTCTCTCTCCATCGTTCTCGTCCTCGGGTTGAGCGCGGCGTGCAGCCAGCTCGGACCCGCCGACACGGCGCCGCCGGAAGCCGCCCCGGTCGCCGGCGAAGAAGCCGCGGCCGCGGGCGCGTCGCGGGTCGGCGTGGCGCCCGCCGACAACGTGCCCGACGCCCCCTCGTGGGCGCCCGTCGTCTTCTACGAGCAGATCGAGAGCTCGCCGATCGACCTCGCCGACCTGTCCGACAAGTCCTTCGACGACGTGCAGTTGCTCGCCAAGCCGAGGAAGGCCGGCAACCAGATCGAGATGCCCATCTCCGAGGAGGAGGCCGAGCGGCTGCGACAGGAAGCCCTCTCGCTGCCGCCCGACTTCAACGTCCAGGACGTTTCCGCCCTCCTTCCGACCAAGGCGCCGGCCGTCGGCGCGGGCTTCGCCTCGATCGACGCCGGCCAGTGCTGCGGCGGCCTCTTCACCGCCGTGCCGCCGGATCCCGAGATGGCCGCCGGCCCCCGGCACCTGATCACCGTCACCAACGTCGCTTTCGCGATCTACGACCGGCTGGGGACTCAGCTCGTGCCGCCGACTCCGTTCGGCACGTTTTTCGCGGGCGTTCCGGGGTGCTCGAACAACAACTCCAACTTCGACCCCAACGTGATCTACGACGAGCGGTTCAACCGCTTCATCCTCGGCATCGACGACGGCGGGGTGCGCTATTGCATAGCGGCGACCCAGGGGCCCGATCCCACCGGCACCTGGAACCGATATTCGTTCGCCACCAACGTCGGCGGCAACTTCTTCGACTACCCCCACGCCGGCGTCGGCATCAACGCGATCTTCATGGGCGCCAACATGTTCCTCCAGGCCGGCCCCTTCTTCGAGGGCCGCCTCTGGGCCGTGCGCAAGCGCGAGCTCTACGCCGGCGCCCCGATCCTGGTGGTGTCGCAGAGCACCGGCAACGACAGCACGCCACAGCCGGCCAACCTGCACGGCTTCCACCAGGGCACCTTCCCCACCTCGGGTCCGCACCACGTCCTGACCGACGACGTCTTCAACGGCCAGACCTACGGCGTCTGGTCGTGGGCCAACCCGTTCAACGGCGCCGGCGGCACCCTGGTCAACCTGGGGACCGTCAACCTCTTCACCGCCACCGGAGTGTTTCCCGGCTTTCCCATCAACGCGCCACAGCTCGGCGGCGGCGCGATCCAGGCCAACGACTGGCGCGTCCAGGACGCCGAGTACCGCAACGGCTCCCTGTGGATGTCCAACACCATCTCCTGCAATCCCGGCGGCGGCACCGTGGACTGCGTGCGCTGGGCGCGCATCGATCCCACCGTGCCGAGCGTGCTCGACGCCGGCGTGTTCGCGTCGACCGGCGAGTTCCGTACCTTCGCCGACCTCGCCGCCAACCACTGCGACGACATGGCGGTCGGCTACACCAAGACGGGGTCGACCCACTTCCCCGACGTCTGGGCCACCGGACGCCAGAGCGGCGACCCGGCCGGCACGCTGCAGGCCGAGGCCCTGCTCAAGAGCGGCGAGATCACCTACACCGCTTTCGACCCGGTGCCGCGCCGCTGGGGCGACTACACCGGCATGACGCCCCATCCCAACGGCGTGACGTACTACTACCTGGGGGAATACTCCAAGAACATCCCGGGCAACGCCCGCTGGGGCACCTGGGTCAACCCGATGCGCTACCCGTGCACCACGCCGAATTCCGTCGGGGTCTACACCCCCGCCACGGCGAGCTTCCTCCTCACCACGTCGCTGCGCAACCCGGGCAAGGACATCGCCTTCACCCTCGGCGCCGCCAACCTGCAGCCGGTCTACGGCGACTGGGACGGCAACGACATCCGCTCCGGCGGCGTGTACGACGCCGCCACCGCGACCTTCCTCCTCTCCGACGAGGTCACCACCGGCGGCCTGCCCCAGACCACGTTCAGCTTCGGCACCGCCGGCGGCGGCCAGGTCCCGGTCGCCGGCGACTGGAACGGCGACGGCGTCGACTCGATCGGCCTCTACGACCCGTCGACCGGCGTCTTCACGCTGCGCGACACGAACGCCGCGGGTCCCCCGGACTACACGTTCTCGATCGTCCTCACCACGGTGACCGCCAACTTCCCGCCGGCCGCCGGCGACTGGGACGGCGACGGCGCCGACGGCGTGGCGCTGTGGGATCCGTCGACGACGCTGTGGTACCTGAAGAACGCGCCGGCCACCGGCCCGGCGGACCTCACCGTCCAGTTCGGCAAGCCGAGCCCGCTGTTCCGCCCCATCGGCGGCGACTGGGACGCCGACGGCGTCGACACCATCGGCCTCTATTTCCAACCGGAGGCGAGGTTCTTCCTGAAGGACGCCAACGTTTCGGGCAACACGGGATATCAGACCGTGGCCTTCGGCGCGACGGCGGCGGACCTGCCCGTGGTCAAGTAGCCACCGCCCATCGTCCCGCCCCGACGCCGTCGGGGCGGAGGCTCGGTGCTGGTGCTCGGCGGCACCCTGGTGGCGGCCAGGCGTCCGCGCCTGCCGGCGTGACCCGGCTGTCGGCTATACTGGAGGGGAAGCCGGGGTCAGGCGACGCCCGCGCCGCCACGAGCCCCCGAGGATCATCGAGATGACCGAGGCGACCATGGGACTGGTGACCGCGAAGGTCCGGCTGATCAACCCGAAGAAGCCGAAGCTCAAGCCGATGGACGTCGACGTCCTCGTCGACACGGGGGCCGTCCACCTTTGCATCCCCGAGCACGTCCGTCTCCAGCTCAAGCTCGAGGAGATCGACGAAAAGGAAGTGACCCTCGCGGACGGCGGCAAGAAGCTCGTCCCCTACGTGGGACCGATCGAGATCCGCTTCAAGAACCGGATCGGCTTCGTGGGCGCCTTGGTGTCAGGGGACTTGCCGCTCCTGGGAGCCATTCCCATGGAGGACATGGACCTGATCGTCCTGCCGAAAGAGAAACGGCTGGACGTCAATCCGGCCAGCCCGAACGTCGCGTCGTCGATGGCCCGATGACCGCGCAGCCGCTGGAACGTCCACTGCGGCCGTGCGGAGCAGACGCTGGGTCGTTCGGCCAGATGACGCCAACGTACGCGTCGCCGCTGGCGTGAATCGGCCGGATGACGTCAGTGTGCGCGTCGCCGCTGGCGTGAATCGGCCGGATGACGTCAGTGTGCGCGCCGCCGCTGGCGTGAATCGGCCAAATGACGCCAGCGAACGCGCCCACACTGGCGTGAATCGGTCGGATGACGCCAGCGAACGCGCCCACACTGGCGTGAATCGGCCGGATGACGCCAGCGAACGCGCCGACACTGGCGTGAATCGGCCGGATGACGCCAGCGTACGCGCCGACACTGGCGTCATTCGCCCGTTCTGCTCCCAGGCCGTCGCCGCCACGTCCTCGACGAGGTCTTCGACCTCACCGCGTCCACGTAGGTCAGGCTGCGCCTGACGATTCCGGCGGTACTCGAGCCGTCGGTGCGTCCTCGAGCTTGGAACGTCCGCCTTCCAGCGGATTCCATCCGAGGAGACCCTCACAGGACGCCAGAAGCTCGCGCGCTGTGGCCTCGGCGATCTGGAGACGTTGGGCGCCTTTTCGGAGGTGATCTGTCGAGATGGGTTCGAGCGGATCGAGGAACGGAAAGCTTCCGTCGATGTCCTGGGAAAGTAAGGCCAGCGCACGACCGTCCACTCGACCTCTTGCCAGCGCCTCAAGCGCCGCGCGCCGGACGTATTCGTTCTCGTCCTTGAGGGCGAGCTCGCGCAGCAGCTCGCGCGTGGCCTCCTCCTGCGACCAGCCGCGCGCCAGCGCCTCAAGCGCCGCGCTCCGGACGTTGACGTGCTCGTCCTTGAGGGCGCGCTCGCGCAGCAGCTCGCGCGTGGCCTCCTCCTGCGACCAGCCGCGCGCCAGCGCCGAAAGCGCCGCGATCCGGACGTAGAAGTGCTCGTCCTTGAGGGCGCGCTCGCGCAGGAATGGGGACGAAGATTCCGATAGCCACATGACAGCGAGCTGTGAAAAAGGCCAGCCCAAAGACAGCGGGAGCTTGCGAGCAATAGAGGACCATTCTCCTTCGAGCCACTGCCTTGAACCTTCCGGAAGGCGATAGTCGGCGTGCGCCGAGATCAGCTCTTTTGAGATCAAGGACCGGTAGGCCACCGAATCCGTGAAACACATGGTCTCTACGATGGCCTGGACCATTCCCAGAGCTTCCTTCTCCAAAGCCCGAGGATTCCGAACCTCCGCCAGACACTGAACCGCCAGGACGAGATTCGCCGGCGGCTCCCGCGCAGCTTCTGGGGCATGAAGGCGTCGCGCAGGAGGACGTCTCCGGCGTCGTCCGCCGTGGGGGGACGCATGGCCGAGAGGTCGAGCACGCGGTACTTCTCGCGCATGCGCCGGGCGTAGCGCGCCTCGTCGCCGTG
>DASWIG010000521.1:0-4305 GCA_036397835.1 Thermoanaerobaculia bacterium
GAGTTCTTCGTGCGCTGGCAGGACCGCGTCCTCTTCGGCAAGGACAGTTGGGCGCCGGCGGAGTACCACGTCTATTTCAGGGTGCTGGAGACGGCCGACGAGTACTTCGACTACTACCGCCGCCGTCACGCCTTCTGGAAGATCTACGGCCTCGACCTGCCCGACGAGGTGCTGCGCAAGGTCTACTACGAAAACGCGCTCGCCCTCTTTCCGGGCATCGATCGATCGCTCTTTCCACCGCCCGCCGGCGACTGAGGCGTCTGCCGGTATCATCCGCGGATGGCCTCGAGAGCCCGTCGGGACGGCGATCGGCTCCTCGCCGCGCTGGTGCAGCTCGCCATCGTGGTGCCGGCGCTCGCCGTCGGCTGGGTCCGCGACGACGGCCGGATCGCCGCCGTGCTCTACCGCGAGCCCAAGCTGGTGGCCGCCGGCGTCCTCGGCTGGACCTTCGCCGCCGCCTTCCTCTGGGCCTGGCGCCGGCGGCTGACGGCGGCGGACCTCGCCGCCGCCATCGAGCGGCCGGCGATGCTTGCCCTCGGCGCCTTCCTCGCCTACCTGGCCGCCACCGGGCTGTGGGTGCGGGTGCCGCAGAACTACTTCTACGAGCTCGACCAGTACCTCCTCCTGGCGCTCCTCGTGGTTCTGCTCCTGGCCTGGACCGAGCGCGACGCGCGGCTGCCCGGCCGCGTGCGCGCCGGCCTCGTGGCCAGCCTCGCCGCCGTCACCGCGGTGGGCGTCCTCCAGATTCTGGCACCGCTACCTTTCCTCAGTCCGATCGATCCCGAGATCGGCGTCGCCCACCCGTCGCTCATGGGCTACAAGAACCCGGCGGCGCTGGCCGTTCTCGGGCAGCTCTTCTTGCTGGCCGGGTGGGTCGCCGAGACCCGAGGCAACGCGGGACGGGGGGTGTCGCGGCGCCTCGGCCTCGGCTTGCTGCTGGCGGTCGAGCTGGTCTACCTCGTGTCGCTGCGCAGCCGCACGTCGTACGCGGCGCTCGCCGCCGGGTCGGTCTTCCTTGTGGGTTTGTGGCTCGCCCGCCGGCCGCCGCGCCGCGCCTTGCTGCGGGGGGCGGCGGCCGCCGCCGCGGCCATCGCGCTCGTGGCCGCCGCGGTGGCGATCCACGCGCCGGCGCGCGAGCGGGCGCGCTCGGCTCTCGCCTACGCCGCGAGCCCGCGGGCTTACCTCGAGAGCGACCGCGGCGTCTACCTGCGCAACACCTTGAACATGGCGCGCCACCGTCCTCTCGGCGTCGGCCTCGGCGACTGGCAGACCCAATACCCGGTCTTCCGTAGCGTCCGCCGCACCGCGGACTTCATGGACCCGCCTCCGGACGTGGACGTGCGGAGGGCCCACTCCGATCACGTGCAGCTCCTCGGCGAGGCGGGTTGGCCGGGGCTCGTCCTGTGGCTCGGCTTCCTGCTCCTGCTCGCCGCGGCCCCCATCCGGGGGTACCTGCGCGACGGGCGCCCCGGCGCGCTCTTCGCCGCTGCCCAGGTCGTCGCCCTCGCCGCGGCCATGGCGAGCGACTACTACCTGGAGATGCCGTACCACAAGCTCCAATTCTTCCTCGTCGTCTACCTGGCGCTGGCGGCGCCTCCGCGCCGCCCGAACGGGCGCGCGCCGTGCGCCCCTACACCGACGAAGGCAATGCCGGCGGCGGCCGTCGTCCTGGCGCTCGTGGCGCTGCTTCAGCTCGGTTACCACGTCCTCCTGGCGCGCAAGGTGGCCCTCGCCGCGGCGGTCGCGACGAGCTACCGTCGCGGGGACGCCGCCGCCGTCCTCGCCGCCGGCCGCGAGCTCGCCGCCGTCCCCGGCCACACCAAGACGCTCTTCCGCGACTACCTCCTGGTCGCGCACAGCGCCCGGCAAGCCGGCGCCGACGCCCTGGCCGGAGCCGCCGCCCGCAAGTCCCTCGAGCTCCACCCCTACCACCTCAACGCGCTGCGATTCATGGCGACGGTGGCCGCCGATCCCGAGACAGCGGCGCACTGGCGGCGCGCGTACGAGCACGTGAGGGACGAGGCCGTCCACGGCTACGAAGCTCGATACCCGCCATCGGATCCCTGACGCCGATCGCGGTTGACTCGGGTCGCAGCGTCGTCTAGACTTGGAGTAGTTGGTAACTCTTCTGGTAGGAGGGTCTCATGAGCGTCCAGGATTCCGACGCGTCCACCTCGCTTTCATCCCGCCGGCGTTTCCGTCTTTCCCCCGTCGTCCTTCTCCTCCTCTTCTTCGCGGCACCGGCCCTGGGTGGCTTCCTCTCCCTGCTCCAGGTCTTCCGCGACGGCTTCGGCGTCAACGGATTGCGGGGCGTCTCGGGGGTGGCCCTGAGCCCCGATGGCAAGCAGCTCTACGCCGTGGGCGCGGAGGACAACGGCCTCGTGGTCTTCCGGCGCCGGGCCGACGGGCTGCTGCGGTTCCGCGCTTTCCACGAGGACGGCGTCGGCGGCGTCTTCGGCCTGGTCGGCGCCGCGGGCGTCGCCGCGAGCCCCGACGGGCGCCACGTCTACGCCACCGGCAGGTTCGACGACACCCTGGTGGTCTTCAGCCGCGACGCCACCAACGAGTCCTTGACCTTCGTCGCCGCCGAGGTCAAGCAGAACCTGGTGGGGAGCGTCTTCGGATTGAACGGCGCCAAGGGGGTCGCCGTCAGTCCCGATAACGAGCAGGTCTTCGTGGCCTCGCGGGTCGACGACGCGCTGGCGGTCTTCAGCCGCGACGCCACGTCCGACGCCCTGAGCTTCGTCGACGCGTACTTCGACGGCGCCGGCGGCGTCAGGGCCCTGAACGGCGCCTGCGCGGTCGCCGTCAGCCCCGACAGCCGCCACGTCTACGTGGCCTCGGACGTTTCCGACGCGGTCGCGGTCTTCAGGCGCCGCCTGGCCCGCGGCACCGTGAGCTTCGTCATGCGGGCCGCCGACGGGCGCGACGGCGTCGACGGTCTGGCCGGCGCCTCGAGCGTCGCCGTCAGCCCCGACGGCCGCCACGTCTACGCCACCGGGCGCGTCGACGACTCCGTGGTCGCGTTCCTGCGCAACCCGCTCAACGGCAGGCTCACCTTCCTGGCCCGCTACCGCGACGGCGAGGACGGCATCGACGGCCTCGAAGGGGCCGCGGCGGTGACCCTCAACCCGGCGGGCGACCGGGTGCTGGTCGCCGGCCAGATCGACGACGCGGTCGCCGTCTTCCGCCGCCACCCGCTGACCGGCGATCTCGTCTTCCTGGAGCGGGTGCGCGACGGCGGCGGCGGCGTCAACGCCCTGGCGGGGGCGGCGGCGCTGGCCGCGACCTTCCGCGAGGTTTACGCAGGAGCCTACGACGACGACGCTCTCACGGCTTTCGACCTCGCCTTCTGCCTGGGCAACCAGGCGAGCGGCGACAGCGACGCCGACGCCATCTGCGACGACGTCGACCTCTGCCTCGGCGACGACCTCGCGGGCGACGGCGACGGCGACGGCGTGTGCGACGACCGCGACCGCTGCCCCGGCTTCGACGACGGCCTGGACGCCGACCTCGACGGCGTGCCCGACGCCTGCGATCCGTGCTTCGGCCTCAACCTGAGCGGCGACTCCGACGGCGACGGCGTGTGCGACGACCGCGACGTCTGCTCGGGCTTTCCCGACGGCTTCGACGCCGACTTCGACGGCGTGCCTGACGCCTGCGACCCGTGCTTCGGCCACAACCCGAGCGGCGACGGCGACGGCGACGGCACGTGCAACGACCGCGACACCTGCCAGGGCGACGACGCCACCGGCGACGACGACGGCGACGGCGTCTGCGCCGATCTCGACCTTTGTTTCGGCGGCAACGCCACCGGCGACGCGGACGGCGACGGCATCTGCGCCGACCGCGACTGCGACGACGACGACGCCAACGTCTGTTCGATTTTCGCCGACGGCTTCGAGTCCGGGGACATCAGCGCCTGGTCGCTGGCGATCCCGTAGCGCCCCGAAGCCCGCCGGGAGGACCGCGAGGCCGCTATTCGCCGCGGTCCTCGCGGCCCTTCTTGAAGAAGTCCCCGAGGCTGCCGAATCCCGCCGGCTGCGCGCTGGCGCGCAGGTAGTCGTCGACCTCGCGGCGCTCCTCGTCGCTGCGTTCGTCGGCGTCGCGGGCGAGGGAGATGCGCCGTTTCTCCGCCTCGACCTCGACGACCCGGACCTTCACCGTCTGGCCGAGCTGGACGACCTCGCGGGCGTGACGCTCGCCGCCCTTGCCGCCCAGGCGGCTGACGTGCACCAGCCCCTCGAGCCCCGGCTCGAGCTCCACGAACGCTCCGTAGGGCTCGAGGCGCGTCACCCGTCCCTT
>DASWIG010000522.1:0-1587 GCA_036397835.1 Thermoanaerobaculia bacterium
GCCGCCGTGGACGAGGCCGAATTCCGCGGCGCTGTCCTCGGAAGTGGCGTCGTTGAGGAAGAGGTAGTCCGGGTGGCCGGCGACGGCGAAGGCCGAGCAGAGCGTCTGCGTGGTTTCCGTGAGGAGATGCGCGAGCTGCTCGGCGCTCTCCACTTCGATCACTCGCCACACGCGGTGGTCGTGAAACATGGGTCGATCTCCATCAAGTTGCCGATGGTTACTGAGAATCGCCGGAGAGGACAACACCTGGGCGTTGACCCGTCCCCTTCCTGGCGGGCCGCGGAAAGCGTCATTCGGCTCGGCCGATGAGAGGACTTATCGCCGGGCTCCTCCGAGAGGTTGCTCTCTTGACCCTTTCGCCAGAAAACAAGGGTCAAGGAGCAACCCTGAGGGATTGACGAGGTCCGCGAGAAGTCGCGCCATGGCTGACGACTGCCACACTGCCCTGCCGCCCTCGGGGATGACTTGACCGCGAGGCGGCGTCGCTCGAGAGGTATCGCGGTAGGTGCGGGCGCGCCTGTGGGCGGAGAGATCGAGGGGTCCGGCGCGAGCTCGCAGTGGCGGCTCAGCACTTCGGGATGGATCGAAGCGTTCAAGGCCTGCGGGTCGGCATCGGCGAAGTGCCGGCTCGGGAGCTGACGTGGCTGGAGGGCGCGGGCGGCGCGCGCCGAGCTCGGCTGCGAGGCCGGGCTTCCCGGGCCGAGCTTCGAGAGGGCCGGCCTCTCGACGTGGGCGTCGATGCGGTCGGCGAGCAGCCCCGAGATGCGCGAGCGCCGAGCTCGGCTCCGAGGCCGGGCTCCCCAGGCCGACCTTCGAGAGGGCCGGCCTCTCGACGTGGACGTCGATGCGGTCGGCGAGCAGCCCCGAGATGTGCGAGCGGTAGCGTTCGATGAGTGGCCGCGGGCAGCGGAATTCGCGGCGGCGCCCGCCGAGGTGGCCGCAGGGGCAGCCGGACATGGCCGCGACGAGAGAGAAGCGGGCTGGAAAGAGAGGCGCTCACGGCGGGCGACGTGGCCCCGCTCGGCGCCGTCCTGCCCGCGGACCTGCGCCAGGTCCGCCGAGGTGGCCGCCGGCGTAGACGTCGGCGGTCACCTCGAGCGCGCGCGCGCCGGATCGTGCTCCTCTCTCTAGTCAATTTCACTGCCAGTCGCGGCGAGCAGTCGGGATCGCCTGAGGCGGCGCAAAGCCGTCAAGAAGCCGTGCAAGAGCAGTCGTGGCCGAAAGCGATTCCAGCGATTTATCGAGGGCGGTGGGGGAAAAGCCTGACAAAACGTCAGGATATTTCCTTGCATTTCTTGTCCGCGGCCGGGCCTTGACGTCGATGCCGTCGATCACGTCCGAGCCTGGTGTGGGAGCTCCGCGTGGCGGCGGGCATGAGGGGATTTCTGACCAAGCTGGCTTCCCGGGTTGATCTGGCGCGAATCAGAGGGTTGCGCTCGCAGGCGAGACTTGATAGAAGGGCACACGTCCCGCGGTTGGTAGCAGAAGAATGAGAAGCGTCATGAGCTTCGTCGCCAACCGCGGGCCATCGACGGTGCGGCGTCTACCGGCGCATCGTGGTGGGCGTCATCGCGGATTGATTTGCAG
>DASWIG010000523.1:0-8416 GCA_036397835.1 Thermoanaerobaculia bacterium
GCCGCCAAGTGCTGGATGAGGATCTCGACCGGAACGCGCGTGCCGGCGAAGACCAGATCGCCGTTCATCACTTCGGGATCGCGGGAGACGATTTCTTCTTTTCTCATCAGTCTCGCTCACCACGAGCTATCCGGGATTGAGACTAGCACACCAAGATCCCGACAAGACCTCAGCACATGATCCGCGCCAGCTTGCGCGAACGCTGGAGCAGGTCCTCGCGCAGCTCGGAGATGGACGAGAGCTTCGGCGCGTAGCGCAGGTAGTGCAGGTCGTCGGCCAGACGCACCAGCTCCTCGGCGCCGGGGGCGTCGGCGCCGCGCTCGGCGAGCAGTCGGCCCCACTGGGTGCTCGGCGCGCCCTGGGGGATCCGCCAGCGCTCTGCCAACAGCTCGCGCCACGCCTCCTCGATCGCCGCCGCGGCCTGCCGCGGACGCTCCTCGGCGGCCGCCTCGTCGAGGCGGGAGAGCAGGCGCCGCTCGGCGGGAACCGCGCGGCGCAGCGCGCCCCGGTGACGCGCGACGAGGACCAACGCGGCGAGCAGCAAGGGCAGGCCGAAGAGCCACGGGACCACGGCCCTCGAGAAGCCGCCCGCGCCGCCGGGCGCCGGCAGCGCCGCGGTGCGGATCGGATGGAGCTCGGGCACCGGCCCGGCGGCCGGCGCGTCGCTCGCCGCGGCTTCCACCGTGAGGGTCAGGGCCGGCGAGGAGGCCACCTGGTAGCGCTCGCCGCGCGGCTCGAAGTAGGGGATCTCGATCGGCGGCAGGGCCCATTCGCCGGGCCGCTGCGGTATCAGCACGAAGCTCCACACCCGGCTGCCCACCACGCTCTTGCCGCGCAGCTCCTCCTCGCTCTGCTGCTGCGGCGGGAAGACCTCGATGCCCGGGATCTCCGGGATCTGCGGCGCCTGGATGCCCTGCAGGTGGCCGGTGCCCGAGAGCTCGAGCTTCAGGGTGGCCGCCTCGCCGACCGCGAGCTCCGGCGGCGCCAGGTCGGCCGCCAGGCTCACGTCGCCCACCGCGCCCTGGAAGCCGGGCGGCGGCGGCGGCAGCTCGCGCACCCGGATGGTCACCGCGTTCGACTGGCGCACGATCTCGCGGTTCTTCGGCAGCAGCGAGCCGAGAGGACCCGACTCGGTCACGCGCGCCACCATGCGGGCGGCGATCGGCTCGATCTCGAGGGTGCCGGCACGGCGCGGGAAGAGCGCCCGCTGGATCAGCACCACGCGGCCGAAGCGCTCGCCCTCGAAACGCACCATCTCCGGCTTCTGATCGGGCTGCGGGATCACCCGCGCCCAGAAACCCTTGAAGTCGGGAAAGCCGTCCGGGTTGACCGAGTGGATGTCGACCTGGGTGTAGAGGTTGAGGGTATAGAGCGTCTGCTGCCCCACGTAGGGCTCCGGCGGCCGGGCCTCGGCATGGAGGAAGATCTGGGGCACCTCGGCCGGGCGCCGCGACGAGCGGTGGTAGCCGCGGCCGGAACGGACCTCGGAGAAGGGCTCGCGTGAGAACAGGCGGTCGAAGGGGTCCTCGGCGCGGCGGCGGCGCGGCGGCTCGCGGATCACGTCGACGCCGCGCTCGCCCATGTCGATCGGCTGGCCTTCGATGGTGATGCCCACCGAGTGGACCCGCGCCCGGCCGAGCTTGCGCGGCATGAGCTGCCAGGTGAGGGCGCGGCTCGCCGAAGGCAGTCCGTTGACGATGGTCAGGCCGGTGGACTGCGTGGGGCCGCCGACGATGCGGAAGTTGTCGAGCTTGAAGACCGGATCGGGGATGTTGGGGACTTGCACCCCCTCGACCGAGATCTTGATCTCGAGCTCGGCCACCTCGTCGAGCCCGACCACGTCGGCGGGCTCGAGCCGGATCGCGGTCCGGATCTCCTCCTGACCCGCGGCGGTGACCGCCCACAGGAGCGCGGCGAGGCACGTGCGGACCGTGCGCCGCACTCTTCCGGGGCGTCGGTCTCGTCCGGTCACGGTCTCACCAGTCCTTCTCGGTTCGGGGTCGCCTCCTCGAGGCCTCGCGCGCCTCTTCGCGGCGCCGCTCCCGCTCCATGTTCTCGACCGCTTCGAGGATCGCCGCCGCTTCCTCGGCGCTCATGTCGGGCAGGTCCCGGAACTGCGGCAAGGGGCTTTGGCCTCGGGCGTCGTCCTGCCGTGGGTCTTGCCGTTCATCTTCTGGTCGCGCGTCATCGGGCTCCTGCTCGGGGTCCGGTTGCGGTTGCGGCTCCGGCTCCGGCGGCGGCTCCTGCTCTTCCGGCGGCGGCGGGGGCTGCCGCTGCTGCTCTTCAAGCAAACGCTGGGCCAACTCGAGGTTGAACTTGGCGTCGGCGTCGCCGCCGTCGCGGCGCAGGGCGTCGCGGTAGGCTTCCACGGCGCCTTGCAGGTCCTCCCCCTGCATCCGCGCGTTGCCCAGGTTGTAATAGGCGCGCGGCACCACGGCGCCGTGGCCGAGCCTGGCGGCGCTTTCGAGCAGGGACGCGGCGTCGCCGCCGGTCGCCAGACGGGCGGTGCCGGCGTTGTATTGCACCGTGGGGTCCTCGGGCGCCAGCCGCAGCGCCGTCTCGAGCGCCGCCGCCGACCCCTCGACATCGCCGCGCCGGCCGGCCGCCGCGGCCAGGAGGGTCCGTTCGCGGGGATTGTAGAGCCAGCGCTCCAGCCATTCGGGCATCTCGGCGGCGAGCGGGCCGGCGGCGAAGGCCAGGGCGCCGAGGAGGGCGAACGCCTGCCTGTTCTGTCTCATGCGCTGCCTCCGGCGCGCCGAAACGGCGCGATGGCGAGGTGCAGGAAGAGCGCCGCGACGGCCAGGCCCAGCGGCCACTGGAAGCGCTCTTCGAGGGTGCTGACGAGATCGCTGCCGTAGGCCCGCGTCTCCATCTCGCGGATGCGGTCGACGAGCGGCCCGACGTCGGCGGCGGGGCTGGTGGCCCGCAGGTAGAGGCCGCCGGTGGCCTGGCTGAGCTGTCGGAGGTTCTCCTCCACCAGGCGGCTCACCACCACCTGGCCCGCCTCGTCGCGCTTGTACTCCACGGCCCGGCCGGTGCCGGGCATCTCGAGCGGCTTGCCCTCGCGGGTGCCGACGCCGATCGAGTGCGCCACCACGCCGCGCTCGCGCAGGGCCGCGGCCGCGGCGTCGAGGCCCTGGCCGTGGTCTTCGCCGTCGCTGACCAGGACCACCACCTGGTGCTTCGAGCCCTCGGCGGGGAAGAGCTCGAGGGCGCGGTCGAGGGCCGGCGCGAGCCGGGTGCCCGGCACCGGCAGCGAGTCCGGGTGCAGCGCGTCGAGCAGCAGGCCGATCACCGCGCCGTCGCCGGTGAGCGGCGCCATGACCACGGCGTCGCCTTCGGTCCGGACGAGCGCCACGCGGTGGCCCGGCAGCTCCCGCACCAGGCGCCGCACCAGCGTCTGGGCGACCCAGAAGCGGTCGGGCGCCACGTCGCGGGTGGCCATCGAGAGCGAGGTGTCGAGCACGAAGACCACGTCGACGCCGCGACGCTCGACATGGAGCTCGCGGCTGCCCCAGCGCGGCCGCGCGAGGACGACGCCGATGGCCAGCACCGCCGCCGCCAGCAGCGCCGCGGAGGCCGCCGGCCGGCCGCGCCGGTAGCCCGGCAGCAGGCGGTCCCACAGCCCGCGCGCGGCCCACGCCTCGGCGGCGGCGAGGCGGCGCCGCCACGCCCACCAGGCCGCGGCGCCGGCCAGCGGCGCGGCAGGGAGCAACCAGAGCAGCTCGGGCCGGGCGAAATCCATCCTAGGGCTCCGCGGTCCATCCCAGGAGGGCGCTCGCCAGCGGCGCCGCCACCAGGGCCAGGGCGATCCACGCCAGCGGCTGGAAGGCCTCCCGGTAGCGGACGAAGCGCCGCACCTGGAGCGGGGTCTTCTCGAGCTCGTCGATCTCGGCGAAGATGGCCCGCAGCGCGTCCGGGTCGGTGGCCTTGAAGAAGCGGCCGCCGGTGCGCCCGGCGATCTTGCGCAGCAGCTCCTCGTCGACCTCGACGTTCATCATCACGTGGCGCGTCTCGACCTTGCCGAAGGCGGTCTTGAACGGCATCGGCACCGGCACCGTGCCGGCGGTGCCCACGCCCACCGTGTAAACCCTGATCCCGAGCCCTTCGCACACCGCCGCCGCGGTGTCGGGATCGATCTCGCCGCGGTTGTTGACGCCGTCGGTGACCAGCACGACCACCTTGGTCTTCGCCTCGCTGTCCTTGAGGCGGGCGGCGGCGGCGGCGAGCGCCAGGCCGATGGCGGTGCCGTCGGGCAGCGTGTTGAGCTCCACCGAATCGATCACCAGGCGCAGCATCTGCTGGTCGCCCGTCAGCGGCGACTTGGTGAGCGCGGCGCCGGCGAAGACGACCACGCCGATGCGGTCGCCGGTGCGCCTGGCCACGAACTCCTTGACCACCTCCTTGGCCACGGCGAGACGGTTGCGCGGCTGGAAGTCCTCGGCGGCCATCGAGCCCGAGACGTCGAGCACCACCTGCACGTCGATGCCCTCGGTGAGGCTCTCTTCGATCGCGGTGCCGAGCTGCGGCCGCGCCGCCGCCACGACGAGCAGCGCCAGGGCCGCGAGCCGCAGGTAGAACGGCAGGTGCAGGCGCCAGACGCCGCCGGCGCGGCGCGGCAGGCTGCTGTAGGTGAGGGCGCCGTAGGCGCGGCGGCGGTGGCGCCGCCAGGCGAGCAGCGGCAGCAGGGCCAGCAGGAACAGGACTGCCGGGTCCTCGAAGCGCGGCAGCCATTCGCTCACGCCGCCCTCCCGAGGTCTCTTTCATGGAACGACTGCCCGTACTCGGGCGGACGCAGCGCGTCGTCGACGTCGCGTCCGATCTCCTGCAGCGCGACGAGCGAGCTCACGGTCTCCGCCTCCGGCACCTCGCGCCGCGCGAACTTCACCTGGTCGCAGCGGGAGAGCAGGCCCAGCGCGCGGTCGACGACGTCGGAGGCGAGGCGCGTGCGCCGCAGGTCGCGGGTGATCTCGCTGGTCGTCCGTTCCGGGGCCTGGAAGCCCAGGGTGCGGCCCAGGTACCGGCGCAGGGCCAGGCTCATCGCCGTGTGGGCGGGCTCGCTGCCGGCGCCCGGATCGATCCGCGTGACCGCCGCCATCAGCTCCTCGAGCGGCGTCAGCGGCGTCCTGGGGGCCGCAGTTGGCGCGCCGCCGCGCGCCAGGCGCCACGCCAGCGCCGCCGCGGCGAGGCCGCACAGAGCGGCCAGCACGGCCGCCGTCCACAGGAAGCGCCGGCCGGCCGCTACCGGCGCGAAGGGCGCCGGCGGTCTCGGCTCGAGCTCGGAGAGCTGGCGGTCCCGCGGCAGCACCGAGACCACGTTCAGGCGCGCGCCGCCGCGCGTCGGCACCTCCACGGCCCGGCCGTCGAGCTCCATGGTCACCGTGACCGGCGGCAGCTCGATCTCCCCGGTGGTGAAGACGGTCAGCACCAGGGACTGGGAGTAGACGCGCCGGCCCGCCTGGCCGAAGGACTCGACCGCGCCGACCTCCAAGACCTCGGCGGCGCCCCAGGCCCCCTGCCAGGCGGGGAAGCGGGGGGCCGCGGCCGGCGTCTCGCCGTCCCAGACCAGGGTGATCCTGGCCGTCACCCGATCGCCCACGGTGATCTCATCGGGCCGCAGCTCCACGGCGACGGCGCCCGTCTGGGCGTGGAGGGGAGTGAGACCGAGAACGAGGAGGAGGACGAAGACGCCGCTTCGCGGCGCCCTCACCCCCCGGCCCCCTCTCCCAGGGGGAGAGGGGGAGAAGAGCCTCCATCCGGCTCCCCTCTCCCCCTGGGAGAGGGGCTGGGGGTGAGGGTTCCTCACCGCCCGTACCTCCGCCGCCGCTGCTCGAAGAAGCTCACCAGCGTCGGCAGATACGGGACGTCGGTGCGCAGCGCCAGCAGGTCGACGCCGAGCTTGCGCAGCAGCGCGTGCAGCTCGCCGCGCTCGCGCCGCCGCCGGTCGGCGTGCTCACGCGCCGCCTTCCAGCCGCCCGCCACCGCCAGACGGCCGCTCTCGGCGTCGCGCAGCACCACCGGGCCGCGCGCCGGCGGCGCGTGGTCCTTGGGGTCGAGGATCTCGATCACGATCAGGTCGTGACGCGACGCCGCGGCCTTGAGGGCGCCGGCCGGCAAGGTGTCGAGGAAGTCGGAGATCACGAAGACCACGGCGCGCTGCTTGAGCGTGCGCAGCACCGTCCACAGGCCGCGCTCGAGATCGGTATGGCCGCCGGGCGGCCGCATCAGCACCTCGCGCACCAGCCGCAGCACGTGGGTCCGCCGCCGGTCGGGGCGCAGGAAGACCTCCATACCCTCGCTCACCAGCGCCGCCCCCACCCGATCCTGATTGCTCACCGCCGCGAACGCCAGCAGCGCCGCCAGCTCCGCCGCCAGGTCGCGCTTCAGGAGGTGGCGCGAGCCGTAGTTGAGGCTGCCCGAGACGTCGATCACCAGGAAGACGTTGAGGTCGCGCTCCTCCACGTAGCGCTTGACGTAGGGCACGCCCATGCGCGCCGTCACGTTCCAGTCGATGGTGCGGATCTCGTCGCCGGGCTCGTAGGGCCGCACCTCGGCGAACTCCATGCCGCGGCCCTTGAAGGCCGAGTGGTAATCGCCCGCCACCCCCTGGTCCACCAGCTTGCGGGTGGAGATCTCGATGTGGCGCACCTTGCGCAGCAGGTCCGGCGGCAGGGTGGGCCGGCCGGAGGGCTCGGGCGCGGGCTTGGCGAAGAGGCCGAACACGCTCGTCCTCCGCCTCAGGGCACCTGGATGCGGTCGAGGATCCGGGCCACCAGGTCGTCGGTCGTGATCTCCTCGGCCTCGGCCTCGTAGGTGGTCACCAGGCGGTGGCGCAAGAGGTCGGGGGCGAGCTCTTTGACGTCCTCGGGGATCACGTAGCCGCGGCCGCGCACCAGCGCCAGGCCCTTGGCGGCGCGCGCCAGGTAGAGGGTGGCGCG
This sequence comes from Thermoanaerobaculia bacterium, assembly GCA_036397835.1. Classification (GTDB taxonomy): domain Bacteria; phylum Acidobacteriota; class Thermoanaerobaculia; order Multivoradales; family J023; genus DASWIG01. The sequence goes on from DASWIG010000523.1 coordinate 6,939, forward strand.
CGGCGAAGCGCCGAAGGCGATCAGGTCGTCGAGGTCGGCGAGGCCGGCAGCCCGCGGATTGCGCGTGGCGGTCACCAGGTCGAGGATGTAACGCCGCATCTTGGCGTCGAGGTAGACCCTGTCGGTCGTCAGCCGCAGCTCGAGCAGGCGCTCGCGGTCGAGGATCGCCCGCACCTCGATCTCTTCGCTCTCGACCAGCATGCGGTCGAGGATCTCCTCCTCGTCGGAGCGCAACGGGTAGGTGAGCTTGAGCTTCATCATGAAGCGGTCCACCTGGGCCTCGGCGAGCGGGTAGGTGCCCTCCTGCTCGATCGGGTTCTGGGTCGCCAGCACCATGAAGGGCTCGGGCAGACGGTGGGTGGTGTCGCCCAGGGTGACCTGCTTCTCCTCCATGCACTCGAGCAGCGCCGACTGCACCTTGGCGGGCGCCCGGTTGATCTCGTCGGTCAGGACCACGTGGTTGAAGATCGGACCCTTGCGCGGCGTGAAGCGCCCCGACTTCTGGTCGTAGATCAGCGTGCCGATGAGGTCGGCGGGCAGCAGGTCGGGGGTGAACTGGATGCGCTGGAAGTCGATCTCGAGGGTGCGCGCCAGGGTCTTCACGGCCAGCGTCTTGGCGAGGCCGGGCACGCCCTCGATGAGCATGTGGCCGCGGGCCAGGAGCCCCACCAGCAGGCGGTCCACGAGGTAGTCCTGGCCGATGATCACCTTGCGGATCTCGTTCTCGACCTCCTTGATCGTCTGCGTCTCCCGCTCGACTTCTGGGATCGGGTTGGCGGCGTCGACGTCCATCGTCTCCTCCGGAGGGTCGTCCTTCGTGCAAGGCCGGTGCCACGGCTCCGGCCTCTTCCCGCGGACCGGGAGAGCTCCGGGGGCGTCATTATGACCTGATCGGGGGATTCCGTGCGACCGGCGTGCCAGGGCGCGAGCCCTGGAGGCCCGGCCGGAAACCCTCCGGCCGCGCGTGAGAAGGCCGACTTCGTCGGCCAAATCCCCCCAACCCCCCTTTCTTAAAGGGGGGCTCGGAGTTGCTCGGGCCGGGCCGGCCCCCCGTGCCCGCCCGATCGACAGGTCCGGCTGGCGCCAGAAGGAAGCGGCACCGCCGAATCGTCGACTCTGCGACTGGCCGGAGTAGGTGTACATCGCTTGTACCCCTACTCTGCGAACTGCTGGAGCAGGCGTACGTCGCTTGTACCCCTACTCTGCGAACTTGCAGGAGCAGGCGTACATCGCTTGTACCCCTACTCTGCGAACTGCGGGAGTCGGTGTACGTCGCTCGTACCCTTACTCTGCGAACTGCGGGAAGAGCGGTACGTCGCTTGCCCCCCTGCTCTGCGAGCTCGCGCCTAACCGGTTCAGAGCTTGTCCCGGTTAGGCCGTCATCCGCAGAGTAGCGGTACAAGGCTTGCCCCCTTACTCTGCAAGCTCGCGAAGTCGCGGTACAAGGCTTGCCCCCCTACTTTGCAGACTCGCGAAGT
>DASWIG010000524.1:0-3582 GCA_036397835.1 Thermoanaerobaculia bacterium
AGGTGATCGCCGAAGGGGCCCCTTTCTTCGATCGCGACACGGTGCAGCTCGTCAACCGACCAGCCTTCGTTGACGAGCACGCAGAGCGCCTGGCGTACGAGATAGGGTTGCCCGCCTACCAGACGGTGTAGACCGTCGACGATCTCCATCCGGGCCAACCGCTCGCCGTGGCGTTTCGCCAGGTCGCGGATCTCGGCGACCGTGAAATCTTCGAGACGCAGCCGCTCGCCGACGTTGAACGGCGACTGGTTGATGTCGTCGATCCACAAGGTAGGGTCGGTGGCGTGGGCGATCGCCAAGTGCAGGCGGTCCCAGATCGGTGAGATCGCCCGGTTGTTGTGCCAGCCGCGCACCGCGGCAAAGAAGTCGGCACGGTAGGGCCGATCGAAGAGTCGGTCCACCTCGTCAAGGCAAAGGAGCACTGGCTCCTCCTCTGCCGCCAGCACCGCGGACTCGATGAAGTCGGCAAAGCTCTCCTTGTCGCCAAGGTCGTCGTCCCAGACGTCTCCGGGCTTGACGTCGGTCCGCAGCTCGCGCGCGATGCGCGCCGCCAGGTTGCGCATGAGGCTGCCCAGGCTTTCGAGGTGGCGTGAGTCAAGCTGCTGGAAGTCGACGTAGATGGACCTGCGCCCAAGCTTGTGGGAGAGCGCGTGGGCGCGGGCCAGGAGCGAGCTCTTGCCGCTCTGGCGGACGCCCTTGACGACGAGCGTCGCGCCTTCGTCCCGGCCGAGGGCCCGCTCCATCAGCTCGTCGCTGCGGCGGACGACGTAGAACGGCGAGCTCAGCCGCACGGTGCCCGTCTCCATGACGATCCGCGGATCCGCGGACGGCAGCGGCGCCGGCCCGTCAGGGACCGATTCGCCGTCGAGAACGGATGAGTCCTCGCCTGCAGGCGTCGTCAGCGGAAGGGCGGCGGCCTTGTCGACCGCGGCGACGATCTGCCCGCAGATCTCGTCGAACGGCGAGCCGGGACGCCAGAACGCGTATTGGATCGGGTTCAGGTAGGAGGCCAAGTCGTAGGGCAGCGCGCCGTCGAAGCCGGCGCGGATCGGCAGGATCCGCATCCGTCCGTCCTCCTCGAGCTCGTGGGCGAGCGCCACCTCCTGGCGCACCATGTCGCTGCGGATCGAGTGCTCCGAGAGGACGACGACGAAGTACGCCGACGCGCGGATCTGGCGCTCGATCTCCGCCACCCAGCGGGTGCCGACCTCGATCCGGGCGTCGATGAAGACGGGGTGGCGGCGCGCGTCCAGGGCGACGACGAGAGCGCGGGCGAGGCTCTCGTCCGGCTCGACGTGACGGTAGCTGATGAAGATCTGGCCCATCCGGTCCCCGAATCCACGGCAGTGATGGAGTCGGGCTATTCTAAGTCCCGCGAGGCTCCGGGTGGCAAGCGCGCGGGGCAGTGACACGTTCGGCCGCCGAGGACGATCCAACGCCTCTGCTTCGCGCGCAAGGCCAAGTGCGGCTCCGGTGATTCGCAGAAACACGCCACCCACACCTGCCAGGTCCTTGACCCGTGCTCGGGCTTGACCTTGCCACCCTGCCTCGGACGGATTCATCCCTGGTAGAATGCCGGAAGTCCCGCGGGACGAAGGACGCAAACGAGATGGGTAGAATCGTCGCCAACGTCAGGATCTCCAACCTCCTCGACCCCGACAAGTCCCTCGCTTGCGACGCCCTGGTCGACACGGGGGCGGCGAACATGGTGCTGCCGAAGGCCTGGCAGCCCAAGCTCGGCGGCCTCAAGGTCATTCGGGAGATCGACTGCGAGACCCCGACTCAGGATCTGGTGCGAGGCCAGGTCTGCGGGCCGGTCGAGATCCACATCGAGGGATTCGATCCCGTCTACGGCGAAGTCCTCTTCCTCGACATGCGGCCGGCCAACGGACGCTATGAGCCGCTTCTCGGCTACATTCCGCTCGAGCAGGCCCAGGCCGCCGTCGACATGCTGGGACTACGTCTCCTTCACGTCAAGAAGAGTGACTTGAAGTAGGAACGCACGTCCTTCACTTCAACACCACCAACACCACGCGCCGGTTCTGCCACTCGCCCGTCACGGCTCGAGCGCGAAGAGGAAGACGGCGGCGGACGTACGGCAAACGGCCTTGGGCTCCTGAGACTAGCGGTCGAACAAGACGTCGAAGCCTTTCCAGATCAGCTCGAGCTGCGGCCGTACGATTCTCCCGATCCGCTCCGTGAGGAGCGACCGGTCGATAGCGATAACCTGGCTCACGTTGGCGACCGAATCCTTGGGGAGGCCGGTCTTGCTGGACGGCAAGAGGACATTGCCAGGCATGGCCGCCAGACGGGCGTTGCTCGTCAGGGGGACGACGACGACCGTCGCGATCCGGCTTCGGTTGAAGCTGTCGCCCTGGACGACTACCACCGGACGATGGAAGCCGGGACCCGACCCGACCGGCTCCGGCAGCGCTGCCCACCAGATGTCGCCTTGAGCGATCACCACTCGGCGCCGGCCAGGATCCGCCGGGCGGCCTCCGTCAGGAACGGGTCGGGCCGCGTGTCGACCTCGTCGCAGACGGCGTTGATCTGCTCGGTGACCGTGTCCGGATCATGCCGGGCGAGGTACTCCTTTACGGCTTCACTGTAGAGCTGGCTACGCGACTTCCTGATTCGGCCCGCCAGTCGCTCGGCGGATTGGAAGACGGGGTCGGGAATCGAGACGGCGGTCTTCATACCCTGAGTATAACTCGATGCCCCTACTTCAACACCACCAACACGACCCGCCGGTTCTGCACCCGCCCGTCACGGCTCGAGTTGTCGGCGACCGGCGCGCTCTCGCCGTAGGAGATCGCCGACATGCGGTGCAGCGGCACGCCGTGGCGCATGTTGAGGTAGCGCAGCACCGCCTGCGCCCGCTCGAAGCCCAGCTCGAGGTTGTAGTCGTCGGTGCCGGTGGCGTCGGTGTGGCCCTGGATCTCGACGTAGACGCTCTCGTTGGCGGCGACGAGCTGGCCGGCGACCTCGTCGAGCGCGGCCTTGCCCTCGGGGCTCAGGGTGTCCTCGTCGAAGCCGAACTTCACCTTGTCGTCGGTCAGGGCGGTCTCGAAGAGGAGCTTGCCCTCGGCCAGCTTGCCCGCGTTGACGGCCCGGTCGAGGGCCTCGCGGGCCGTCTGCGAGGCGCTTTCGGCGACTCCCGACACCGCCTCGATCCGCTCGCCCTGCACGTCGAGGCGCTGCTGGTTGGCCTCCACTTGGCCCTCCACGTCGTCCACGCGCGCGTGGACCGTGGCCACTTCCCGCGACACTTCCTGGCTCACGTAGCCCTTGCTGGCGCAGCCGACGACGCCCAGCGGCGTCAGGATCACGTACGGCACGGTCACGATCGACACGGACCACCGATTCCTCGTCATGGATCGTCCCTCGCCGGTTCGAGAGGCGGACCGCCGAGGTAGCCCCGGCGGTGGGACGCGACGACGTCCTCGGCGTCCACCTCGACGTGGATGGCATGATAGCTCGGGTCTCCCGAGCCGCGGGTCTGAAAGCCCAGGACGTACTGGTACCGAAGCTCCTTGGCGATCTCGGCGCAGGCGCCCTCGAGCTCGCCGGCGGCGACGGCGC
>DASWIG010000525.1:0-2338 GCA_036397835.1 Thermoanaerobaculia bacterium
CACGTTGAGCGGAAACGGCGCCTCTCCAGGACCGCCGACGACGCTCATCTGCCGCCCCAAATCCACCAGCGAGAAGGCGGGGACCTGCTCGGCGAGGTCGCTACCCACTTGGCGCAGGTACTCCTGCATCAGCTCGCGCGAGAGGTCTTCGACCCTCGCCTGTTGGTTGATGCGGTCGTCGAACGGGACCGTCGCCGCGAGCGACAGGAGCTCGTGAGCCATGGACCGTAGACGCGAGCCGAATCGGCGGGCATAACGCGAGCCGACTTGTCGCAGCCAGATCTGGGCTCCGGGATGGCTAGCCAGAAGGCGATCCGAGGCCACGAGCTCGTCTTCGTCGACCTCGAAGTCCGCCGACTCGATGTCGATGACTACGAAGTCCCCGTTGTGCTCCGGCTCGACCTGGGAGCGCACGACGCGCTCGTAGATGTCGTCTCCCCGCCGGGCGAACTCCTTTTTGCTGTAGCAGGCCAGGTGCTGCATGAAGCGGGAGAGCTCCTGCTGCTCGTGAGCGACCACCAGCAGGTGGTAATGGCCGACGGGTTTGCCGGCGGTCGAGGCGGAGGGGGGAAAGGTGAACGGCAGACGGATTCACGGACAGGTGGCGAAAGCGCGGGTGTCGCGGATGGGCGCAAACGCCGTCCCCAGGGGGCTCTCGTAGACCTTCACCGAGCCCGCTTGCGTGTCGCGCACCGTCAACGTCACGCCCACCTCCGTCAGCCCGGCGGCGAAAACCCAGAAGGTGTCGAACGGGTCGAAGCAGCCGTTCAAGACCTTGACGAAGAGCTCGGGGTTGTTCTCGCCGAAGAACCAGAAGTAGCCGGCGTCGCCCAGGATCTGGACGGCGCGGGCCGCGCCCTGGCCGCCGGCGGTGCGCCAGCTCGCCCGCACCTCGAAACGCCCCTGCCTGAGGCAGAGCGTCGTCTCGTCGGGGCGGCAGCCCGACTGTCCCTGGTCCACGAGCCTGTAGAGCGTGGTGCCGGTGGCGAGGTAGACCTCGCCCGCGGCGTCCTCGCCGAAGCTGCGCAGGCCGGGGAAGGCCTGTTCGAAGGATTGGAGCTGCCAGGCTGCCCCCACCCGTTCGGCGGCCACGATCGTGCCGGCGCAGAAATCGCCGAAGAGGTAGGCGCCGCGGAGCTGCGGTATGGCGGCGCCGCGGTAGACGTAGCCGCCGATCACCGCGCAGCCCTGGGCATGGGAGTAGCTCGCGATGGGCGCCGTGAATTCCGGCGAGCCGCAGGCCGGCACCGGAAAGCCGCAACCTTGCGTGCTGTTGGTGCACAGAGAGCCCTCCATCACTTTCCAGCCGTAATTCTCCCCGCCCGGGCTCGCCGCCGGCTGGAAGTTGACCTCCTCGCGCAGCCCCTGGCCGACGTCGCCGACGTACAGGTCCCCGGTCTCCCGATCGAAGGAAAAGCGCCAGGGATTGCGCAAGCCGTAGGCCCAGATCTCGTCGCGTCCCTCGAGGGGACCGACGAAGGGATTGCCGGCCGCCGGCGCGTGGTAAGGCGGCTGGCCGGGGCCGGCGTCCACGTCGAGGCGCAAGAGCTTGCCGAGGAGGCTGGACCTGTCCTGCCCGCGGCAGGAGGGGTCGTTGGCGCCGCCGCCGTCGCCCAGGGCCACGTAGAGGAAGCCGTCGGGGCCGAACGCGAGCTGTCCGCCGTTGTGGATCACCGTCGGCTGCGCGACCACCAGGAGCTCCTTCTCGGACGCCGGATCGGCCGCGTCCGGACCGTCGCCGACCTCGAACCGGGCCAGGACGACGGCGTTGTCCTCGCGGGTGTAGTGGACGAAGAAGTAGCCGTTCTCCGGGTAGTCGGGGTGGAAGGCGAGGCCGAGGAGGCCCTGCTCGCCGCCGGCGGACCTCACCCGGCCGGTGACGTCGAGGAACGGCGTCGGCGAGACCTGGCCGTTCTCGAAGATCACCACCCGTCCGGCGCGGAGGGTGATGAAGAGCCGCCCGTCGCCGGCATGGGTGATCGAGGTGGCGGCGTCGAGGTCGCGGGTGAGGAGCTCGAAGCGCAGACCGGTAAGGTCGACGGCGCCGGCGGCGCCGGCGAGCGCGGCGAGGGCTGCGGCGAGGAAAAGGCGGATCGGCGTGCTCATGGCGTTCCTTTCTTGGCAGGGAGCTCAGAACGTCGCCAGGATAGCGCCGTTCGATGATACTCAGCGCGCCGCCTCGACGCCGCGCTTGAGGGCGGCTCCGAGCGACGCCGGCTCCACGGGCTTCGCGAGGTAGTCGTCCATGCCCGCCGCCAGGCACGCCTCGCGGTCGCCCTTGACGGCGTTGGCGGTCATGGCGATGAGCCAGGGTCGTCCTTCGGCGCCCGGCCAGCGC
>DASWIG010000526.1:0-7284 GCA_036397835.1 Thermoanaerobaculia bacterium
TCCCCCCTTTTTCAAAGGGGGGAGGCTGACTCCTCGCTGACGCATCGGCTGGGCGCTCACGAGCGACAGGCGTGCGTCCGCGCACGCGCGAGGCGAAGCGAGCCGTCCTTCACCCCCTTTGAGAAAGGGGGGCAGGGGGGATTCCCGCGGCGAAGCCGCGGATCGGCAGGCACAGCTGCCCAGCAAGAGCTTCGCCCATTCGGGGACGGACTTCTGCGCCGCGACGCCATCCTGGACACGGGGTTCAGCGGCTCTCTGACCTTGCCCCCGTCGCTCATCGAAGAGCTGCAGCTCCCTTGGCGCACGCGAGGTAGCGTGACCTCGTCCGGGATACGGCAGTCCGGCTGGTTACTTGCAGTCGACGTACTTCACCGGCACCAGCCGGTGACCCACCATGTCGACGGCGACCTGTGCCTGCTCCAGGACCACGTATCCCAGGAGCGGCTCGTACTCCCCGTTGTCGCGAGTCTCCATCTCCATGAAGGTGACTTCGTTGAAGATCTTGCGGAAGCCTTCGATCTGAATCCCGACCGGACCGCAGGCCAGACCTTCGACCACCTCGTTGTTGGCCGGCACGAGGTGGACGGTCTCCTGATTGGCGAGCTTCCCGAGCCGGTCCTTCCAGGCCATCGGCAGGACGACGCTGGCCGCGCCGGTGTCGACGAACATGCTGCACACCAGCGGCTTGACGCCGTTGAGGGGGTTGGAGATCTCTACCTGCGCGACGATTCGGCCCATGTGGATCCTCGCTTGAGCGGCGCGGGATCGGCTTCCCGCCTGCTCAGGCTATCACCAGCCGTGCTGCGCGCCCACCGCGTCGTAGGCGCTCGTCCACCGACGCTCCGCGGACGCCGCACGTAGACTCTGGAAAGCGGAGTCTCGGATGGGATCTCGTGCCCCCCTTCTTCTCGCCCGGACGCTCGCCGCCTTCCTCGCGGCCGCGGGCGGCGCCGGCGCCCAGACCGACGGCGGGATCCCGCTCGGGACGCCCACGGTGCTCGCCGTCCATCCCGCCAACCCGGCCATCCTCTACGCCGCTTTCGCCGACGTCGGGCTCTTCCGCAGCGCCGACCGCGGCGGCTCGTGGGAGCGGTTCGGGGGAGCGCTGCCGGGCGTCGACGTCGTCGACCTGGTCATCGATCCCTTCCATCCTTCGATCCTCTACGTGCTGGAGGCCGTGGGCGGGCTCTTCAAGAGCCGCGACGGCGGGCTCGCCTGGGAGGCCGCCGGCGCGGGGTTGCCCTCGCCGGCGGAGGTGCGCGGCGTCGTCGCCGATCCCGACGAGCCCTTCACGCTCTTCGCCGCCACGCGCCAGGGCGTCTTCCGCAGCGTCGACGGCGCCGCGACGTTCCAGCCCCTGGGGCTCTCGCCCCCGGGGCCGGTGCAGGTGCTCTTCCATCCCCGCGACGTCCTGCCGCTCTACGCCACGACCGCCGACGCCCTCTTCGTGAGCCTCGACTTCGGCGTCAACTGGCAGCAGCTCGGTCAGATCGGGGCGCAGACCCGGTCGGTGGCGATCGACCCTTCGAATGCCGGGGTGCTCTACGCGGCCACCGCCGGCGGCGTGCGGGCGAGCGTGGACGATGGGCGCACCTGGGCGGACGGCGGGCTCCCCTTTCCCGTCTGGCAGCTCGCCTTCGACGCCCTCGGGGGGCTCCTTGCCGCCACCGACCGCGGCGTCTTCCGGCTGCCCGCCTTCGGCGCCGCGTGGCAGCCGTACGTCGAGGCGGCGGCCCGCGCCATCGCCCTCGATCCTTTCGATCCCCGCGCGCTTTACGTCGCCGACGGGGACGCTCAGCTCCTGCTCACCCGCGACGGCGGGCTGACGCTGGAGACGAGCCTGCGCGCCGTGGTGCCGCCGCCGGCCAGCCTCGGGCGCGAGGCGCTGATTGAGACGACGGCTCGGCAGCCGCGGCGCCAGGACGTGACGTTGCGGCTCGCCGTCCCGGCGCGGCCGGACGATCCGGTGGCGGCGCTCGCCGTCCACCCGGACCACCCGGAGGTGGTCTACGCCGCCGGCCGCGGCGGCGTGTTCCGCGGCAGCGGCTACGGCGAGAGCTGGGAGCCGGTCGGCGACGGCCTCGAGCTGCTCGACGTCCACGCCCTCGCCGTCGACCCCCGGGATCCCACGATCCTCTATGCCGGGACCCACGGCGCGGGGCTTTTCCGCAGCCGGGACGCCGGCCGCTCCTGGCAGCCGGCGCGCCACGGTCTCGACCTGGCGGCGATCGCCGCCCTCGCGGTCGACCCGCTCGAGCCTTTCCTCGTCTATGCGGCGGGGCGCGGCGGGCTCTACGCCAGCAGCGACTATGGCGGGTCCTGGGCGCTCCTCGACGACCACGACGAGGTGCGCACCCTCGAGCTGCTGGCCCCCGATCCGCTCGAGGTCGCCGCCGGCACCGCGTCGGGCCGCCTGCTCGGCTGGTCGGTGACGGCCAACGTCGGCCGGCGTTCGCCATTCGTCGGCCTCGGGCCGACCAGCATGGACGCTCGCCTGGCGCAAGCCTACGCCGTCGACCCCGGGCGTCTCGAGATCCGCGACCTGACGGTCGATCCGGAGGCCGCCGAGACGCTCTTCGCCGCCACTCTCTTCGGCGTGTGGAAGAGCGCCGACGCCGGCCGCGCCTTCTCGCCCTACGAGCTCGGCCACAACGTCACCGCGGTGACGGTCGACCCTCGGGATCCGACCGTGCTCTGGGCGGGGACGACCGAAGGGCTGCTGCGCCAGGCCGAGGGCCGCTGGTCGCGGGTCAAGGTCCCCGGCGTGGCGCGTGACGCCACGGTCTATTCCGTCGCCGCCGCCCCCGACCCGCCGGCCACGGTGGTCTACGCCGGGCTCGACGACGGCACGGTGGCGTCGAGCCGCGACTCGGGCGCGACCTGGACCCTCCGGCGCCTGCGCGAGCCGCCGCCGGCGCCGGTGAAGCTGGGGATCGCGGCGTCGCGCCTGCCGAAGGCAACGGGCGAGGCGTTCGTCGCTCGCCTGCGGCTCTTCTTCGAGGAGACGCCGGAGACGTCGCCCCGGCGGCGCGCCCTGCTGGCCATGGAGCTCGCGGCCCGGGTCACCGCGGGCGACGAGGAGAGCGAGGCCCGCGACGAGCTCGAGAAGCTCCTCGGCGAGATCCTCGCGCTGCAGCGCCGCCGCGGCGAGGAGAGCGTCCACGACCTGCGCTTCTCGGGCGACTCGCGCTGGCTGGTGAGCGACCTGCGCTTCGACGACGGCGAGCGCGGCCACAACGAGCTGCGCCTCGTCGACTTGGGCGGCCTGCGCCTGCGCCCCGGCGGTCCGCTGCCCTATTCCGAGGAGCGGCTCGCCGCGCCCTGGCCGCCGTGGCGCGCCCTGGCCGACGTCGCCCGCGAGCCCGAGCACTTGCACCCGACGTGGGTGATCGCCGATCCCGGCGTCGTCCTCGACTGGAGCCCGGGCGGCGGCTACCTCGCCACCCGCGCCGACGCCGACCGGGTCTCGGTCTGGCGGATCGCGGCGCCGCGGCGTCCAGAGGCGTCCCGTTTCGAGCCGCAGCGGCCGGCCGCCGCCGGCGAGCAATGGCTCGGCCTCGCCGTGCCCGGCCTCGACGTCCTCGCCTGGAGCCCGGGCGAGAGTCACCTCGCGGTGGCCGGTCCCCGCGACTTCGAGCGGCCGGACGCCGAGACCGCCGAGCGGCGATCCGTGGTCCGGCTCGCCGATCTCGAGCGTCCGCGGATGGGGAGGCTCGCGCCGCTCCGTTTGGGCTTCGAGGAAACCGTCTCGGCCCTCGCCTTCACCCCCGAGGGACGCTGGCTGTGGATCCGGGGCGAGGACGACGCGGAGGCGCATTGGGCCCTGCTGGTGCCGCGCGCCGGGCGTTGGGCGCTGGTCTTCGAGCGCGACGGCGACCTCTGGCGGGTGGCGCCGCAGACGCGCCTGCGCGATCCCTTCGTGGATGCGCCGGAGGCGTTCGCCGAGCTCGCCGCGAGCCCCGACGGCGGCTGGCTCGCCGGCCGCGGCGCCGCGGCCGACGGCACCTCCGCCGGCGAGGTCCTGCTGTGGTCCCTGGGGGCTCGCGGACCCGAGGGAAAGCCGTCCGTGCTGACGTCCGCGGCGGCCGAGGGAGGCCCACGCTTCAGCTCCGACAGCCGCTGCCTGGGTCTCGAGCGCAGCCGCCGCTGGCTTCGCGACCTCAGCGATCAGGCCTGCCAGCGCCGAGTCGCGGGGGCGGACCGCGGCGGGCTCGTCTGGCCTTTCGTCACGCCGGCGGTGGAGCGGCCGGCCTATGCCGACGGCGACGGCGTGATCGTCCTCGACGGCTGGGGCTGCCGCGGCTGCAGGGGCGCGCCGCTCAAGGTCTGGCGCCGCGGCGGCGCCGGCTGGGAGACGGTGGGCCTGCCGGCGCCCCTCGCGGGGATCGAGCGCATGAGCCCGGACCACCGCTGGGTGGCGACGGCGAGGACCGAGGCGGAGACGTACGGGCGGCCGGTGTGGTCGCCGGTGCTCGAGCTCTGGGACGTCGAGGAGCCGCGGCCGGCGGGCCTGCGGGTGCGCGCCGGACGTTTCGGCGCGCGCGAGCTCCACCGCGACGAGGTCCTGCCCGAGCTCGCCGGCCGGACGATCGTGTATTGGGACCGGCCCAGGACCCGCCGGACGCCGGAGACCGATCTCCTCGACCGCGCCTGCCAGGTCCTCGGCCGAAACCTCACGCAGGAGGAGTGGAGACGCTACGCCGGCGACGCGCCTTACGAGCCGGTTTGCACGTTCGTGCGCAAGAGACCATGACCCAGGGCGTGAGCCCTGGGAACGCTATCGCCCGACGACGAACCGCAGGACGACGACGTCGTCCGCGTTCGTCCTCTGCCCCTCCGCGTTCGGGTCGACGTCGAAGACCTGTGCGAGGTTGTTGCCGGCGACGTCCTCGAGGATCGCCTCGACCTCGAGCCGGTAGTCCCCGGCCCGCCACGCCGCGGACGGCGTGAACGCCCACCGGCGCTCCTCGTCGCCGATCTCGACGTCCCCGGCGACGACGGTTTCCGCTGCGTCGCGCACCCACAGGACCCGCTGCAACAGGCCGTGGTCGAGCGGCTCCGGAAACGTCGCGACTAGCGGCTCGCGCGAGCCGGCGGCGGGCGCGTCGAGCGTCCACGCCGACGGGTCGGGCGACGTCCGGTCGGCGTCCACCACCCTGAACGGCTTGGCGAAGCCGTCCTTCAGGGGCAAGCCGCCGGCGTCGCGCCAGGCCGGATCGATCGCCAGCACGTACGCCCGACCGCTGGCGAGCGGCGGTCCCGCCTCGGCGTGGGGACGCAGCCCGCGTTTGATGCGGCCGGGGTCGAAGAGCACCGTCAGACGCCGCATCGACGGGTCCCAGAGCTCCTCGTCGATCTCGACGAACGGCGCCTCGACCTCGGCGCCCGCCGCGTCGAGCAGGCGCACGCGCTCGTACGCTTCGCCGCGGGCCATGGGCGCCGAGAAGCACACGTAGAGGCGCAGCAGGTTCTCGGGCAGCTCGTCCGCCGTCGGGTAGATCGCCGTCACCACCGTCGACGGAGCCGTCCTCGCGGCGGGCAGCGAGAAGCGGACGGTGACCGGCGCGGCGTCCGGCGCGAAGCGCGAAAGGTCGAGGCGGGCGCAGTAGGCGAGCCCGGCGACGAACGGGAACCGCGGGCGGAAACGGACGACGACGTCGTCGACGGCGTAGCTGCCGGCCACCGGCGGCGTCTCGCCGTCCGCCGGCGGCTGCTCGCCGGTGTAGATGGCGAAGACCTGCCGCCAGGCGTCGTCGTCCGAGGAAGCGAGTCGCGCCAGCAGGCGCGGCTCGAGGCCGGCGAGCTCGACGCTGCCGACGTGGGGATGGCCGGCCTCCGCCAGCAGCCGGATCGACGGCTCCCGGCAGCGCGCGGGGCTGGCGCAGAGCGCGACGAGGGCGAGCGCGGCGGCCGCGCTCCGCGTCATCGCACGACCCAGCGCAGCGACATGGCGCTGATCGACACCGAGCCCGACTCGACGTCGCGGCGCAGCGTCACGATGGCGTCGTCGCCGAAGCGGTCGAAGCGCAGCACGCCGCCCAGCGGCAGGGACACGAAGTCGGCGCCGGCGGTCATGGCGTCGACCGGCACGGTGATCGGTGTGGCCTTGGCCACGTCCGTGACCTCGAGGCGCATGCCGCCGCGGCTGGAGTTGGCCACCAGGATGTAGCTCTTGCCGTCGCGCTCGATGGCGAGCATGTCGAGCGGCCGGTTGCCGAATCCGAGCTCGGCCACCGTCTTGCCCCTCACGTGCCCGCCGTCCTTCAATTGCTCGACCGGGATCGTCACCAGGGGCGTGCAGGTGTAGGCGGCGAGCACGTGCGGCTTGCCCTCGAGGTGGTAGGGCAGCAGCGTGCGGATCGGCGAATGGGTCTCGTACTCGCCGTGGGCGCCGTGGAAGATCTCGATCGACGACGCCGTCATCTCGCCCGAGAACGGATACGGGATCTTGCGCAGGTTCGAGGCGAACTCCTCGTTCGACAGCCCCGCCACGAAGAGGTGGCCGTCGGCGTAGGCGACGTCGGTGATCGTCAGCGTGCGCAGCGGCGTGCCGCGCTCCGACTTGGCGTCCGGGGCGGGCGCGTTGGCGATCGGCGCCTTGGAGTGGGGCACCGCGTCGAGCGTCACCGCGCTCAGCTCGCCGGACGGGCGCACCTTCACCAGCACCGGCTGGGCGTCGTCGCCGCGCCCGCGCGACACCGAGAGGTAGACGTTGCGGGTCCTGGGGTGGACCGCCATGTCGTGGATCAGCACGTCGTGCGGCGCGGTGCCCAGGAGCGCCGCCACCTTGGCGTCGACGTCGGCGATCCGCAGGTCCTCGACGCCGCCGTTCTCGTCCTGGTCCTGAAGGTCCACGGCGTAGACCGCCGCGCCCAGGGAATCGGCGAGGAAGAGCACGTCGTCCGGACCGAAGGCGAGCTGCCCGGCCGACTTCCAGTCGACCTTGCCCGGGCTCGCGGCCGCGTCCGACTCGATGCTGGGCGCCGCGAAGCTCACCGGGGCGACGCCGAGGAGGGCGACGCCGGAGAGGGCGATAGTGACGAGGGAGAAACGTGTTTTCGGGGACACGATGGGCTCCTTCCTGAGTTGACCGTCAATGTGCGTCCAGTCTAGCTAGAATGCCGCCGCGACGGAGATGATGGACTACGTCTCGGAAACTGCACAACTATCTGAAAATAGACGTCTTACGTGTAGGTCAGGCTGCGCCTGACGATTCTGCCACGGATCGCGTGAATCGGCAGGCGGAGCCTGCCCTACACGGAGCTCCGCTTGTTGCGCAGAGCA
>DASWIG010000527.1:0-6775 GCA_036397835.1 Thermoanaerobaculia bacterium
CCGGAGCTGGCCAGCGCCATCACCAGCTTCGGACGCGAGATCCTGCTGTGGACGAAGGGACGCTTCGAGGCCGCGGGCCACGACGTCATCTACGGCGACACGGACAGCCTCTTCGTGCCCGCGGCGGAGCCCGACGCGGCCGCGGCCCAGGCTCTGGGCGAGCGCCTGGTGCTCGAGGTCAACCGCGACCTCGCGGCGCACGTCCGGGCGACGTGGGGGGTCGAGAGCCGCTTCGAGCTCGAATTCGAGAAGCTCTGCCGCCGCTTCTTCCTGCCGTCGGTGCGCCACGGCCGCGGCGGCGCCCGCAAGCGCTACGTAGGCCTGGTGGACGGCGAGGTTCAGTTCACCGGCATGGAGGTGGTGCGCAGCGACTGGACGGAGCTCGCCAAGACCGTGCAACGCGAGCTCTACGAGCGCCTCTTCCACGACCGCGAGGTCGCCAGCTACCTGCGCCAGGTGGTGGACGACCTGCGCGCCGGGCGTCTCGACGACCAACTCGTGTACCACAAGGCGCTGCGCAAGAGCCTGGAGGACTACACCGCCACCACCCCGCCGCACGTGGCGGCGGCGCGCAAGCTGTCGCGGCGCGGGCGCCGCACGCCGCGCCGCGTCGCCTACGTGATGACGGCGGCGGGCGCCGAGCCCGCCGCCGAGCGCGCCAGCGCGATCGACTACGAGCACTACGTCGACAAGCAGGTGCGTCCGGTGGCGGAGCCGGTCCTCGGGGTGCTGGGCCTCGATTTCGCGAGGGTCGTCGGCGACGACGCCCAGCTCGAGCTGTTCTAGCTAGCCCGGAGGGGGCAGACGGTCGCCAGCGGATCCTCGACTGCAATGATCCCCGCGAGATCGAGCGTTGGAGCGAGCAGGCCTTCACCGTCGACACGGTCGAGGATCTCTGGGACGGACCATCTCTGGGACGGAAGATAGTGTAGGGGCGCACGGCGTGAGCCCGGCCCGACAAGGCCGTCCGGAAGGGCGCAAGGCCTTGCGCCCCTACACCCGCTCGGATTCTCTGACCTTTTTCGCGATCCGAGCGACGAATTCGCGCCTCTCATTCGTCTACATGCGGATGTGTACGCGCGCCACGCTCCCGCGCTGGCGCCCGCCCTCGGTCTGGTGGCGGGCACCTGTCTGGCGGCCCAGCTCACGGTGCTGCCGCGGCCGGCGTGCGCCTTGCTGATCGCCCTCGCCCTGGCCCTGGGCGGAGCCGCCGGCCGCTTCGTGGCCTGCCTCGCCTTCGGCCTGCTCCACGCCACCGCCCAGTGGATCGAGCCCCTGGACGCCCTGCGCCGCCTGGAGCTCGACCGTCCGGTCGAGCTCGCCGCCCGGGTCGCCAGCCATCCGGCCGTCTACGGCGAGGAGGTCCTGTTCCGGGTCGAGACGCTCCACGTCCGCCAGCGCCATCGCGTCTTCCGCGCCGGCGTCGACGTCCTGGTGACCCTGCCGGTCGCCGCCGCCGCGCCGCCGCTCGGTGCCGAGGTGCGCCTCAAGGGATATCTGCGCCGGTCGTCCGGCTTCGCCAACACCGCGGCGGCACGGCCCGGACCCTGGCGCCTGCGCCTCAAGAGCGCCCACTTCCTGACCGTCGAGTCGCCCCCCGGCGCCGTCGGGCGGCTCGCGGCGCGGTGGCGCCGCGCCGCCGACGACGCCCTCGAGCGGGTGCGCGGCCGCGCCGGCGACGGCCGCCTTCTCCCCCCCGATCCCCCCCGAGGGGGCCGCGGGCTGCCGCTGGCGCGCGCCCTCCTGCTCGGCGACCGCTCGGAGCTGCCGCCGGCCTGGCAGCAGGTGCTGCGCCGCTATGGCCTGGCCCACCTGCTGGCGGTCTCGGGTCTCCACGTGGGCCTGCTGGCCCTCGCTTGCCTGGCCCTCACCCTGCCGCTGCCGCGCACGGCGCGCTACCTGGCGGCGCTGGCCGCCGTCGCCGGCTACCTGCTGCTGGTGGGCCCGCAGCCGGCGGTGCTGCGCGCCGCCGTGATGGGGCTGCTCGGGGCCACCGCCCTGCTCCTCCAGCGGCCGCCGCAGACGCTCAACGCGCTCGCCTGCTGCGTGCTCGCGATGGTGCTCGCCAGGCCCGCGGTGGTGGCCGAGCTCGGGTTTCAGCTCAGCGTCGCGGCCACCGCCTCGATCGTCGTCGTGGCGCCGCTCTACGAGCGGCGGTGGCGGCGTTGCCCGCGGTGGCTGCGGCAGGGCGTGGCGGCGTCGCTGGCGGCCCAGGTCGCCACCTTCCCCCTGATCCTGCCCCTGGCCGGGGGCTGGCATCCGCTCGCCGTGGCGCTCAACCTGGTGGCCGTGCCCTGGCTGGCCGGCTTTCTTGCCTGCGCTTTCCCGTGGCTGCTGCTGGCGCTGGCGTCGGCGCCGGCCGCGGCAGCGGCCTTGCCGCTGCTCGACGCCGCGGCGCTGCCGCTGGCGGCGGCGGCGCGGCTGCCGCCGACGGCCCTCGACCTGCGCCTGCTGGCGATGCCGCCGGCGGCGGCCGCCGCCGTCGCCCTGGGAGCGGCGGCCGCCGGGCTGTGGCCGCGGCGCGCCGCCGCCGCCCTGCTGGCGCTGGCGCTCCTGACCCTCACCGGCGCGACGCCGGCGCCGGCGCCGGCGGAGCTGGTGATGCTCGACGTCGGCCAGGGCGACGCGCTGGTGCTGCGCGACGGCCGGCGGGCGCTGCTCGTCGACGGCGGCGGCTGGCCGGCCGGCGACCTCGGCGGCCGGGTGCTGGTGCCGGCCCTGGCGGCCGCGGGCGTCCGGCGGCTCGACGCCGCGCTGCTCACCCACGGCGACCTCGACCATTGCGGCGGCCTCGCCGACCTGGTGCGCTACCTGCCGGTGGGCGAGGTCTGGACGGGGGCGGGGCCGGCGCCGGCGGAGAGCTGCACGGCGCGGCTGCTGGCGGCGCCCGGAGTCCGCCGGAGGGTCCTCGAGCGCGGCGACGTGCGCCGGCTCGGCCGCTGGCGCCTCGAGGTGCTCCATCCGGCGCCGGGCGAGAGCGGCAGCGACAACGACCTGTCGCTGGTGGTGATGGCCGAGACCGCCGGCCGCCGGGTGCTGCTGACCGGCGACCTCGAGGCGGTGGGCGAGGCGAGGCTTGTCGAGCGGGAGGCGCCACGGCTGCGCGCCGACGTGCTCAAGGTCGCCCACCACGGCAGCCGGACCTCCACCCGGCCGGCCTTCCTGGGCGCCGTGGCGCCGCGACTGGCCCTGATCTCGGCCGGCCCCGACAACCCCTACGGACATCCGGCGCCGGAGGTGCTCGAGCGTCTGGCCGCCGCCCGGGCGCGAGTGCTGCGCACCGACCTCTCGGGCCGCGTCGAGCTTCGTTTCCACGACGACGGGCGGATCCTCGTGGCGCTGCCCGCGGCGCCGCGGCGTTGAGCCGCCTCCGTTAAGATGCCTGCGTGATGCGGCCGATCCTGGTGATCCTCGGACCCACGGCCTGCGGCAAGAGCGCCCTCGGGATGGAGCTGGCGCGGCGGCTCGGCGGCGAGATCGTCAACGCCGACGCCCTCCAGGTCTACCGCGGCCTCGACGTCGGCACCGCCAAGCCGCCGCCGGAAGACCGGCGCGAGGTCCCGCACCACCTGATCGACGTCCTCGATCCGCGCCAGGCGTTCTCGGCCGGCGAGTTCGCCCTCCGCGCCCGCGAGGCGATCGCCGCGGTGCAGGGGCGCGGCGGCGTGCCCATCGTCGTCGGCGGCAGCGGGCTCTACCTGCGCGCCCTGCTCGAAGGCATCAGCCCGATCCCGCGGGGCGACGCGGACCTGCGCGTGCGGCTCGCCGGGCGCCTGGCGAGCGAGGGCCTGGAGGCGC
Organism: Thermoanaerobaculia bacterium; assembly: GCA_036397835.1. Lineage (GTDB taxonomy): Bacteria > Acidobacteriota > Thermoanaerobaculia > Multivoradales > J023 > DASWIG01. Next base: position 3,799 of record DASWIG010000527.1, read on the forward strand.
TGCGCGGCGAGCTCTCCGAGCTCGATCCGGAGACCGCGGCGCGCCTGGCGCCCGGCGACCGCCAGCGGATCCTACGCGCTCTCGAGGTCGCCCTGGCGAGCGGCCGGCCGCTGTCGGCCTGGATCCGCGACCAGCCCTTCGGCCGCCGGCGCCTGGCGGCGCGGAGAATCGGTTTGACGCTGCCGCGGAGCATCCTGTACGATCGCATCGCCGATCGCGCACGGGAGATGGTCGGGCGAGGCTGGATCGACGAGATCACTTCCATGTTGGATCAGGGCATCGGGCCGGAGGCGCCGGCGTTTCAGGCCATCGGCTACCGGCAGTTGATCCGGCATCTTTCGGGGCAGGGGAGCTTGGACGAGGCCTTGGACGACATCATCCGCGCGACTCGGCGGTACGCCAAGCGTCAGATGACCTGGTTCCGCAAGGAGAGAGACATCCACTGGGTCCCAGCTCTTTCCGCCTTCGGAGCCATCCATTCACTGGTGCACGATCTCAGAGTGCTGGAGGAACGTTCGCTTCATGAGCAGGCATAACATCAATATCCAAGACGGCTTTCTTTTTCAAAGCCTCAAAGACGCCCGCGCCATGACCTTCGAGCTGATCACGGGTCAGCGCATCGAAGGGCGTCTGCGCCGGTTCGACCGGTTCGCTGTCGTCGTCGACACGGGAACGCGCGAGATCCTGGTCTACAAACACGCAATCGCCACGATCACCGAGGCGGACCACAACCGCTGATCCGCCGCATCCGTCCGGATCCTGGAGGGAAGGTGTCAGCTTCGAGGCACCGGAACGGGACAACTCGCGGCTGGACGGGCTGGCGGGGCGGCTGCGCTCCGGCGAGCCCGGCCCGGCCCCTGGTCGCGCTGGCGGCCGCGCTCCTCGCGGGGTGCGCCACGAGCGTCCCGCCGGTGCCCCGTTCGCACATTCCCGAGCGCGAAGCCGCCTACCTCCTGGACCCGCTGACCGGCTATCCGCTGAGCGCGGCTCCCGAGCTCGAGCGGCAGGTCCACGAAGGCTACGAGACGCTGTGGAGCGGCGGCGACCTGGCGGCCGTCGCCGCCGCGACCCGCGCCCTCCTGGAGGCCCACCCGGGGCTCCATCCGGCGGCGGTGTTGATGGCGGAGGTCGCCTACGTGCGCGGCCACGCGGTCGGGCTCCCGGCGGCCGCCGCCGAGGCCCGCGAGCTGCTCTCCCCGGTAGTCGAGGAGCTGCCCGATTACCTCGCCGCCCAGATGCTGTGGGGGCGACTCGCCGAACGCCTCGACGAGCTGGTTCAGGCCTGGCGCGCCTACGACCGCGTCGCCGGCGCCAGCACGGTGGCGCGCCGGCGCGCCGCGGAGCTGGCGCCGCGGGCGATCGAGATCCTCGCGCTGCGCGTCGGCGACCTGGTGCGCCGCGGTCATCTCGACGAGGCCGAGCGCCAGCTCGCCGAGCTCGAGAGCTGGGCCACCGACGAGTCGGTCGTGCTCGAGGCCAGGCGCTCTCTGGCCGTCGCCCAGGGCGACGTCGAGACCGAGCGCGAGGTCCTGGGCCGGCTGGTCGCCGCGCGGCCCGACGACGAAGAGATCGCCGAGCGCCTCGCCGACCTCGACGTCATCGCCGGCGACGTGCGCCTCGGCCTGCGCCGGCTCGAGGATCTGGCCGCGCGCCGGCCCGACGACGAGGAGCTGGCCGACAAGGTGGCGCGGGCCAAGTTCCTCCGGCGCCTCGAGCTCTTGCCGTCGTTCGTCAAGGAGATGGCGGCCGAGGCCGTGCTCACCCGCGCCGAGCTGGCGACCCTCTTCTACTGGCTGGTGCCCTCCGTGCGCTACGCCGACGTCACCAATCCGCCGATCGCCACCGACATCCTCGAGCACCCGCGGCGCGAAGAGATCCTGCGGGTGATGAACCTCGGCCTCATCCCCGTCGACGAGACGCTGCACCTCTACTCGCCCGAGGACGCCGCGACGCGCGTCGACGCCCTCCGAGCTCTCCTCCGCCTGCTGCGGATCTCGCACGCCGACTTCGCCTGCCTCAGCGAAGCCGAGGCGCGGACGTTGGCGGCGGCCCCGATGCGCTGGACCTGCCGCAAGGCGGCCGACTGCCGGCTGATCCCCGAGGAAGCGGACTGCCTGCCGCTGGCGTCGCTCTCCGGACCCGACGCCCTCGACCTCTTTCGCCGCGCCCTCGACCTGCTCGGCTCCTAGGGAATGACCTGGCCGAACCTTCTCTCTGCCCTCAGGATGGCGATCATTCCGCTCTTTGTGATCGCGCTGGTGGAGCGCCAGGCGATGGCGGCCGCCGTGCTCTTCGTGCTGGCCGGCCTCACCGACCTGCTCGACGGCTTCGTCGCCCGCTTCTGGCACCAGGAATCGGCGCTCGGCGCCTACCTCGATCCGCTGGCCGACAAGCTCCTGCTCACCGTGGCCTTCGTGATGCTGGCCATCCCCGGTCTTTCCCCGGGCTTGCCGATCCCGACCTGGATCACCGTCCTGGTGATCACCCGCGACGTCTGCATCGTGCTCGTCGCGCTCGTCGTCTATCTCGCCCTGGGCATCTCCAAGTTCCCGCCCAGCCGCGTCAGCAAATGCAACACCGCGTTCCAGATCGCGGCCGTGGCGGCGGTGCTGGCCACCGGCCTGAGCCGCCGCGTCGACCCGGTGGCCACCGGGCTTCTGTACGCGGTGGCGGCGCTCACGGTGGTCTCGGGCCTGGAATACGGTCACCGCTTCCTGTTCCGCGGCGAGCTGAACGCGGCGTCGCCGGATCCCGGCAAGGACACGCCATGACTGGCAGTGACTTCGAGTCCCACCCCACGCCGGTGTGACGGTGGTGACGGTGTTCTCCCCCGGATCGGGCGGCCGCCGCGCCAGCGGCGTCAGCAGCGCCGCCAGCCAGGCCGCGAAGTGCGCCTGGCCGCGGAACGGGAAGTCGACGACGACGTCGCGCAACGCGTTCAGGGCGCCGGAGACCTGGGCCTCCGACGGCCGCTCCG
>DASWIG010000528.1:0-4273 GCA_036397835.1 Thermoanaerobaculia bacterium
CCAACGGCGTCTGGACGTGGCGGAGCGGCTGTTCCGCGGCACGCGGTGGAAGGTGTGGGAGGTGTCCGCCGCGACCGGCTGGAAGAGCCCCAAGCAGCTCGCGAAGCAGTTCAAGCGACGCACGGGGCTGTCGCCGTCGCAGGTGTGGCCGGAACCGGCCGCCGGAGAGTCGGAGGCGCCGCGGGGGCAAGGCTCGGAGCAGTCGGTGCGGCTCGAGGTGCAGGCCGTCTACGGCGCGGTCGAGCCGCCGGGGATGGTGGCGCTGGTCCAGCGGATCCGGGCGCTCTATCCGGCGCCGCCGCGGCAGATGCCGCCGTCGCGTCCGGCGGTGAAGCTGTCGACGTCGGGGCACCGGCGCGAGGAGGAGACGGCGGCGAGGACGTGGGCGGTGGTGCGGGACATGCCCGCGGAGCAGATGCGGCGGGCGTTGTGTCAACGGCTGCGGTTCGGGTCGCCGGCGCTGTTTCGTCTCCTGGGGGAGAAGGGACGCGAGATCGGGCGCCGCGATCGCAAGCGCGGGGTCGCGCTGGTGGAGCTCGGCGTCGAGGTGCTGGAGGCGAACGCCGACGCCTTCGGCGAGTCGGTACACGATCTGCTGACGGTGGGCTGGTCGTGGACGGCGAACCAACGCCGCTTCGCGCTCGACCACTCCGGCGGAGAAGAGGCATTGGGGTTTGCGCGGCAGGAATGGGAGATGCCGCGAGCGTCTCGAGACTCCCAGGCGGAGGCAGAACTACACCTCATCGAAGGCACATTCAGGCTTTTTCAGCGACGATTTGATGAGGCTCGCAACGCGTTGACCCTATCGATTGAACTTTCGCGGCAGACTAGGCGCCCCGATACCTTAGTCAAGGCTTTACTCCAGCGCGTTGAACTGGCACGGCACGTTGACGACCCCCAATTGGCTGCGGACGACCTGCATGAAGTATTGGGGGTCATGGCGGATCGAGAAGAACAGCCCTATCTAATGTTGTCAATATATACGAGCTTGATCGCGCTTTATATGCGCCTGGACCGGCTTGAGGAGGTCATCCCGCTATTCGACGCAGCCGAACCCATGGCAAAGTCTGTCGACAGTCCGCTCATCAATGCCCAACTTCTTTGGTTGAAAGGGCTCGTCTGCAAACGCAGATCCGACTTGGAGGCGGCTGAGAGCCTCCTCTCGGACGCGCACCATGTCTTGATAAGCAAGGGTGAGACTTGTCATGCTGCAGTACTGGCTCTCGACTTGATGGAGCTCTTCGTCGAGAAAGGACTGACAGTGAAAGCTCGAAACCTTGCCATCGAGACTATCGCGGTACTCCAGACGCTCAAGCTTCACCGAGAGATCCTGGCGGCAATGAAGCTTCTCCGGTCTGCGCTTGAAAGCGATGGACTCGACTTGATTGTTCTCGACAAAGTTCGTAAGAGTCTACGCTCACTAAAGAAGTTCTCGATAGGATGACTGCCGGCTTCGACGGGCACTCGAATCCGAAGACCGTCGAAGCCGTCGTTGTCGCCTGATTCAGAGTTTAGCCGGTTGGATCAACGATTGGCCCATACCTGCCAGCTACAGCGAGACAGATCCCGATGACGAACACGGTGGCGCGTCGCATCATGGTGGGGCTCCTTCCGGGGCGCGTCATCGCTCCCGCCGACGCGGCGGTGCCCGCGCGCCGCATCGGCTTGACCTTAGCGGCTTTCGCGGCCGGAGGGAGGACGATCTGTCTCCGGTCTATTCGCTTTCCTTCCGTATCCTGTCGGGGGGGTTGATCCGGTCGGCTTGTCCGGAGGACGCGCGATGAGAAGCCATGACGAGGAGAGCGAATGGGTGGCACGGGCGGCGGCGCCGATCCGGGCCATGATCGCGGAGCTGGCCGCGCAGGCGCCGGCCAGTCTGCGTCCGGTGCTGGCGCACGTGAGCGAGCACGCGCTCGACCCGGGCTACACGCTGAAGGAGCTGCGGTCGGCGCTCGGGCTCGGCGGTCACGAGCTGATGGTGGAGGTCACGCGGTGGGTGGGCATCTCGCCGTGGCGGCTGGTGGTGGAGTTGCGGATGGTGACGACGGCGGAGCTGCTGCGCATCTCGGATCTCGAGGTGGACACGATCGCGTGGCGGGTGGGCTACGGCGAGGCGAAGTCGCTGCGGCGCACGTTCCAGTCGTGGTGCGGGATGACGCCGCGGGAGCTGCGGCGGCGGTCGCGGCGGGCGGCGGAGCTGGCGGGTCCGCCGCGGGCGAGGTGGCTGAGCCTGCTGTTCTGGCGGCGGCTGTGGGCGGGCGCGATGGAGCGCGAGGCGGTGGAGGAGGTGCTGGCCTATTTCGAGCGGCTGAGCGGCCTGCCGGAGGAGGGCGACGCGGACGGCGAGGGCGACGCGTTCACGGCGGCGCTGGCCGCGGAGCTGGCGTCGATGCTCGAGCCGTGGCCGTGGCTGGAGCAGCGCGAGGCGGCGCGTTACGCGATCCAGTTCGCGTCGCCGTGCTTCTACGAGGAGCTGACGGCGCGCAGCCGGGCGGCGGCGCGCCGCGGCGACCTGAAGCGTGCCATGGAGCTGGCGGAGCTGGCGCTCGACAGCGTGGAGGCGACGGAGGAGATGGTGGGGGAGGCGGATCCCGAGCGCAAGGCCCTGGCCTGGGCGCGGCTGGCGCGGGCGCGTTTCCGGGCCGGGGAGGCGGCGAAGGCGGAGCAGGCGTTGGCGCGGATGGCACAAACGCTGGCGGAGCCAGCAAACGGAATACTGACGTTGTCCGAGATCGAGCTCCCCGATCTCGGGCGGGACGCTCGTCTGACTGTCGGACGCCTGAGGGCGGAGACGCTGTTGGTGGAGGCGGACCTGCGGGCGTCGCAGGGCCGCGACGCGCGGGCCGTGGAGCTGGCGGGCGAGGCGATGCTGTGGGCGCAGGGCGTGGAGGCGGCGCGGGAGCCGGCGGGGCGGGCGCGTCTGCTGCGGGCGCGTCTGCGGTTGCGCGTCCGCGGCTCCGCGGAAATCCCCCCTCGGTCCCCCCTTTCTCAAAGGGGGGAAGGGGAGGCGACGCGGGAGGACTGGACGCTGGACGACGTGCACGCGGACCTCGAGGCGGCGCACGAGCTGCTCGAGGCGGCGGAGCCGCCGGCGGGCGGGGACGTGATGGCGGAGCTCTTCGACGCGTGGGCGCGTCTGCACGCTTGCCGCGGCGAGGTGGAGGAGGTGGCGTCGGCGGCGGGTCGGCTGCGGGCGCTGGCGGCGGAGCTCGACGCGGACGACGGCGCCGCGGCGTCGCTGCGGGCGCGTTGGGCGTCGCGGAGCTGGCAGGCGTGGGTGGACGGGCGGCGGGGGGACCTGTCGCGGGCGGAGCGCGGCTGGCAGCGGGCGCGGGCGGGGTTCGCGGAGCTGGGGGAGCGGGCGCGGTCGGCGTCGATCACGGCGGAGCTGGTGGCGTTGGCGGTGGAGCGGGGCCGCGGCGATCAGGCGTCGGCGTGGGCGCGGGAGCTGTTGGCGGAGGCGTCGGCGTGCGGGGTGGCGCGCGGCGAGCTGCCGGCGCTCGCGGCGTTGTCGCGGGCGGTGGAGTCGGGGGAGGTGGGGGCGGAGGTGGTGGAGCCGGTGCGTCGGGGGTTGGAGCGGTTGTTCTAGGAGAAATCCCCCCTGGCCCCTCCGGGCAACCAGATAGCCCCGGGGCACCCCGAATTCCCAAATCCGACCCTCAAGCAGATTCCCTGCGAATGGCCCTTTGCCGGGCCGGGTCGTCGGTCCAGACTTTGGACGATGCGTCCGACGATTGACGAGCGAGAATCGCCCGGGCTCTCGGGGCCGGGCGGAGGAGGCGACGAGATGTTTCCACTGGCATTTCAGAACGCGACAACTCAGAACGCGGCAGGGTGCGCGAGGTTCCACGTGTCGGAGATCCAGGCGCTGGACGCCTGGACGCACCTGCTGTTGGCGGCGCGGATGGACGAGCTGCGCTCGTGCGGGGCGTCGTTGAAGGTGGGGGAGGCGCAGGCGTTGGCGCTGGAGAACGTGATCGTGCTGCAGCGCTTCGGCCACCGGCTGCGGCTCCTGGCCGCGGCGCTGCCGCGGGCGGAGAACGAGGAGGAGATGCACGAGGAGGAGGTGCCGAAAGACGTGGCCACGGAGCTGGCGGGCACGATCCAGTTCGTGCTCACCGAGCACGTAGGGCCGGCGATCGAGTACCTCTCCGAGGCGAGCCGGGTGACCGACGAGGACCTGCGGCGTCAGTTCCGGCGCCAGCAGGCGAAGTACGAGGCGTGGGCGAAGAGGGCCGAAAGGGAAGCCGACGAGGAAGCCCGCAGAGAAGCC
>DASWIG010000529.1:0-14083 GCA_036397835.1 Thermoanaerobaculia bacterium
TCGACGACCGCCTCTTCGAGGATCGCCCCGAGGACGGCGATCGTCGCCTCGCCCTCTGCCGCCGTGGCCGCCGCCGGGTCGCCGAAGTAGGCGTCGTGGCCGCCGATCTCCTCGAAGGTGGTCGCGCCGTCGCGGATCGCCGCCGCCAGCGACGTCGCACGCGCCGGCAACGACGCCATGCGGTCCTGACGCACCAGGTCGGGACGACGCGCCAGCACGATCGAACCCTCGTAGCGGCCGGCGTGGCAGGCGCCGCTCTTGAACTCGTCGGTCAGGCGCGAGGCCCACGGCTTGCGGGTGACGTCGGGGAACGCGACCTTGAGGGCGCTCTCCCGGCGGATGCGCTCCACCGCGGCGTGGAGCGAGCCCAGGTGCGCGGGGTCGAGGTGGGCGTTGGCGAGCCCCAGGTAGCGCACGCCGTGGGCCGCGAGCGACGCCGCCACGTCGGCGACCAGCGCCGTCACCGTCTCCGGGCGCACCGACACGGTGCCCGGAAAGCCGGCGGCGAAAGGGGCGGCCGTGTAGTCGATCGGCGGCAGCAGCAGCGCCAGGAGACCCCGCGCCGCCAGCCGCCGCCCCCCTTCCCGCGCCATCGCCACCGCGATCACGCGGTCGGTCGAGGTCGGCAGGTGCGGGCCGTGGGCCTCGACCGCGCCGACCGGCAGCAGGGCGACCAGCGCTCCGCGGTCGAGGTCCCGGGTCTCGGTCCAGGTCAGCTCGTCGAGCGCCAGCACCGCGCCGCCGGGCGCGTCAGTGCTCATGAATCAGGCTCATGAATCAGTACTCGGCCAGGTAGCGCTCCTGCTCCCAGGGGTGGACGTGGGCGATGAACTCGAGCCACTCCTGGCGCTTGGCCTGCACGTAGTGCTGGGCCACGTGGTCGCCCAGGGCGTCGAGGATCACCTTGTCGCGCTCGAGGTGGTCGAGCGCGTCGGCCAGGCTGGCGGGCAGTTGCCTGATCTTCAGGCGGCGCTTGCGGCGCTCGCTCATCGCGAAGATGTTCTCGTTGACCGGCTCGCCCGGATCGAGCCCGCGCTCGATGCCGTCGAGACCCGCCGCCAGCATCACCGCCAGCGCCAGGTAGGGGTTGCACGCCGGATCGGGCAGCCGCAGCTCGCAGCGCGTCGACATGCCGCGCCGCGCCGGCACCCGCACCAGGGGGCTGCGGTTGCGCTCCGACCAGGCGACGTTGGTGGGCGCCTCGAAGCCCGGCACCAGGCGCTTGTAGGAGTTGATCAGCGGATTGGTGATCGCCACCATGGCGGCAGAGTGGTCGAGCAGACCGGCGATGTAGGAGAGCGCCGTCGACGAGAGCTGCCAGCGGCCGTCGGGGTCGTAGAAAGTGTTGTTGCCGCGCTCGTCGAGCAGGCTCTGGTGGGTGTGCATGCCCGAGCCGTTGACCCCCACCAGCGGCTTGGGCATGAAGGTGGCGTGCAGGTTGTGCTCGAGCGCCACCTTCTTGACCACGAAACGGAAGGTCACCACGTTGTCGGCGCAGGCCAGGGCGTCGGCGTACTTGAAGTCGATCTCGTGCTGGCCCGGCGCCACCTCGTGGTGGGCGGCCTCGACCTCGAAGCCCATGGCTTCGAGCACGATCACGACGTCGCGCCGGCACTCCTCGCCGCGGTCGACCGGCGTCAGGTCGAAGTAGCCGCCCACGTCGTGGGTCTCGGTCAGGGTGTTGCCCTCGGCGTCCTTGGAGAAGAGGAAGAACTCGGCCTCCGGACCCGCCACCATCTGGTAGCCCTTGGCCCGGGCGCGCTCGACGACGCGCTTCAGGGCCAGCCGCGGACAGCCCGCGAAGGGCGAGCCGTCGGGCTGGTGGACGTCGCAGATCATCCGCGCCACCTTGGTGCCGTCGGGATTGGCCCAGGGGTTGACGCGGAACGTCTCGAGGTCGGGGACCAGCAGCATGTCCGACTCCTCGATGCGCGAGAAGCCCTCGATCGACGAGCCGTCGAACATGATCTGGCCGTCGAGCGCCTTGTCGAACTGGCTGCGCGGGATCTCGACGTTCTTGATGATGCCCATCATGTCGGTGAACTGGAGGCGGAGAAAGCGCACGTCCTCCTCCTCGACGATGCGTACGATGTCCTCACGGTCCATGGAATGTCCTCTTGCAGAGTGTTATCGGTTGGGACGTCAGGGTGCAGAGTATGGGCTGGCTTCCGGAGAAAGTCAACCAGGATCTTGCGGAGTGAAGCCTCGAGATGGCCAGGAATGCACAATCTGCGTTGCACCGCAGCATCCGTCGGCGCGCCCGCACGGGCCTGAAGGCCCGTGCTATCGAGGGTAAGCCCCCTGAAGGGGGCTGCAGACGGTCTCAGGCGCGCGGAGGGGGCGGATTCCTGGTACGGTATAGGTCCACTCGCCCTCGCCTTCCGTACCTCAGACGCGCATCCCCCGTTCTCGGGGACGTCAAGGAGGACACGCGATGACCGACCAACCCGCCGCCGTGGGCATGGACGAGGCGAAGACGCCGCCGCCCGCGGCCGCATCGAATACCGGCTGGATCGTCAAGATACTCGTCGGGCTCGCCGCGCTGGCGGCCCTCATCGTCTTCGGCCGTCAGGCCGGCGACTACTTCCTGGAGTTCGCCGACTGGGTCAAGGGGCAGGGCGCCCTGGGGCCGGCGATCTTCGTCGCCGGCTACGCCGTGGGCATCGTGATCGCGGCGCCCGGCGCCATCCTCACCATGTTGGGCGGCGCCATCTTCGGCCTCGGCTGGGGCACGCTGTGGGTCTTCTGCGGCGCCACCATCGGCTCCGCCGCCGCCTTCCTGATCGCGCGCTACGTGGCGCGCGGCCTGGTGGCGAAGAAGATCGAGGGCAACGCGCGGTTCGCCGCCGTCGACAGGGCGGTGGGCGAGCAGGGCTTCAAGATCGTCTTCCTGCTGCGCCTGACGCCGGTCTTCCCCTTCAGCTTCGGCAACTACGCGCTCGGGCTCACCCGGGTGCGCTTCACCGACTACCTGCTCGCCGCCTTCGGCACCCTGCCGGGGACGTTCCTCTACGTCTACTACGGCAAGGCGATCGGCGACGTCGCGGCCCTCGCCGCGGGCAACGCCGAGGTCGAGCAGGGCGCGGAGCGGTGGGTCTTCCTCGGCCTCGGCCTCGCCGCCACCGTGGCGGTGACCGCGGTGGTCACGCGCATCGCGCGCCGGGCCCTCGCCGAGAAGACCGAGATCGACGAGGGGAAAGGAAAGGCCGGCGATGAGTGAGCGCGGCAAGCCCATCCTCGAGCCCGACGACGAGCACAACCGCGCGCTCCTCGCCAACGTCCACCCCCACGACTGGGTCAACCCCGAGGCCGCCGAGCGCTACCACATGGTGGTGGTGGGCGCCGGCACCGCCGGCCTGGTCACGGCGGCGATCAGCGCCGGGCTCGGCGCCCGCGTCGCCCTCGTCGAGCGCCAGCTCATGGGCGGCGACTGCCTGAACGTGGGCTGCGTGCCCTCGAAAGCCGTGATCAGCGCCGCCCGCGCCTGGCACGCCGCGCGCGAGGCCGAGGGCGCCTTCGGCGGTCCGGCGGCCGGCGGCCACGGCGACTTCGCCCGCGCCATGGAGCGCATGCGCCGCCTGCGGGCGGGCATCAGCGCCGTCGACGGCGCCGAGCGCTTCCGCGACCTCGGCGTCGATGTCTTCCTCGGCGAGGGGAGCTTCGTGGCCTCCGACGCCCTCGAGGTCGACGGCCGGCGCCTCAAGTTCCGCCGCGCCACGGTGGCCACCGGGGCCCGCGCCGTCGCCCTGCCGATCCCCGGCCTCGCCGACGTCGACTACCTGACCAACGAGAGCGTGTTCTCGCTCACCGAGCTGCCGCGGCGTTTCGGCGTCATCGGCGGCGGCCCGATCGGCTGCGAGATGGCGCAGGCGTTCGCCCGCTTCGGCAGCCGGGTCACCGTCTTCGACGTCGCCGACCACGTGCTGCCGCGCGAGGACCGCGACGCCGCCGCCGTCGTGCAGAAGGCGCTCGCGGCCGACGGCGTGACGCTCCACCTGGGGGTCAAGATCAGGGAGATCAGGAAGGATCGCGACGCCAAGGTCGTCGTCGCCGAGACCGCCGACGGCCGGAGCGTGGAGGTGGCGGTCGACCGCATCCTGCTCTCGGTGGGCCGGGCGCCCAACGTCGAAGGCATGGGGCTCGAGGCCGCGGGCGTCGAGTACGACAAGACCGGCGTCAAGGTCGACGCGCGCCTGCGCACGACCAACCGGCGGGTCTTCGCCGCCGGCGACGTCGCGAGCCGTCCCTACAAGTTCACCCACGCGGCCGACGCCCACGCCCGCCTGGTGGTGCGCAACGCCTTCTTCTTCGGCCACGGCAAGGACGCCGACCTGGTGATCCCCTGGGCCACCTACACCAGCCCGGAGATCGCCCACGTGGGCCTCTACGAGCACGAGGCCCGGCAGCAGGGCCACGAGGTCGAGACGATCACCATCCCCTTCCACGACGTCGACCGCGCCAGGCTCGACGGCGAGGACGACGGCTTCTTCCGCGTCCACCTCAGGCAAGGCAGCGACGAGATCCTGGGCGCGACGCTGGTGGCGGCCCACGCCGGCGACCTGATCAGCGCCGTCGCCTTCGCCATGACCCACAAGCTGGGGCTGTCGAAGCTCTCGTCGACGATTTTCCCCTACCCGACCCAGGCCGAGGTGCTGCGCAAGGCCGGCGACCGCTACAACCGCGGCCGCCTGACGCCGGCGGCGAAGCGGTTTTTCGAGCTCTGGTTCAAGGTCTTCAGGTAGAGGCGTCGCGTCCGGCGGCCGCTCACCTCGGCGTGAGGGCGGCCGCGGGCGCTTCCAGGAGGTGGCCGAGCTCCGGCCCCAGCCGCTCGGCGGCGGCCGCGCGCACCCGCGGGTCGGCGTCGGCGAGCGCCCGGCGGTAGAGGCCCTCGCCGAGCTCGGGCACGAAGCGGCTGGCCGCGTTCTCGCGCAGGATCGAGGCCACGCCGTCGGCGAAGGCCAGCTCGAGGCATCGGGTGCAGCCGACGTTGGCCAGGAAAGCGAAGAAGTCGCGCTGGCGCAACGACGACATCGTGAGCAGGGGTCCCTGGAGGAAGTCCTGCAGGATCTGCCAGTGCTGCGGCGCCTTGATCCACGCGCGCAGCTCGATGCGGTCGATCTCGCGGAAGGTGATCGTGCCCAGGCGATGGACGAGCTCGCGTTGCAGCAGTCGCTGCTGATCGGGCTGCAAGGTCTCGAGGAGGTCGAGCCACAGCAGACGCAGGAAAAGGCGCCCGAACGGCGACTCGTCCACCGGGTCGGGCCACACCGGCGCGGTGCCCGGCTCGGCGGACGAGCACGACCAGCGGGTGTTGGAGTAGAACGAGGCGCTCTCGAGGGCGGACTCGATCTGCCGCGCCTCGGCGGCGCCGCGCGTTCGGCCGAGCTCGTGGATGCGCACCCGCTCGCGCCGGAGGAAGCGCTCGAGGGCGTCGGCCAGCGGGCCGTAGTAGTCGGGATCGCGGCGGCACAGGTTGCAGGGCCAGCCGCCCGGGCATTCGGCGTCGACCCGCCGCGCCGCCTCGGCGTAGGAGCCGGAATCCGTGAACGAGATCCGCGGCGCCACCTCGCCGCCTTCGCCGGCGGGAAGCAGGCGCGCGGCCTGCGCGAGCAGGCGCAGGAAGCGGTCGACCTGGCGGTAGATCTCGTAGCGTCCGCCGGGGGTCTGGGTGCCGCGGTAGCCGAGCAGGCAGGCGTTGGGGAAGAGGTCGCGGTAGGCCTGCTGCACGCCGCCGATCTGCTGCACCGCGGCCATCAGGCGCTCGAACTCGTCCTCGCGCACCCGGGTCTCGTCGATCACGTGCAGCAGGTACTCCACGGGATCGCCGTCGAACTTCGACTTCACGTCGGTGCGGCAGCCGTGGAGCATGACCATCGCCGGCGAGGTGAAGAAGCCCGCGGCGCCGACGCTGCCGTCGAGGTGCCGGCGCAATTTGTCGGTCTCGAAGAGGCCGCGGCGGTACTCGCCCGAGAAGCCCGAGGCGTGGTGGCCGGAGATCGACAGCAGGTCGATGCCGCGCTGCTTGTAGACGTCGACCACGAACCGGGCGTCGCGGCCCATGTAGCGCGGCCGGTAGACGAGGAAGGCGTCGCTCCAGGAGTCGGCGCCGTCCCTGACGAGCGCGTCGGGGCAGCCGCCTTCGCGGGTACAAGGGTCGACGCAGAGATAGCTCTGGACGACGTCGTGCTCCTCCGGCGCGTTGTAGTCGAGGAGCAGGACCTTGAGCCGATCGGCCGGGCCAGGGGGCACGGGCTCCACCGCCGCCGCCGCCGGCGCGAGCAAGAGGAGCAGGCCGAAGCGAATCGTCCGTCGCAACATGAATGGCATTCTACTGGCTTTCGAGACGCCGGGTACTAGCCAAGGCCGTCCTTTCCTGCTAGGATCCCTCTCTTCGCGCGGTCCCGGAACGGCGCCGGGCTCGCGTACGTCTACACCTCGCCGTAGATCTCCGGAATTGGAGGACGTGACATGTTGAAGATTCGGCTCCGCCGAATGGGAAGCCGACATCGGCCGTTTTTCCGCGTCGTGGTTTCCGACTCGCGGCGCACGCCCACGGCGGCGTCGGTCGAGGAGGTCGGTTTCTACGATCCCCGCCAGGAGCCGTCGGTCATCGCGATCGACGCCGACCGCGTCGCGTACTGGAACGAGCGCGGGGCGCAGATCTCCGACGCGGTGAAGAAGCTCATCAGACAGTCGTCGAGGGCCCCCGCTCCGGCGGCCGTGGCGCCTGAGCCGGCCGCTGAGGCGGTCATCGAGGCCGAGGTCACCGAGGCCGCGGAAGCCACGGATGCCGCGGCGGTCACCGAGGCCGCGGATGCCGCCGCGTCCGACTCGTCAGACATGTCGGACGTGTCCGACGAAACGGCCCTTGCTCCCGAAGCCACCGAAGCTGCTGCTCCCGAAGCCACCGGAGCTGCTGCTCCCGAAGCCACCGGAGCTGCTGCTCCCGAAGCCACCGAAGCTGCTGCTCCCGAAGCCACCGAAGCTGCTGCTCCCGAAACGACCGAAGAGCCGCCCGCGACCTGATCCCGCGATCCGCCGATGCGACACCCGGAAAACGGCCCGCCGCTGCGCCAGGAGCTCGCCCGCCTGATCGCCTACCTCGTCGACGAGCCGGGCGACGTGAGGGTCTCGGAAAGCCAGGATCGCGGCCTCACGCGCTTCGAGGTCCGGGTGGCGCCCGACGACCTCGGCAAGGTGATCGGCCGCCAGGGCCGCACCGCGCGCGCGCTGCGCACCCTGCTCGACGTGCGCGGCACCCAGGACGGCCGCCGCTATGCGCTCGAGATCCGCGAATGAGCCGACGCCGCCGATCGACCTGACGAGCGAGGAAGCCGAGACCGTTCTGGTCGGTTACCTGGTGCGTCCCCACGGCGTGCGCGGCGAGCTCAAGATCGAGATCCACAGCGACAACCCTGAACGCTTCGCGCCCGGCAGCGAGCTGCTGCTGCGAGCGCCACGGCGTGAGCCCGGCCAAGCACGGCGGCCGCCGCGCACGGTCACGGTGACGAGCTTCCGGCCGGTGCGCGGCGGCGGCCTGATCGCCTTCGCGGGCTGCGAGGACCGCGACGCGGCCGAGGAGCTGCGCGGCGGCCGTCTCGAGGTCGAGCTCGCGCGGATCCCGGCGGCGCCGCCCGGCTGCTACTACCACTACGAGCTGGTAGGCTGCCGCTGCTTCGAGGTTCTCGAGGGCGAGCTCGGCGAGGTGGCGGAGCTGCTCGAGGACGGCGGCGGCCACCTGCTGCGCATCCGCCGCGGCGGGCGCGACCTCCTGGTGCCCTTCGTGGACGCCTTCCTCGAGCGGGTCGACGTGGCGGCGCGCCGCATCGACCTGCGTCTGCCCCCGGGGCTGGTGGAGACATGCGCATCCGGATCGTGACCATTTTCCCGGAGCTCTTCGGGCCGTTCCTGGAGACCAGCCTCGTGGGGCGCGCCCGCCAGGAAGGCCTGATGGAGATCACCGTCCACGACCTGCGGGATTTCACCGACGACCCGCACAAGAGCGTCGACGACGAGCCCTACGGCGGCGGCGGCGGCATGGTGATGACGGCGCCGCCCTGGCTGGCGGCGGTGCGCGCCCTGGCGGGCGGCGGCGCCTGGCGCGTGCTGCTCTCGCCCCAGGGCCGCCGGCTCGACGACGCCAGGGTGCGCGAGCTCGCCGGCCGCGGCGACCTGCTGCTGCTGTGCGGCCGCTACGAAGGCGTGGACGAGCGGGTGCGCGAGCTCGCCGTCGACGAGGAGGTCTCGATCGGCGATTACGTGCTCTCGGGCGGCGAGCTGGCGGCGATGGTCCTCGCCGAGGCGGCGTCGCGGCAGGTGCCCGGGGTGGTGGGGCTCTCCGACTCCGTGGAGCACGACAGCTTCCGCCGCGGCCTGCTCGACTACCCGCAGTACACGCGGCCGCGGGAGGTCGAGGGCCACGCGGTGCCCGCGGTGCTGCTCTCGGGCCACCACGCCAACGTCGAGGCCTGGAGGCGGCGGCAGGCGCTCAGGGCGACGCTAGCCAAGCGCCCCGACCTGCTCGCCGCCGCCGAGCTCGACGAGCGTGACCGCCGCGAATTGGCAGAGCTCGCGCGGGAAATCGGCGTCGCGCCGCCCCCGGCCGGCGGCGATCCGCCGCCGCGGACTTGAAACTCCGGCTCCGGATCCAAATAATAGGGTCGGCAGGGACCCCGGACACAACCGACCGCCGGCACTACCGACCCCCGGCATCGCCGAAAAACGAGGACTACGAGCATGAGCCAGCTACTTCAAGTCGAGCGCCCCCACCTCAAGGACGCCGTACCGGACTTCCGCGCCGGCGACACGGTGAACGTCCACGTCCGCGTGGTCGAGGGCAGCAAGGAGCGCATCCAGATCTTCAAGGGCGTGGTGATCGGCCGCCGTGGCGGCGGCACCCGCGAGAGTTTCACGGTCCGCAAAATCTCGGGCGGGATCGGAGTGGAGCGCGTCTTCCCCCTCCATTCGCCCATCCTCGACAAGATCGAAGTCGTCCGCCACGGCAAGGTCCGACGCGCCAAGCTCTACTACCTGCGAGCGCTGCGCGGCAAGGCGGCGAGGATCGAAGAGCGTCGGATCGACTGACGCTCGAATCGCGGCCGTGGCCGCCTGAGCGTCACCAGCGCGGGCACCACGGCCCACTTCCCGGTAGACTCAGCGACGGGAGTTGGCTTGACGACCGGAGTTGCCCTGACGACCGGAGCCGGCTGGGCCGCCATGGCCCGGCTGATGACCGAGGCGTACCGCCTGCGGCTGATGCGGGGGCTCGAGGAGCTCCTGGAGGGCTGCGGCTACGCGCGCCTGGCCGGCGTCGACGAGGCCGGGCGCGGCGCCCTCGCCGGGCCGGTGGTGGCCGCCGCCGTCGTCGTCGAGCCCGGGCGCCTGGTGGCCGGCGTCGACGACAGCAAGGCGCTCGCCGCCGCCGACCGCGAGCGCCTGGCCGCGGCCGTCCGCGCCGCCCACCCGCAGCACGCGGTGGCCGCCACCTCGCCGCGCGACGTCGACCGCCTGAACGTGCTCGAGGCCACCCGCCGGGCCATGCACCGCGCCCTCGCCCGGCTGGCGCCGGCGCCCGAGATCGCCGTGGTCGACGCCGTGCGCCTCGACGGCCTGGCCTTTCCCGTCCTGCCGGTCATCCGCGGCGATCAGGTCAGCTACGCGGTCGCCTGCGCCTCGATCCTCGCCAAGGTCGAGCGCGACCGGCAGATGGTCGAGCTCGACCGCCGCTACCCGCAATACGACCTCGCCGCCAA
Source organism: Thermoanaerobaculia bacterium (assembly GCA_036397835.1). GTDB lineage: Bacteria > Acidobacteriota > Thermoanaerobaculia > Multivoradales > J023 > DASWIG01. Next base: position 9,753 of record DASWIG010000529.1, read on the forward strand.
CAAGGGCTACGGCGCGGCCCGCCACCGCGCCGCCCTCGGCCAATACGGGCCCAGCGCAATCCACCGCCTCACTTTCCGCTCGGTGCTGCCGCGTGCCGGAGAGCCTTCGCCACGGCCGGAGGAAGCCCGCTGATGGCCGCCAAGCGCGAAAAGGTCGTCCGCGCCGCCGAGAAGCTGGTCAACCGGGGCAAGCTCGAGGCCGCCATCAAGGAGTACCGCAAGGTCCTGGCGGAGAACCCGAACGACGCCAACACCCTGAACCGGGTGGGCGACCTCTACGCCCGCATCGAGCGCTTCGACGAGGCCGTCAAGCTCTTCTCGCAGATCGCCGACCAGTACACCCGCGACGGCTTCTTCGTCAAGGCGATCGCGATCTACAAGAAGATCATCAAGCTCAGCCCGCAATCGCTCCAGGTCTACGAGCGGCTCGCCGAGCTCTACTACCGCCAGGGATTGCTCAACGAGGCCCGCACCCAATACCAGGTGCTCGCCGACCACTTCGAGAAGCGCGACAACGCGACCTCCGCCATCAACATCTACCAGCGGATGACGGAGATCGACCCCGACTCGCCGGCCCACTACCTCAAGCTCGCCAGGCTCTACCAGGGCCAGCAGCTCACCGACAAGGCGCTGCGCGCCTACCGCCAGCTCGCCGACCTTTTCCTGGTCAACGGCTCGATCGACGAAGCCACCCGGGTCTACTTCTCCGCCCTCGACGCCTACCACCAGGAGCTCGACTTCGTGCGCGAGGTCGTCGGTAGCCTCCACAGCGAGGGCCACACCGAGGCGGCCCAGAAAGTGCTCCGGAAGGCGGCGAGCCTGAGCCCCGCCGCCGCGGCGATCGGCCTCGACGTCTTCAGCGCCCCTCAGCCGGGGGCGCCTCAGCCGGGGGCGCTCCAGCCGGCCGCGCCCGAGCTGGGGACGCCTGAGCCGGCCGCCGGGGGGGAGATCTCCCTCGATTTCGACGACTCGGCCTTCGAGCTGCCCGAGATGCCCGGAGGCGAGAGCGTCGAGAAGGTGGCCGCGTTCCCCGTCTCCCAGGAGGAGGACGACTCGGTCTTCACCCTCGACCTCGACAGCGACGAGCCGCTCGCCACCCAGGTCACGCCGCCGGCCGACATGCTCGAACCGCCGCCGGCGGACGAGGAGCTCGACGTCGGCGACGCGGTCGCCTACGAAGAGCCGTCCGCCGACGACCTCTCGGGCGCGGAAGCTCCGGAAGAGATCGACTGGTCGGCGGGCGAGATCGAGATCGAGCTCGAGGGCAGCGGAGCGTTCGACTTCGGCGGGATGGAGGTGGAGAGCGAATCCTCCGCCTTTCTGGACGCGATCGGCGACGCCGTGCACGGGCCCCTGGACGAGATCGGCGCCGACGCCGCCACCCCGGTGCGCCACGAAGAGGACCTGCTCGCGGAAGCCAGGGTCTTCGCCAAGTACGGGTTGCGGGAAAAGGCGGACGACCGGCTGCAGGAGCTGCTCGGCCTGCAGCCCGAGCACCTGGGCGCTCTCGCCCTCATGGCCCGGATCGCGGCCGAAGGCGGCGACCTCGACGACGCGCGGCGCCACGCCACCGAGGTCGCGCGGATCGCCCGTGAAAGCGGCGAGCCTCAGACCTGGATCGAGCTGCGCGACGAGCTGTCGGCGGCCGGCCTCGCCTTCGAGGAGGAGGAGGTGAGCGCGGCGCCCGCCGGCGCGCTCGCCGACAGCGACCGCTTCGCCCGGCTGCTCGAAGACCTCGACGACACCGCCTCCGGCCTGCCGGCTCTCACCGAGGAGGAGCTGGCCGAGCTCGGGGTCCGGCAGCGCCAGGGCCACGTCCCCGAGGTCGCGGACGCGGATCTGGTGACGCTCGACCTCGAGCCGTCCACGGCGGAGGCCGCCGAGCGCGACTCGATGCTGGAGATCGAGGAGCTCATGCGCAGCGTCGCCCGGCAGTCGGGGTTCGAGGAATTCGTCCCCGAAGAGACGTCGCTCGAGGACCTCATGCCGGCGACCGCCGAGGAGACGCAGGAGCCGTCGGCCGAGGCGCCGCGCTCCGGCCTGGTCTCGCTGGTCGACGAGCTCGACCTCGGCGATCTCGGCGACGGCGCGGAGCTGGCGCAGGAGGCGGCCGCGGCCGGCCAGGAAGCCGGCGCGGAGCTCGACGAGACCGGCATGAGCTGGCTCGACGAAGTGCCGCCGCCTGCCGCCGAGGCCCCGGACAAGTCCGACGCCATCTTCGCGGAGGAGGACGACTTCTTCGACCTCGCGGCGGAGCTGGAGGCCGAGATGGCGGAGGGCGAAGACCAGGAGAAGCCGCTCGAGCCGCCTCAGGAGCAGACGCTGCAGGACATCATCGACGGTTTCAAGCGCGGCGTCGCCGAGAACCTCTCGGCCGCGGACTTCGACACCCACTACAACCTCGGCATCGCCTACCGCGAAATGGGATTGCTCGACGAGGCGATCGGCGAGTTCCAGCTCGCGTCGAAGGACCCCCGCTACATCGTGGACTGCAGCTCGATGCTGGGGCTGTGCTTTCTCGACAAAGGGCTGCCGGAGCTCGCCGTGCGCTGGTACAAGAAAGGTCTCGAGTCGCCGGCGCTCGACGAGGATCAGGCCCTGGGACTGCTCTACGACCTCGGCAACGTCTACGTGTCCCAGGGGGACATCGAGTCGGCCTATCGGACCTTCCTCGAGATCTACGGCATGAACAGCAACTACCGCGACGTGGCGCAGCGGATCAAGGAGCTGCAGGAGGAAGTGGCTCCCCCCTAGGGTCCTCTCGGCCATGGAACGACAGACCAACCTCCTGCTCGGCGCGATCCTGGTCGTGGGTCTGGTGGTGCTGGCGATCCTCCTGCAACCGACCATCGAGGAAAAGCTCGCTCCCGAGCTGGTCACCGCCTGGGTCGCCATCGCCCTCGACGGCGGCGCCGCCGTCGCCGAGCCGGTGGAGATCACGGCCGGCACGCCCTTCCGGCTGTACGCCGTGGTCGAGGCGGAGGGGCCGGTGTACTACACCGAGGCGCCGGCCCTGCGCCTCGCCGGCGGCGACGTGCCCGGCGGGCGCCTGCGGCGCTGGGAGCGACCTCTCGAGCCGCGGGTGCGCTGGTTCACCATCGAGGGCAATCCGCCGTACGTCGAGCTGGCCTCGCAAGCCGATCTCGAGCGCTTCCGCTTCGTGGAGCTCTACCGCCCCGACTGGCCGCTCGCCTGGTCGGTGCCAGGCCGGATCGAGCCGGCCGGCGACGACCGCGTCGACGCCGGCTCGGCCCTCCCCCGCCGCCGCTTCGGCACCCAGCGCTACCACGTGAGCGTGGAATTCTTCGACTCGGTCAACGCCTCGCGGCCGAAGAAGCGGGTGGCGTCGTGGGGCGGCGGCGACGTGGAGCGCCAGGCGGAGCGCTTCCCCACGGTCTACAGCGCCTTGCCGGGGCGCCTGGCGACGGCGTCCCGCGTCTTCGGCCTGACCCAGCTCGAGCTCGCGACCGGCGCGGCGGCCGACCTCCTCCAACGGGTCGACGAGCTGGCGCAGCGGCATCTGGCGTTCAGCCGCGCCACGGTGCTGCGCGACCAGTTGGAGGCCGCGGGCAGGTCTTTCGAGGAGCTGTCATGGCTCGAGGTGGACCTGGCGGCGGGCGAGGGCCGCTGGGGGTCGCCGGCGGCGCCCGGCGACCTGCTGCGGGCCGGCGACCGCCTCGTGGTGCTCTACGAGGACCGCGGCGAGGGCGGCGTGCTCGATCACGACGACCTGTGCTACGACTTCGCGCGCGGCGCCGCGGTGCGCCGTCTCGGCGACGTCTTCAGCGGCGACGGCGTCCTCGAGCTGGCGTCGCTCAACGCGTCGCCACCGGGTTGACGGCAGGCGGCCGCCGGCGCCGTCGACCGTCCACGGCTCGCCGAGGTCGTCTTCGCCGACGCCGAGGCCCGCCGGCGGCTCGAGGCGGCCATCCACCCACTGGTGCGCGGGCGCTTCCGTGAGATCGCCGCCGAAGCCGACGGCGTGGTCTCGGTCGAGTCGCCGCCGGCGGCCCAGCTCGAGCGCGCCGTCGTCCGCGGCATGGACGCGGACGCGGCGCGGGCGCGGCTGGCGGTCCAGGGCGACGGCGAGCTGCGGCGGCGCGCCGCCCACCGGATCCTGTGGAACGACGGTTCGCTCGAGGACCTGCGCGTCAAGGTCGACGCGCTCGTCGACGAGCTGCGCCAGCGTTCCGGGTCCGCGGGTTGAAACCGCCGGATCCGGGTCCGGGGCGGGTCCGCGGGTTGAAACCCCCGGCTACCGGCTGTCGCCCTTCGGGCTCAAGACGTCGGGGGTGGCAAGCTCCTCCAACCCGCACGCGGGACTACCAGAC
>DASWIG010000530.1:0-3679 GCA_036397835.1 Thermoanaerobaculia bacterium
CGGCAGGCTTCGTAGAGGAGGTCGTCGAGGTCCTGAGGCGGCGTTACGAGCCAGACGATCGTGGACTGCCAGTCGGCCCGGCCGCGGGTCTCATTCCTCAGCTCGTCGAGCCGCCGCTCGCGGGAGGAGCTCGACACCGGCTCGAGCAGGAAGCGGACGTCGCCCCCTTCCCCGGCGACCGGGGTGCTGCTCAGGGAAAGGCCGGCGCGCACGGTCTTCACGTTCGCCAACCTGACCTCGGGCTGGGGATCGAAGATCTGGCGTAGCAGCCCGATCTCGAGCTGGCGCTTCTCGGCGCCGGTCGGGCGGTAGGCGTCACGCGCCTGCTGCAGCGGGCGTACCTTGTCGCTCAGGAAGAGATAGCCCACGGTGCCGGCCTGGTCGGTGTCCTGCTCGCCCCGCAGCTCGACGATGCCCAGCTCGCGGGTCTCGACGAGGCTCGCGAGCACCTTGCGTACCGGATCGACGAGCGAGACCGCGCCGACCGCCGGGTAGAGCATGGCGGCGAGGTTCCCGGCGGTGCGGGGGAAGTCGTCGAGGGGCTGGAGCGCCGCGATCGCCTTGGCGACGCGGACCGCGAGGGGGTCCTTGCCGAATTCGCGGTGCTTTTCGACGCGCGCTACGCCCTCAACCACGTGCGGGAGCTCCTTGTCGATGTCGGCGCGGAGGGTGTCGAAGAGGTCGTCGGCGCGGGCCAGCGTCTTCCAGGGTCGATCGGCGATCGCATCGACCAGGAGGTCCTGGACGACGCGGATGGCGGAGCGCAGCCCGGTGCCGCCGGTGCGGCGCGCGAGCCTGCGGATGAGGGCCATGACCACGTCGAAGTAAACCGGCAGGAAGGGGTGCATGGCGGCGAAGGTGTCGGCGTCGAGCGGGCCGTTGGTGCCGAAGCCCTCGACCCGGGTCTGCAGCTTGAGCCCTTCGCCTTCGGCGCGGAAAGCGTCCAGCAGCCGGCGTTCGCCGTCGGAGCGTTTGGTGAGGAGGCGCTTGTGAGTGATCTCTCTGATGTCGGCCGCGGAGAGCTCGATGGTGATGGGGAAGCGGTCGCGCAGCCGATACAGCTCGGCGGAGTTCAGGATGGCCTTCTCGACGATCTCGGTCAGGGTCTGCTGTGCGGTGGCGACGAGCCATACCTTGCCGCGGCCTCTCTCCTTGAAGCTGCGGACGAGGCCGTCGAGGTTGAGCATGAGGTCGGTGCGGGGGGCGACGTACTGGCCGACCTCGTCGACGATGAAGACGATCTGCTCCTTCCCCGTCTTGCGGCGCAGGAGACGGATCATGCGGTCGGCGAGCTCGTCGACCGACCGCCGCTCCTGGAAGTGCTGTTGGCGGAAGCTCTCCGGGGTGGGAAAATCGTCGCGGAAGAAGGAAGTGACGATCTGGGACGCTCGCGCGGGACCGATGAGCGGGTCGTCGTGAACGTCCTCCCACTCGCCCTTGCCGGGGAAGTGCTCGCGGTACGCCGCACGGAAATGGTCGAGCCGTCCCTCTTCGTCGAGCCTGACCTCGAGGTCGGCCAGCTTGGGCACCTTGGAGTAGTCAAGACGCTGGAGCACCTTGGCGTAGAGCACGTTGGTGATCGGGTGCGCCGTGCTCTCCACGAGCTGGTCACGCGCCAGGTCGAGGAGGATCACGGTGGCGGGAAAGCTGGCGACGGTCGTGCGGTAGAGCTGTCGGAGGTCGGTCGCGGGAAAGTGAGAGGCCAGCCGGTCGAGGAACGTCTGCTCTCCTATGCGCCGTTCAGGCTCCAGGGCAAAACCGAGGTACTTGGTGAAAGAGCTTTTTCCGGAACCGTAGAAGCCCGAGACCCACACGCCGACCTCGGCCACGTCGCCGCGGCGCACGCCAGCTTCGTAGACCTCGATGAAACGGCCGAACGACTCCGCCAGGCGCTCGGTGACGACGTACTCGTCGATCTCACGCGCCAGCCGGCCGGGATCGTCGGCCGAGTAGTCGATGACCTTCTCGATGGGCCGGTCGATGGGGCGCTGGTCCGAGAAGAGCTCGCGAATCGTCGTCATGCGTCGCCCCCGACGATGCTCGACCGGTAGTTGGCGTCTTCGGGGTAGAAGCCGAGAAAGCGCAGGCCGAACTGCCCTACCCGCTTTCCGGGATAGAACAAGACCGTGGGCGATGCGACGCGGTCGTGCACCAGCGATTCGATGGCCCTCACGCGATAGAACGGGTGCAGCAGAGCCGCGTCGGTGAGCAGCAGCAGCCGATTGCGCTCACCGCGGGAGACGAGGTCGAGGATGGCTGCGGCGAGACCGGGTTGGCCGGAGCCTTCTTTCACGCGGAGCGCGTCGCGGACCGCGCCGACGGCCTCCGCCGTCGAGCAATCAGGCTCCACCTCGAGCCACGTCTCCCAGCGTCCCGAGGCGTCGATGACCTTCCACATCACTTCGGCGATCGACCGGACGTGTACCCGCCATCCATCCTTTTCGAGGCGGGCACGCCAGCGGGGGAGCGAGCGCATCAGCTCGCCGGTCTCTTCCGGGGGGTACACGAAGTGGAAGAGGGGGTCGGCGTGGGTCGGATTCATGCGATCCACCAGGCCGAGGCGCGAGCTCAGCTCACGGAAGCTCGCTTCGAGCGAGGACATCGAGCACTTCCTCCATCGTGGCGCACGCCCACGTGATCTGAACCACGGAGCCCGCCGCCTGGAACTCCCAGAGGCCGGGACGGGCGAGCAACGACAACCTGGCGCGGGCGCGAGCCTCGTCGAGCGTCCATACGTGCCAGTCCCGATGGCCCACGACGCGAGAGTCCGAGTGCTTACGGAAGTGAAGGTCGTAGGCGAGCCAGGCGATGGCGAGATCCGTAGGCTCGAATGGTAGGAGCTCGCGCACCCCGCGCCGCCACGGGCCGGCAATACCGAAGTCGGTCATCTGCCGGAGCAGGTGTTGAGCGACGCTTTCCTTGACGCCGGCGGACCAGGGACGCTCCATCCGGCCGCGGGCCTCCTGGTCCTCGATGAAATGGACGAGGCTCTGCGTGTCGACGTAGGTGCAGCCCCTCGCGCGGCGCTCCGCGGCATAGATGGTGACCGCTTCCCGGAGCACGACGTCGGCGCGGGCCGTATACAAGAGACACAGGTCTGTGAACCAGCGGCCCGGCCCCTTGCTTCGCAAGAGTCTCTGAATATGAGGGGCGGCCGGCTTGGGGCCGGCGAGGAAGCGCTGATTGAAAGCATGCGCCACGACGTCGTCGCTGCGGCTGGCCGTGGCCTTGCCGAGAAGGGCTTCCTCGCGGGCACGGCGGCGAAGCTCCGCGGCCGACTCGCCGGGCTCCCAGGCTCGCAGGAGGGCCTTCGTCTCGTCGACGAGCCCCGTCGCCTTGATCGCCCGCGCGGTGTACGGGGCGAGGTTCTCGGACGTCGCGTTCATCCGCCGACCTCGAAGTATGGGACGGCGCGCTGGCCGGCTCGCGCCGCGGCGGCGTAGACGCGCGCCAGGTCGCCGACGGCGGCGTTGAATCGAGTCCGCCGCTCCTTGCCGAGCGAGCACGGGCCGACGGGAGGCGCACCGCCATTTGGAGGGCCCAGCTCATCCAGCGCGGTGATAATCTCGTCGACCGAGGCGGGCGGTGCGACGAGCTCGGCGCTGCCTTGCGCGAGGTGATGGGCGATGGTGTCCTCCTGCGCGTTCCCGAGCCGGAACAGGTGGACGCTGGCCGGGTT
>DASWIG010000531.1:0-7144 GCA_036397835.1 Thermoanaerobaculia bacterium
ATGATCAAGGAGTACTTCGCCAATTATTTCCTCCACAACTCCGACGTCACCTTCGACCTGTCGAAGAACGCCATGGAAGTCCACGAGAACACCTCCGAGCCGTGGCGGGTGACGCTGGTGGACACCGGCGAGAAGACCGCCACCGGCGGACGCCTGCGCCGCGTGCGCTCCTACCTCGGCGGCGAGGACTTCTGCTTCACCTACGGCGACGGCGTGTCGAACGTTCGCGTCGACCGCCTGCTCGAGTTCCATGCCGGCCACGGCCGTCAGGCCACGGTGGCGGCGATCCAGCCGCACTCGAAGTACGGCGTCTTGAAGCTCGCGCACGGCGGCGAGGACGCGCGGGTCGTCGACTTCCAGGAAAAACCGATCGGCGAGGGCGGCTGGATCAACGGCGGCTACTTCGTGCTCTCCCCCGCGGTGATCGACCTGATCGAGGGCGACGACACGCCGTTCGAATACGAGCCGATGCAGCGCCTGGTGCGCGAGGACCAGCTCCGGGCGTTCTTCCACCACGGCTTCTGGTACGCCATGGACACCATCCGCGACCGGAACGTGCTCGAGGACCTGTGGGCCCGCGGCGAGGCCCCCTGGCGGGTGTGGTAGAGTCCTACGTTCGTTACAATGTCTCCGATGCCCACTGCGGAGACTCGAGATGTCTGAAAAGGACCCCCTCGCCGGCACCAACCTCGCCTACGCCGAAGAGCTCTACGCCCGCTTCCTCGCCGATCCCGACTCGGTCGACGAGGACTGGCGGCGCTACTTCGAGTCCTCCCAGCGCGACGCCAACGGCGACGGGCTCGACGCCGCCGCGGCGCGGCGCGCGGCCGACGGCCCCAGCTTCCGGCCCGCCAGCATCTTCAACCCGCCCGTCGCCGCCGGGGCGGTCGTGGTGCCGATCCGCGAGAGCGAGCTGCCGCCGCTGGGCGGGGACGACCTCGCCGAGCGTCTCAAGTTCCTGCGCGGTGCCCAGATCTTCCAGGACGTCCCCGAGCGCGACCTGGCGATCGCCGCCCGCCTGACCGAGGAGCGGCGCTTCGAGGACGGCTCCCTGCTCTTCCACGAGGGCGATCCGGTCGACAGCCTCTACCTGCTGATGGAAGGTACCCTGGTGATCCGCCGCCGCGACGGCCTGGTGGTGACCCTGCGCCCCGGCGACGTGGTGGGCGAGCTCGGCGTGTTCTCGGCGCTGCCCCGCATCGCCGACGCCGCGGCCCGCGGCGAGGTGCGCGTGCTGCGGCTCAAGCGCGACGACCTGCTGGCCCTGATCGATCGCCGCCCGGCTCTCGCCCGCGGCTTCCTGCGCGTCCTCTCCTCGCGTCTGCGCAGCGACTCGACCCGCCAGGACAAGGTCAACCAGCTCATCCACAACTTCCGCGTCCGCGGTCACCTGCTCGCCCACCTCGACCCACTGGGGCCGCCGAAGCTGAAGTCGTACCCGGAGCTCGATCCCGAGCACTACGGCTTCGGCGAGCAGGACCTCGACGCGCTCTTCTCGTCGACGATGATTCCGGGCACCACGGTGATGAGCCTCGGCCAGATCCTCGAGCGCATGCGCGCGACCTACTGCAGGTCGATCGGCGTGCAGTTCATGCACATCGACGCCTTGAAGGCCAAGGAGTGGCTCCAGGCCCGGCTCGAGGACCCGCGGCACCACCGCCGCCTGACCCGCGACGAGCAGCTCCGCATCCTGACCAAGCTCACCGACGCCGAGCTCTTCGAGGAGTTCATCCACCGCAAGTTCCTCGGCGCCAAGCGCTTCTCGCTCGAGGGCGCGGAGACGCTGATCCCGCTGCTCGACCTGACCCTCGAGGAGGCCGGCTGCCAGGGGGTGCGCGAGGTGGTGTTCGGCATGGCCCACCGCGGCCGCCTCAACGTGCTCGTCAACGTCATGGGCAAGAGCGCGAGCGAGGTCTTTCGCGAGTTCGCCGACGAGGACGCCGAGGAGTTCATCGGCCGCGGCGACGTCAAGTACCACCTCGGCTACAGCTCCGACCGCTCGTTCCACGGCCAGGAGATGCACCTGTCGCTGTGCTTCAACCCCAGCCACCTCGAGTTCGTAGGTCCGGTGCTCGCCGGCCGCGTGCGCGCGAAGCAGGACCGCTACGGCGACGCCGAGCACCGCCGCTGCCTGGGGGTGGTGATCCACGGCGACGCCGCCTTCGCCGGCCAGGGGGTGGTGCAGGAGCTCTTCAACCTCAGCGACCTGTCGGGCTACCGCGTCGGCGGCACCGTGCACGTGATCGTCAACAACCAGATCGGCTTCACCACGCCGCCCGAGGCCGGCCGCTCGACGCGCTACGCCACCGACGTGGCCCGCATGCTCCAGACGCCGATCTTCCACGTCAACGGCGAGGACCCCGAAGCCGTGGCCCACGTGGTAAGCGTCGCCATGGACTACCGTCACGAGTTCCGCAACGACGTCGTCATCGACATGTACTGCTACCGGCGCCACGGGCACAACGAAGGCGACGAGCCTTCCTTCACCCAGCCGCTGCTCTACGACAAGATCAGGGAGCGCAAGCCGGTGCGCGAGGGCTACCTCGAGCACCTCCTGAAGCTCGACGGCGTCACCCGCGAGGAGGCCGACCAGATCGCCCGCCAGCGCAAGAAAAACCTCGAAGGCGAGCTTTCGAGAGCACGCGACCCGGGCTACAAGCTGCGCGGCCCGGCCAGCGGCGAGGGCCTGTGGAAACCCTACCGCGGCGGCTCCGACGCCGAGACGCCGGAGGTGGCGACCGGGGTCGACAAGGCGAAGCTGGCCGAGCTGCTGCGCGCCACCACCCGCGTGCCCGGCAGCTTCCACGTCCACAAGAAGCTCAAGGGCTTCATGGACGTGCGCCTCGAGATGGCGGACGGCGAAAAGCCCCTCGACTGGGCGGCGGCCGAGGCCCTGGCGCTGGCGTCGCTCCTCGTCGAAGGCGCTCCGGTGCGCTTCAGCGGCCAGGACTCCGGCCGCGGCACCTTCAGCCATCGCCACACGGTGTTCCACGACGTCGAGACCGGCGAGACCTACACGCCGCTCGCGCACCTCACCCCCGACCAGGCGCGCTTCCAGATCCTCGACAGCCCGCTCTCCGAGATCGCCGTCCTCGGCTTCGACTACGGCTACAGCCTCGACACCCCCGAGGGCCTGACGGTGTGGGAGGCCCAGTTCGGCGACTTCTGCAACGTGGCCCAGGTGATCATCGACCAGTTCATCACCTCGGGCGAGGACAAGTGGCGGCGGCTCAGCGGATTGGTGATGCTCTTGCCGCACGCCTTCGAGGGGCAGGGCCCCGAGCACTCGAGCGCCCGCCTCGAGCGCTTCCTCGACCTGGCCGCCGAGGACAACATCCAGGTCGTCAACCTCACCACCCCGGCCCAGCTCTTCCACTGCCTGCGGCGCCAGGTGGTGCGGCCGTGGCGCAAGCCGCTGGTGGTCATGTCGCCCAAGAGCCTGCTGCGCCACAACGCCGTGGTCTCGAGCCTCGACGAGCTCGCCGAAGGCGCCTTCCGCCGCGTGTTGCCCGACGCCGGCGACGCCGACCCCGGGTCGGTCGCCAAGGTGATCCTCACCAGCGGCAAGGTCTACTACGACCTCGAGGCGGCGCGGCGCGAGCGCGAGCGCCACGACGTCGCCATCCTGCGTCTCGAGCAGTACTACCCGATCGATGCCGCCGTCCTCCTCGGAGCGCTCGGGGCCTACCCCCATGACACGCCGCTGGTCTGGGTGCAGGAAGAGCCCGTCAACATGGGCGCCTGGGGATTCATGCGGCTCCACGTCGAGCCGCTGCTCGACGGCCGCTGGCCGCTCTCCTGCGTCACCCGCCCGGTGTCGGCGAGCCCGGCCACCGGATCGGCGGCGGCGCACAAGCAGGAGCAGGCGTTGCTCATCGACGAGGCTCTGACGTAAAACGGACCGAGGATTCCCTATATTTATCGGCTTCCCGGCTGACCCTACTTGAAGTGAGAAGGTTCTTTCTTTTCAAGGACGCAAGACGGAGACTCTACGATGACTACCTTCGACGTGACCGAGTGGTGCGATTTCGTGAGGGGGGTGGCAGCTCCGGAGGCGGAGCGGGAGATGCGCGAGCAACTGGCGGCCGGCGACGCCAGGGCTCGCGGCACGGTGGAATTCCTGACGCGCGTGATGGCGGTGGCCCGCACCGACCAGGAAACGGAGCTGCCGGAGTACGCGCTGAGGACGGTCAAGGCCATTGCGGCCGTGCAACGCCACGCGGACGCGCCCGCGGTCTCGACGCCGTGGCGCTTCCTGCCGGTCGAGATCACCTTCGACAGCCTGCTCGAGCCGGCCCACGCGGGCACGCGCGATCTCCAACCCGCGTTCCGGCAGCTCTCCTTCAAGGCCGAGGGCTACAGCGTCGACCTGCGCCTCGAGGCCGACGCCGGCTCGCGCCGCGCGGCCCTGGTGGGCCAGGTGCTCGAGACCCGGGCCGAGCGGCGGCCGGTGGCTCGGGTGCCGGTGCTGGTCACGGCGGGCGGCCGGATCGTGGCCCGCTCGCTGACCAGCCGCTTTGGCGAGTTCCACGCCGAGGAGCTGCCCAGGGAGCGCCTCGACCTCTTCGTGCTGGTGGGGCCTGAGACCTGCGTCGCCGTGCCCCTCGAGCAGGCGGCGGACGACTAGCTGGCCATTCACCGAATGGGCGAACCACGTCCGACAGGTCGGACGCGTCCGACACGTCCGACGCCGGCCCTGCCCCTCGGCTGCTAGAATCGTCTCCGACATGTCGGAGCAGCTCGCCCTTTCTCCGGGCGCCGGCGACCCGCGCGCCGGCGAGCCCCCCCATGACGATTCCGCCGCCCGCCGGCGCGTGCGCTCCGCCCTCGACGAGAGCCTGATCGTCGAGGCGGCCGCCGGCACCGGCAAGACCACCGAGCTGGTGCGCCGGCTGGTGGCGGTGCTCGAGAAGGGCAAGACCCGGGTCGACCGCGTGGTGGCGGTGACCTTCACCCGCAAGGCCGCGGGCGAGCTCAAGCTGCGCCTGCGCCAGAGCCTCGACGAGGCCCGCAGCCGCACCGAAGACGCCGGCGAGCGACGCGCCCTCGAGGACGCCCTGGCCCGCCTCGAAGAGGCCCACATCGGCACCATCCACTCGTTCTGCGCCGAGATCCTGCGCGAAAGGCCGGTCGAGGCGCGCGTCGACCCCGCCTTCCGCGAGCTCGACGAGGACGAGTCGGCGCGGCTCTACGACCGCGCTTTCCGCTCCTGGATCGAGCGACGGCTCGGCGAGATGCCCGAGGGCCTGCGCCGCGCCCTGAGCCGCCTGGCCCGCGAACGCGCCCCGGCCGGCAGCTCGCCGCTCGACCGCCTGCGCGACGCCGGCCGCAGCCTGGTGGACTGGCGCGACTTCCCGGCCCCCTGGCGGCGCGAGCCCTTCGACCGCGAGGCCGCCGTCGCCGGTGCGGTGGCCCAGGTACTCGAGATGGCGGCGCTGGTGCGCCAGAGCCCGAACCGCCACGACTACCTGCGCCGCGCCCTCGATCCCGCCGACGCCCTCGCCACCTGGATCCGGCGCTCCGACGCGGTCTCCGAGCGCGACGGCGACGAGCTCGAGGCGCAGCTCCTCGAGCTGGCGCGCGACCTGCGCCGCAACTTCGGCTGGCGCGGGCGCGGCAAGTGGTTCGCCCCCGGCGTGACCCGCGACGACGCCCTCGCCGCCCGCGACGCCCTGATGGCCACCCTCGACGACTTCAGGCTGCGCGCCGACGCCGAGCTCGCCGCGCTCCTGCGCCGGGAGCTCGCCGAGGTCATCGACGGCTACGAAGAGCTCAAGCGCCGCACCGGCCACCTCGACTTCCTCGACCTGCTGATCGCCGCCCGCGACGTGGTGCGCGGCGACGCCGAGGTGCGCCGCTACCTCCAGCAGCGCTTTACCCACGTCTTCGTCGACGAGTTCCAGGATACCGACCCGCTGCAGGCCGAGCTCCTGTTGCTGCTCGCCGCCGACGACCCCGGCGAGACCGACTGGCGGCGCGTGCGCCCGGTGCCGGGCAAGCTCTTCCTCGTCGGCGATCCCAAGCAGTCCATCTACCGCTTCCGCCGCGCCGACGTGGTGCTCTACCAGGACGTCAAGGCGCGGCTGACGGCGCGCGGCGTCGGCCTCGTCCACATGACCCGCAGCTTCCGCGCCCTGCCTCCCCTGCAGAATGCGATCAACGCCGCCTTCCGCGGCGAGATGACCGGCGACCGCGACCGCGGCCAGCCCGACTACGTGCCCCTCGACCCGCACCGCCCCGAGGTGGCCGGCCAGCCGCAGCTCGTGGCCCTGCCGGCGCCGCGGCCCTACGGCTGGTCGAAGATCGCTGCCCGCGCCGTGGAGGAATGCCTGCCCGACGCCGTGGCCGCCTTCCTCGAATGGCTGATCGAAGAGAGCCGCTGGACGGTGGAGGACCCGGACGAGCGCGGCCGCCGCGTACCCATCGCGCCACGCCACGTGGCGATCCTTTTCCGCCGCTTCATGTCGTGGGGCAGCGACGTGACTCACGACTACGTCCGCGCCCTCGAGGCGCGCAACGTCCCGCACCTGCTGCTGGGCGGGCGCTCGTTCCACCAGCGCGAGGAGGTCGAGACGCTGCGCGCCGCCCTCGCCGCCGTCGAGTGGCCCGACGACGAGCTCTCCGTCTACGCCACGCTGCGCGGCAGCCTCTTCGCCGTCCCCGACAACCTGCTGCTGCGCTACCGCTTCGACGTCGGCACCCTGCACCCCTTCCGGGTGCCCGAGAAGACGCCTGAGGAGCACGTCGCCATCTACGAGGCCCTGCGGCTGCTGGCGCGCCTGCACCGCCAGCGCAACCGTCTGCCGATCGTCGAGACCGTGCACCAGCTCCTCGAGTTCACCCGCGCCCACGCCGGCTTCGCGTTGCGTCCGGCGGGCCACCAGGTGCTCGCCAACGTGCAGCGCATCTGCGACCTGGCGCGCGGCTTCGAGGTGCGCGGCGGGCTGTCGTTCCGCGGCTTCGTCGAGCGCCTCGCCGCCGAGGCCGAGCGTCCGGGCAGCAGCCAGAGCCCGGTGCTCGAGGAGGGCGCCGACGGCGTACGGATCATGACCGCCCACGCCGCCAAGGGCCTCGAGTTCCCGATCGTCGTCCTCGCCGACGTCACCGCCCGCCTCGCCCGCGAGGAGCCCGGCCTCTACGTCGA
>DASWIG010000532.1:0-47349 GCA_036397835.1 Thermoanaerobaculia bacterium
GGCTCTGCCCCTCGAGGGGCCAGAGTTTCACCCCAGCCATCGTCAGCATCCTCCGAATCGGCTACAAGCTCAAGAGTAGATCCCGCCGACTGCGCGACCGAGGGCTCCTCAAGGGGAGCGAGTTGGCCAACAAGCTCCGGGGCGGTCGGGGGACGATCAAGCGGTGGGGGCGCCGTGGCCTCCTCCAAGTCCACTCTACGAGGATCCCTGCCTTGCCCCGGCCACTCCCGAAGAGGTCCGAGATCGCCTTAGGACCGCGTACAACCAACCACGGACTCAATGAACCAAGAATGAGGTGCAGTATGAAGCGTAGCCTTTGGCCAGCAGATACTTGAGCCGGGCCACCTGGGCCTCCTCCTCGTCGCTCACCGGCACGCTGTGGTAGCGATCGGGGAACATCGTCCCCGGCCAGTCGTGCAGCCGGCCGACTTCTTTCGAGAGGTTCGTGTTGACCAGCTCCATGAAGCGTGCCCGCTGAAGCGCGTCCTCGGGCCAGAGCAGCATGTGGTAGTGGGACGAGAGCACCGTCAGGCCGCAGATCCGCATTCGGATCTGGCGCTGCGCGTAGCCGATCACGCCGAGGACGAGGTCGTTGAGCTCGGCGGACGGCCGCAGCAGGAAGCGGTTCTGGATGACGACGCAGGTGACCTCGTCGAGGCCGCCACCCTCCTGGACCCACCGTGGATCTCGAGGCATTCCGTCTCTCCTCTGAATGGGCGAACGCCGTCGCCGGTCCTCGGGCAATGCCGAGGTGGAGGCGTTCATTTGTGTTCAGAGGGGTATAGACGTATGAGAGGTCCGAATTCTGACGCCCGATTTCAGGACTGTGCCCTGGATGACTCGGATGGATCTCGTAGCCGGCTCAGGACGTCGCGGATAAGGTAGAGCGAGCCCGCCACTACCAGCGGACGGCCGGCCGACGCGGTGGCGCGGGTAAGCGCTTCGTCGAGCGTGCCGGCGACCTCGGGAGCGAGCCCTGGGTCGCTCTCGAGCAGGTAGGACGCGACGCTCGGCGGCGACGAGCGTGGCGAGTCGAACGGCGCCAGCACGACGCGGCGCGCCCGCCGGCACAGGGCGGCCAGGGCGGGCCGCAGCGGCTCGGTGAGCTTGTCGCGGGCCAGACCGAGGACCAGCGTGTAGCCCTCGACGCCCCAGGCGCGCACTTGCGCGGCGCAGGCGCGGACGGCCGCCGGGCTGTGGCAGCCGTCCAGGACGACCGGCCCGCAAGCCGTCCCTTGCCAGACCAGCTCTTCGCGGTACTCGAGCCGTCCGGGCAGGGCGACGGCGAGCGCCGCATCGGTCCAGGCGTCGCGTCTGACGGCGCCGGCGGCGAGCCGTTCGCGCGCCGTGAGCGCCGTCTTCAGGCACGGGACGCAGACGGTGGCCGGCCACCACGGCCGAGGACGCGCGCGCACGGTCTCGCCGTCCGGCCAGACGACCTCGAGCCCGCCGTCCGCCGTCGTCCCGACGCGCAGGCCTTCGCTCCACGCGACGTCCTCGACGCCGGCGAGCCGGCGGCGCAGGATCTCGCCCGCCGCCGGCTCCTGCTCGGCCACCACGGCGGGCACGCCGGGTCGCAGGATGCCGAGCTTGTGCTCGGCGATCTCCTCGAGCGTCGGCCCGAGGACGGCGGCGTGGTCGTGATCGATCGCGGTGAGGACGGCCAGCGCCTTGGCGGTGACGTTGGTCGCGTCGTCGCGGCCCCCCAGGCCCGCTTCGACCACCGCCCAGGCGACGCCGAGCTCGGCGAAGGCCAACAGTGCCGTCGCCGTGGTCAGGTCGAACGCCGACAGGGGCACCCGGTCGCCGTAGCTCTCGGCCACCGCGAGGACGGCGGCGGCGCTGCGGGCGAAAGCGTCCTCGGCGATCGGGTCGCCGTCGATCCGGATGCCGTCGCGCACGCCGAGGACCGCGGGCGAGGTGTAGAGGCCGGTGCGCAGGCCGCCTTCGGCGAGCATGGCGGCGATCATCGACGCCGTCAGCCCCTTGCCGAGGGTGCCCGCGACGTGGACGATCGCGTAGCGCCGGTCGGGACGGCCGAGGTCGCCCAGCAGGCGCTCCATGGACGCCGGCGGGCTGAGGTGGGCGGCGTCCCCCGTCCTCTCGAAGGAGGCGAAGCGGCGCAGGCGCTCGCGGACCTCGCCGTAGACTGCGGACACGTCCGGTCCCTTCAGGGGGTCCCCGGCAGTCCGGGAACCTCGATCAGAGTGAGCAGCGAGAGCGCCACCACGAGCCCCACGAATTGCAGGAAAGAGACGCGGTCCGACGTTTCCGCCGCCTGGCCCACCGCCGCCCGGACGCCGGCGGCGAGCGCCAGCAGCACCAGCAGCCCTTCCCCGGTCAGGAACCACATGACGCCCATGGTGAGTGCCACCATCCAGCGCTCGGCGCGGCCCAGGGCGCGGAAGGCGCGTCCGCCGTCGAGCTGCCAGACGGGCAGCAGGTTGAACAGGTTGATCCAGGCGCTGAAGCGGGCGATGGCGGCGAGGCTCGTCCAGCCGGTGGCGAGGTAGACGGCGTAGAAGCCGATCACCGAGCCCAGACCCCAGAGCGGGCCGGCCAGACCCACCCGGGCGTCCTCGCGCGGGTTGGCCGGGTATTGCTTGAGGCGGATCACGGCGCCGAGGCCGGGGATGAACATCGGCGCCGAGGCCCGGATGCCGTAATGCCGCAGCGCCGCCACGTGCCCCATCTCGTGGACGTAGATCGCGAGCACCAGGCCGAAGGCGAACTTCCAGCCCCAGATCGTCCAGTAGAGGCCCGCCGACAGCAGCATCGAGATCATCGTGCCGCCCTTGCCGAGCCCCAGGAGGAGGACCTTCCCTTTGGTGAGGACGAAGCCGAGCACGGCCTTGAGCTTCCACAGCAGGAGACCGGCGGCGGCGATCGCTCCGCCGCGCCCAAGCCAGGCCGGACGCTTCCTTTCCGCGGCCTCGTCCTCGCCGGCGTCGACCTTCCGGCCGAGCACTTCAATGCGCGCGGCGACGGCGTGGAACTGCCGGCTGCCGGCCGGCACCAGCTCGTGGACCCGCCGCCAGGCACCCAGCGCGTCGACCCAGCGGCTCGCGGCGGCCGCCGCCTCGGCCTCCTGCGCGAGCCGTTTGAGCTCGTCGCCATGGACCAGCCAGCCGCAGGCCGGACAGCTCAGGAGCGCCGGAGCGATCTGGGTGCCGCACTGGCGGCAGGTCAGCCGCTCGGGGGTGGACATCCGCGGCTAGGCCGGTTGCACGCCGACCTGGAACGGGCCTTCAGCGGCGAACGCTTGCCGTTTGTTGAGCTTCCAGGCCTCGTAGAGGCCGATGCCGATGATGATGAGACCGAGGATGTTGTCAAAACCGCTCAGGAACGGCACCACGAGAGCGAGGGCGCAAGCGATTACGAAGAGGATCACTTCCTGCTCGACGTCCTGCGTCGGTGCCGCGGGCGCCGACGCCGTGACCACTGTCTCGTCTGTCGGCGTCTGGTTCGGCGCGCCGGACTCCTGCGTGGCGGGGAGATCGGCGGCCCTGATCCCTTGGATCACCATGGGGACGTAGGTGGAGACGATGGCGAGGTAGGTGACGGCCATGGCCAGGCCCTGGTAGAGCCAGCCGCCGCGGTGACGGGAGCCGCTCCGGACGGCGATGCCCACGATGAAGCCGACGACGATCGCGATCAGGCCGACCTCGTAGCCGGTCAACGCCAGCACGGCGTAGTAGAGCGCGGCGCCGGCGATTCCGGCCGCCAGGGCGAGGCCCAGGGCGCGAAAGAAACGTCCGGCGCCGCCCCCCGGTCCGCGCGCCGCCAGGGCCTTGGCGTGGCAGAGGCCGCAGACGACCTGGTCGTTGACCTTGTAGTAGGAGTCCGGGATCGACTGCCCGCACCCGGTGCAGCGGACGATCGGGGCCGCGCCCGCCGTCTCCCCGCTGCCTTCGTACTCCGCGCGATCGAATTGCAGAGCTTCAGTTCTGCCGTCGACGTCGCTCATCATCCACCTCCTTCATTGCGAATCGTCTCCAGGAACTGCCCGGCGGCCTCGTAGTAGGCGTCGGTCCAGTCGTGACCGCCGTCGAAGACGCAAGGAGTGACCGCGGCGCCGGCGGCCTCCAGGGCCGCCAGATCCGCGTCCATCTTCTCCTCGGTGTACCACCCGTCGGCGGTGCCGCGGCCGAGGAGCACCGGCGGGAACGCGGGAGGACGTAGCGCGGCGACGTCCGGCGGCACGTCGCCCGCCAGCGCCAGCACGCCGTGGCAGGGCAAGCCGCAGCCGAGCGCCGCGCGGTAGGCCATGGCCACGCCCTGGGAAAAACCGGCCAGCGCCAGCACCTCCGACGTGCCCTCCTCGCGCCGCAGGCGCGAGATCACCGCCGCCACGTAGCGCACGTTGTCGTCGATCGCCTGCTCGCGGTCCTGGCGCGTCATCCAGCTCGCGATGACTTCCTGGGTCTTGGGGTGGTAGAAGCGGTGGAGACCGCCCACCGCGCAGACGACCCAATCGCCGGCGCCGGGAATGCGCCGCAGCTTTTCGAGGTGGCGCTCGGCGTTCTCGGCGTAGCCGTGGAAGCCCACGAGCAGCGGGCGGCCCGGGCGCGCCGGGGCGCCGCGGTCGATCAGATAGCGCCCGTGGACGAGGGTGGGGATCGTTCGTTCTTCGTGGTCGGGCATCGGGATCCTCAGGGCGACGGGTCCGGGCAGGGCCGCACGGCCACGCAGCGGCCGCCGTCGTCGACGACGAAGGCGTTGCCGAGGCGGACCTCGATCTCGCGGTCCTCGGCGCCGAGGCGCACGCCGGCCGCGGCGTCGAGCTCCAGCCGCGCCGCGAGCTCTGCGAACGGCGGGCTCAGGTACTCGACCTCGGCGTCGGCTTCGCGGCCGGCGCAGGGCTCCTCCACCCAGGCGCCGCCGGTACGCCGGAAGATCCGTCCGGCGAGCTCCAGGCCGTGGCGCCTGGCGAAATACTCGCGGTGGGCGTCGAAGCCGCCGTCGTCGCGCTCGGCGGCCACCCGCAGCTCGATGCGCCGGTTCTCGAGCTCGTCGGAGCGCGCGCCGGTGCGCAGGCTGAAGTTGCCGAACCAGTCCAGCCGGATCCGCTCGTCGCCGCCCAGGCGCTGGCGGAAGAAGTCCCGCACCTGCGCCGCCCGCTGCCGCGACAGCTCGCGGTTCTTGGTCGCCGACACGCAGGGGGTCACGCCGCGGAAACCGCGGCTGTCGGCGTGGCCATCGACGAACATGACCAGGCGCGGGTTGGTGCTCCAGCTCTCCTCGAGGGCCTCGGCCAGCAGCTCGAGCTCGCGGAGCTCCTCCCGCGAGATGGTCTCGAGGCGGTACTGGCCGAGCTCGAAGCGCACCTCGAGGATCAGCGCCGAGAGCCAGGCCTGGCTCATGCGCCGGTCGAGCTCGAGCTCGTGGCGCAGGGCGGCGAAGGCGGCGGGCTCGACCTGGCCTGCGAGCAGCGCGCGGCGCTCGGCGAGGCGACCCGAGAAGTGGTCGATCAGCGCCGCGGCGTTCTCGCCCGGCGCCAGGCGCTGGCGGGTGAGCTCGATCAGGCCTTGGTAGAAGCCGAGGTGGAGCTCGATGCCCTGGCGGTAGAGGGGCTGCACCTCGGCGCGGAAGAGCCCCTCGGCGTCCGCGGTCTCCAGGCGCTCGAGGTCGGCGGCGGCGGCCGCGTGCTCGGCCTCGGCGGCCGCGAGCTCCGCCGACTCCTGCGCGACCTCGCGCTCGAGGCGGGCCGACTCCTGCTCGAGCTCGCGGCGCAGCGGGCCGTCGCCGCGCTCGCCGAGCCTGGCGATCCGGGCGCGGCGATCGGCGAGCTGATCCTCGAGCAGCGCGATCTTGTCGCCTTGCGCCGCCAGCTCGCCGCGGCGGATCTCCTGGAGCTCGCGCAGGCGCTCGCGGTCGGCGAGCTTGCGCTCCACGATCTCCTCCCGGCGCTCCTCGAAGGCGCTCACGCTGCGCTCCACGTCCTCGATGCGCGGCAGGTAGGTGCTCTGGAGCTCGGCGAGCGTCGGGGCGGGAGGAGGAGGGGGCGCCGGCTCCACGGGCGGCGCCGGGGCCTCGGCCGCCGAGCAGGCCCACGACGCGGCAGCGGCCAGCAGCAGGAGCTTCTTCATCGTCAGGGCAGGGCGAGAGCGAACCGGCGGCCTTCGTGCACGATGGCTTCGAGGTGAGCCTCGCCGCTCAGGGCCTCGAGCTCGCGCTGGTACGCGGCGAAGGGGGCGCGCAACTCCTGGAGGCGGACCAGCTTCTCCTGCGCCCCGAGCTCGGCGTCGCTCTCAAGCCGGCGGATGCGCAGGGCGAGGAGGTTGTGCGTCAACCACAGACGCAGGCGTCGTATGTCCAACACGTCTTCCGGCAGGTGCTCGAGGGCCGCTTCCAGGGCGTCCAGATCGGCCGCCGTGTCGACGCCGAGCCTAGCACGGAGCACGCAGACGTTGTTGGTCACCACCGCCACGGCGAGCGAGAGCGGCGGCAGGCCGCCGCGCGAAGTCTCGTAGGCGGCGAGCGCCGCGCGCCGCCCCGCGTCGCCGTCGTCGGCGAGCATCAGGGCGTCGCCGTAGAGACGCCACAGCGTGGCGCGCTCGGCGTCCATCTCGGCGGGCTCCTCGACGGCCGTCTCGGCGTCCACCGTCTCGCCGGGCCGCAGGAGACGCTCGAAGTGGCGGGCCGCGGCGGCGTAGTCGCGGCTCAGGAGCTCCGCCTCGGCGAGCTCGGCGAGCGCCCCGTCGAGCCGATCGCCGTCGCCGCCGGCCGCCAGGTCGTCCCAGTCCGCGGGATCCGCCGGCAGGGCGGCGCGCAGGTAGCGGGCCGCGGCGGCGTAGTCGTCGCCGCCGTGGCCGCAGGCGAGCAGCCAGCGGCCGTACTGGCGCGAGCAGAACTCCTGCGGCAGGCCCGTGCACGGCAGGTCGCCCGAGGGCTCGAGCTCCACCGCGGCGGCGCACTCGCCGCGGGCCAGCTCGAGCCAGGCGCGCAGGAAGAGCCCCAGCCGCCGCGGCGCGCTCGCCGCCAGCGCGGCGCAGCGCTCGAGCTCGCCGAGCCGGAAGCGGAAGTAGACCTCCCACTCGAGGGCCGCCTGATCGCCGTCCGCCGGGCATCGCGCCCGCGCCGCGGCGGCGCTCGCCGCCGCCTCCTCCTCCTCGCCCAGGACCTCGTAGGCACGCGCCAGCAGCCGCGACTGAGGGCCGCGGCACCACAGCTCGCCCTCGCCGTAGCCCGCGGCGATCTCGATCGCGAGCCGCAGCAGCGCGACGCGACGCTCGCCGCCGGCGCCGAGACCGCAGTCGAGATAGGCCGCGGCCAGCGCCGCGGCGCCGTCCGCGGTGGCCAGCAGCTCGGGGTAGTCGGCGGCCAGCGCGCCGGCCACGGCGAGGGCGGCCGGGCAGTCGCGGCGCGCCACCGCGTCGTCGAAGGCCGCCCACCGCGCCCGCCGGCAGCGGATCGACAGCCGGTCGCGGCAGGGGTCGTCGGCCGCCGGCGGTACGGGCGCGGCGGCGGCAGGCTCGGGGGGCGCAGGCGCCGTGGGAGGCGTCGGCGGCGGCGCCGGCCGCACCTGCGAGGTCAGGTCCCAGAGGATGGGGATGGCGGGGTCCTCCGCCGGCACGGTGCGCCGCGCGTCGAGGGTCCACGCCGCCGCCCGCGAGCGGAAGCGCAGGACCTCGCCCGCCGCCGCGTCGACGGTGAGGTGCAGGGTGCCGCCGGCGTCGGCCGTCGCCGCGGTGCCGTTGACGTCCACGGCGAGGCCGGGAACGCCGAGCTCGACGATGAAGGTCCGGGGCGCCGCGGCGGCCGCGGCGAGCGTTCCCAGGGCGAAGAGAGGAATCCACAGCCGCACGGCCCATCTCCTTCAGTCTGCCGGCACCACCAGCGAGCACGACGATTCGGCCAGCAGCGCCCCGGCGGCGTCGGCGACCTGGACCTGGTAGGCGTAGCCCTGCCCCGAGCGGACCTCCACGCGGTCGAGGTGGCGCAACGTCTCGCCGCCGCACTCGCGCCGCACCTTGGCGCCGTAGGACCAGGCCGGCTTCCGCACCACGTAGCAGTGGCTGATCCCGGCGACGTCTGGCGGCAGCGGCGCCAGGAGCAGGATCGACGCGCGCTCGCGCGGGCCTGAGCTCTCGCAGCGCAGCGGAAAGCCGAGCGCCGCGCCCGCCGGCGCCGCGGCGCCGCCCGGCGCCACCGAAGGCCGCGCGGACTCCCGGCCCGGCACCGCCGCCGCGGTGGCCTCGCCGGCGTCGCCGGGGCGCAGGACGGCGAAGACCAGGACGGCGAGGGCCGCGGTCGCGGCCACGCCCATCAGGTAACCGGGAAGAGCGCCGCGGCTCGCCGGCGCCGCGGCGCCCCGGGTCGACGGCGCCGCCGGGGCCGGCAGAGTGCGGGGCACCAGCAAGTGCGACGTCGGCCGCCCCGAGTCGACGCTGATCTCCTCGTCGAGGAGGACGTCCTGGTACGGCTCCGACGCGACCAGCGGGGGCGCGAAGATCGCCGGCACCTCCTCGTCGCGCAGCGTCCGCAGCGCCGCCTTGAGGATCGGCAGCAGCTCCGAGCACGACGCGGGACGCTCCTCCGGGTCCTTCTCCATGCACTTGTGGACCGCCGCCGCGAGGTCGGGAGGGCAGTGGGGCCACAGCTCGGTCAGCGGCCGCGGCTGGTGGCGGTGGAGCTTGCGGATGAAGGTCCCCATGTCCTCGGCGAGGAAGGGATTGGTCAGCGTCAGGAGCTCGTAGGCGATCACCCCGAAGGAGAAGACGTCGGTGCGGTGGTCCACGGCGCGCATGCCGGTGACCTGCTCGGGCGCGGTGTAGCCGATGGTGCCGAAATTGTCGCCGATCAGAGTGAGGGTGGAATCGGTCACGTCCTTGGCGAGACCGAAGTCCATGATCTTGATCGTGTGGTCGTGCAGCACGCGGACGTTGCGCGGCGACAGGTCGCGGTGGATCAGCCCCTTCTCGTGCACGAACTCCAGGCCCTGGACGATCCCGATCAGGTAGCGCAGCCGCAGGGCCGGCGGCAGGCGGTCGCGGTCGTCGAGCTTCTTCTCGAGGTCGACGCCGGAGAGGAACTCCTCGACCAGGTAGTGGACGCCGGCCTGCTCGTCGAAGCCGAAGTCGAAGACGAGCGCGACGTTGCGGTGCTTGAGCTGGCTGACGATGCGCGCCTCGCGCCGGAAGCGCTCGATCTGGCGGTCGTCGCCGACGCAGATCTTGATCGCCACGTTGCGGTCGAGCTCCACGTCGTAACCCTCGTAGACGGTGCCGAAACCGCCATGGCCTGCCGCCCGGATGACGTGGTACTTGCCGATCCGCTCGTGCATAGCCGTCGAGTATATCCTGGCCAAGGAGCCATCAATGAAACGCCGCACCCTGAGACGCCGGATCTACGCCCTCCTGGCGCGGTGGTTCCTGTTGTTCATGGCGGCCGCGGGCGTGGTGATGACGTTCGCCTTCGGGCGCCTGCGCGACGCCGCCCTCGACGAACGGCGGGTGCTCGCCCGCGCCGTGGCGCGCAACCTCGATTCGGCGATCGGCGATCTCTTCCACAACCTCCGAGGCCTCGCCGAAGACGGCGGCGTCGACGGCAAGGCCGTGGAACGGCTGCGCGCCTGGCGCTTCCACCACCTCTTCCGCGACGCCGTCTACGTGCTGGACGCGCGCGCGCAGGTGGTGCTGGCGCAACCGCCCGGCGTCGAGCCCCTGGCCGCGCCGCCCCGTCACGAGTCCGTCACGCCGCTCTCCTACAAGAGCCGCGACCGCCTCCCCTTCGTCGCCGTCGTTCAGCCCTTCCAGGTCGGCCGCGAGCACTTCTCCCTGGTGGCCGAGATGCACCTTCGGGGCTCGCTCGTCAGCGCCATGCTGCGCGACCTGGCCGCCGGCACCGACCTGCGCCTCCTGGTCGTGGACGCCCGCGGCGCGATCCTCGCCGCCGCCGACGAGCGCGGTCTGCTGCGGACCATCCCGCCGGCCGACGAGGTAGGGCGCCGGATCCTCGCCCACCGCCCGTTCGTCGACCCGCGGACGGCGTGCTGGACCTGTGCCGGCGGCGGCGAGGATCGCGATCACTTCACCCTCATGGTCCCCCTCGAGCTGGCGCCGTGGGGCGTGGTGCTGCAGCAGCCGCGCGACCAGGTCTTCGCGGCCCTCTACGCCGCGCGCGCGACGCTCCTCGGCACCCTGGCGCTGCTTGCCGGCTTCGGCGTCTTCCTCTCCTGGGTGCTGACGCGCACCGTCGTCTCCCCCCTGCGCGAGCTCTCCGACCAGGCCGCGACGTTGCGCGCCGGCGACCTCGACCGGCCGATCGCCGTCGCCGGCGACCAGGAGCTGCAGGTGCTCGCCACCACCCTCGACGAGGCGCGCCAGAAGCTGCGCGGCTCGCTCGAGGAGCTGGGCCGCCTCAACGAGAACCTCGAGCTCGAGGTGGCCGAGCGCACCGCCGAGATCGCCAAGCTGCTGGCGACGACCCTCGACCAGGACGCCCAGCGCCGCGTGCTCGTGCGGCGCCTGCTCGAGGCCGGCGAGGAGGAGCGCAAGCGCATCGCCCGCGAGCTCCACGACGAGATCTCGCAGCTCCTCGCCATCGTCCAGATCTCCCTCGACGAGGTCCCCGCCGCCGCCGTCGGCGACGCGCTGGCCAAAGCGAAGGCTCTGCTCCTGCGCACCCAGGAGGAGCTCCACCGCCTGATCTACGACCTGCGGCCCTCGCTGCTCGACGACCTCGGCCTGGCCGCCGCCGTCAAGTGGTACGCCGAGAACTACCTGGAGCCGCGCGGCCTCGCCGCCCACCTCGAGATCGAGGAGGACCTCGCCCCGGCGCCGGAGGTCGAGATCACGGCCTTCCGCATCTATCAGGAGATCGTCACCAACATCCTGCGCCACGCCCGCGCCGAGAACGTCTCCGTGGAGCTCTACGCGGCCGGGGGTAAGCTGGTGCTGGCCGTAGAGGACGACGGGGTCGGCTTCGCGGCCGGGACCACCCAGGGCGGCGTCGGCATCGTGGGCATGCGCGAGCGCGCCGAGATCGTGGGCGGCACGCTCAAGATCGACAGCGAGCTCGGCATGGGCACCCAGGTGATCGTCGAGCTGCCCCTTCAGGCCTGAGCGGAGGCGCGATGACCAGGATCCTCATCGTCGACGACCACGACCTCATGCGCGAGGGCATCCGCGCCCTGCTCGAGAAGGAGCCGCTGTTCACGGTGGTCGGCGAGGCCGGCGACGGCCAGGAGGCCCTGCGGGCGGCGCGCCAGCTCAAGCCCGACGTGGTCCTGATGGATTTGAGCCTGCCCGGCGGCCTCGGCGGCCTCGAGGCGACGGAGGCCCTGCTCGCCGACCAGCCCGGCGTCAAGGTGCTGATCCTCACCCAATACGACAACCGCGAGTACATTCGCCGCGCGCTCAAGATCGGCGCCCACGGCTACCTCTTGAAGCGCACGGTCTCGGGCGAGCTCAAGGAGGCGATCCGCGCCGTCGTCCGCGGCGAGCGTTACCTCCACTCCAAGGTGGCCGGCGAGGTCGTGGAGATGTTCACCTCCGGCGCCACCCTCGATGACGACGACTACGAGCGCCTGACCCGCCGCGAGAAGCAGGTTTTCAAGCTGCTGGCCGAGGGCCGCACCAGCCGCGAGATCGCCAAATACCTGAGCGTCAGCCTCAAGACGGCGATGACCCACCGCACCAACCTGATGGCCAAGCTCCAGCTCCACTCGCGCTCGGAGGTCATCAAGTACGCTCTGCGCAAGGGCGTCATCGAGCTGGATCCGGGAGTGGGGGAGTAGCGGGCACCCTGTCCATCGGGAGAGCGTCGGCACCTGGCTCCGGCCGTGGCTTGGCGGCGTGATGAAGGGTCGGTCGGACCGCTCAGGTGCGCTTCGACGCCGGAGGCGCCACCCACCGCAGCGCTATGATCGGGAAGAGGACGTCCCTATGGGCTTCGAGCGTCTCGCGTCAGGTGCGGGTGACGGCGGAGGACCGCGAGTTGCTGCTCATCGAGTGGCTCGAGGAGCGCGTCTACCTCCTCGACGCCGATCAGGCTGCCGGACCGCCAGCTCTGCTGCGCCCCGCTGCGCTCGCCGGAAGGCCGCACCTACCTGGCGGCGATGGCGGCGGCCGCCGGTTGATCGAGGAGCTCGAAGAGCGCGTGGTGGCCGCGGCGGGGTTGTGCCGCAAGGTGGCGCAACTGCGTCCGCTCGGGGTGATCAAGGGGTGAGCGTCTGACAAGTCGGACGGGTCGGACATGTCCGACAGGTCCTACGCGCGCCTACGCTCCGACCTGCGAGAACGCCACCGCCGCGTTCTGGCCCCCGAAGGCGAAGGACTGCGAGACCGCGTGACGGATCGGGAACGGCTCGGGGCGGGTGACGAAGGCGAGGTCGGCGATCGGCCGCTCGACGTTCTTCGAGGGGTGGGTGCGGCCGTCGCGCAGGCTCAGCACCGTGACCACCGCCTCGATCGCGCCGCTCGCCCCCAAGGTGTGGCCGAGCAGCGACTTGGTGCTGTTGACGCGCACCCGGCGCCCGAAGAGCTCGCGCACGGCCCGGCACTCGATGGGGTCGTTGGCGGGCGTGCCCGTGCCGTGGGCGTTCAGATAATCGACGTCGCCCGCGTCGACGCCGGCATCGGCGAGGCAGAGCTCGAGGGCGCGAACGATCTGGCGGCCCTCGGGGTCCATCACCATGGCGCTGTAGGCGTCGCAGGTCTCGCCGTAGCCGCGGACCTCGGCCAGCAGCGGCGCGCCGCGCGCCCGCGCCCGCTCCAGGTCCTCGAGCACCAGCACGGCGCCGCCGCCCTCGGCGAAGAGGAAGCCGGTGCGGTCGTCGTCGAAGGGACGGTTGACCGCCTCGCGCGGCATCGGTGCGGCCGGACGCACCAGGGCGCCCACGGCGTCGAAGCCGCGAAAACAGCTCCCGTACTCGTCGCTGAGGTACTCGGCGCCCCCCGCCAGCGCCAGGTCGCACGTCCCCTCGCGGACGGCCCGGAGGGCCTGGCCCAGGGCGGTGGTGCCCGAGGCGCAGGCGCAGGTGAAGGTGGGGGTGGGGCCCTTGACGCCGAACTTGAGGGCAAGCTGGGCCGAGACGGCGTTGGGCATGGTCATCGAGACGGAGAAGGTGTTGAAGACCGGCGGCGTCGGCAGCATGGAACGTACCTGCTCGAGCTGCGCCGCGGCCTCGTCCGCGGCGTCCCCCGCTTCCGCGGCGCCACGCAGCGAGGCCGCGACCTCGGCCAGGCGTTTCTTGGCCTCGCTCAGGAAGGTGAAGCTGGCGCTCGCGAGGAGCGTGTGGATGCCGCCGACGCCGGTGCCGATGAACACCCCGGCGCGCTCGCCGTCGCAGGCCGCGATGCGGTGGCGGTTGCGCTTGCGGTCGGCGAGCTCGGTCTCGAGGCCGGCGGCTTCGAGGGCCTCCTCGGCGGCCAGCAGCGCCATTTGCGAGGAGGGGTCCATCTGCTTGCGCTCGACCCGGGTCATCAGCGGCGTCGGGCGGTCCCAGTCGCCGAGCGGCGACCACAGCGACGACTTGAGCGGCGCGTAGCGCGTCCAGGCGCGGGGGATGGGCTCCACCACCGTCCGGCCTTCCAGGCAGGCGCGCCAGAACGGCTCCACGCGGTTGCCGAGGCTGCTGACGACTCCCAGGCCGGTGACCACCACGCGGCGTTCGCGGCTCAACCCTGGTCTCCTTCTCGTCCGTCCGGGAGGGTCCGGCTCAGGCCTGCCTCGCCGTCCCGGTCCGGCTCTTCAGGACGTAGTCGACGATCGAGCGGACGGTCACGAACTGCGGCAGGTCCTCGTCGGGGATCTCGCTGTCGAAGGCCTCCTCGAACTCGAGCAGGAGCGAGAGCATGTCGACGGATTCGGCTCCCAGGTCCTCGATCAGGCGGGCGTCCGGGTCAGGCCGTCCCTCCGCCAGGTTCAGCACCTCGGCGAGGATCTCCTGCACCTTGCGCGTGACGTCCTCTCGGTCGAGGTTCTTCATTGGCGCCCTAAGCTAGCACAGGAAGCTCGCGCGTGTGAGGATCCCGCGGCGGACCGGATCCGGATGGACCCGCGGCCTGGAAAAGATCTAGGTTTCCAGCGGTCAAAAATGGCCCGCGCGAGGACTATTGACAACTTTCCTGCACCACCTACAATCGTAGGAAAACGCGCCCTGTCCGTGGAGGTTCCGGATGACTGAACAGCGATCGTCGGGCGAGTCGGGTCTGATGGGCATCCTGACCCAGTCGCTCGCCACCCTCACGCGCTACAGCATCACCTTGCCCTTCTATCCCCTGCGATGGCTGCCCGAGTCGCTCCGCGGCAGCGCGTCGCAGCCGATCACCAGCCTGCTCGAGGCGTCGGCGGTGTTCCCGCGTGCCCTGATCGACGGCCTGAACCAGGCCTCGCTGCAGCTCTCCGGCCGGGAGGCCGCGGCCGACGCCGGGCCCACCATGGAGCGGCCGGGGCTCTTCACCTACCGCGACGAGGACCAGAGCGCCGCCATCGTCTTCATCCACGGCTTCTACCTGAACGCCGAGAACACCTGGGGCGACTTCCCGCGGCTGGTGACCGAGGAGCCCCAGCTCGCGCACTGGGACGTCTTCTCGATCGGCTACGCCACCAATCTCTGGATCGACGTCGCCGGCCTGTGGAAGGCCTCGCCGCCGATCGACCGGCTGGCCCTGTTGCTCGACACGGTGTGCAAGAACGAGCCGCTCGACCGCTACGACGCGATCGCCCTGGTGGCCCACAGCATGGGCGGCCTGGTGGTGCAGCGGGCCCTGGTCGACAGCGAGGACCTGCGCCGGCGCGTGGCCTACCTGACCCTCTACGGCACCCCGAGCAACGGGCTCGTGAAGGCCAACCTGATCAAGGTCTGGAAGCGGCAGATCCGCGACATGGCGGCCGGCAGCCCGTTCATTCTCGACCTGCGGCGGCGGTGGGGCCAGGACATCGGCGAGAAGCCGACGTTCAGTTTCCTGACGGTGGCCGGCGACCAGGACGAGCTGGTGCCGTCGACCTCGTCGATCGAGCCGTTTCCGGAGCGTTACCGCGCCATCATCCCCGGCGACCACCTGACGATCGTGAACGCCAAGGGCGCCAAGGACCTCGAGGTGCAGGTGCTGATCAAGCACCTGACCAACGCCGCGGCCCCGGCCGGCCCCTGGAACAGCGCCCGGGTGGCGGTGCAGTCGCGCGAGTTCCAGCGCGCCATTGACGAGCTGTGGCCGCACCGCGCCGAGCTCGACGACGCCACCCTGGTGACCCTGGCGCTGGCCCTCAGCTCCGTGGGCCGCGACGACGACGCCATCGCCCTGCTCAAGGAATCCGGCCGCAACACCACCGACCAGATGGGCACCCTGGGCGGGCGGCTCAAGCGCCGCTGGCTGGCCGAGCGCAAGCGCGACGACGCCGAGGAGGCCCTGCGCCTCTACATGGGCGCCTACGCCGAGGCCAAGAAGAAGAAGGACGCGGCGCAGGGCTTCTACCACGCCATCAACGTGGCCTTCATGGAGCTCGCCTACAAGAAGGACAAGGAGAAGGCGAAGGAGTACGCCAGGCACGCCCTCGGGCACTGCGCTGCCGCCGAGGAAGACCTGTGGCGCTTCGCCACCGAGGGCGAGGCCAACCTCTACCTCGGCCACGACGACGAGGCGGTCGCCGGCTACAAGAAAGCCCTCGAATACGAGCCCAAGCCCTGGCAGCTCGCCTCGATGTACGAGCAGGCGTGCCGGGTGACGGAGCTGCTCGGCAAGCCCACGGTGTCCGAGCGGCTGCGCAAGGTCTTTCGCGAGCAGGATCAGGTCAAGGAGGCGGAGGAGGGACCGGGGGAGTAGGGGCGCACGGCGTGCGCCCCGCCCCGACGGGGCCGTCCGGAGGGCGCAAAGCCTTGCGCCCCTACATCGGCCGCTTGGAGGCGAGGAGCTCGAGGAGCTTCTTGCCGTACTTGCGGGCGAGCGCCGGGCCGATGCCCGGGACCCGGAGCAGGGCGCCCTCGTCGGCCGGACGCGCCGCCGCCAACGCCTCGATCGTGCGGTCCGGCATCACCCGGAAGGCGGGGATGCGGCGGCGTCGCGCCTCCGCCAGGCGCCACGCCTTGAGCGCCTCCACCGGGCCGCTCGGGGCGGCCGCGGCGGGCCTGGCCGCAGGCGCCTTGGCAGCGGGCTTCTTGGAGCGCCGGGTTGAGGCGGCCTTCGTCTTCCCCTTCTTGGCGGCCTTCGTCTTCGGGCCGGCCTCGGGGGATCCCGCGGGCTCGGCGGTGAGCTCGATCGCCACCGCCGACCCGTCGACGCGCAAGCCTTCGGAGGTCAGGTGGGCGCGCTGGAAGCGGATCGTGCGGCCGTCTTTTTCGAAGGCGTCGTCGGCCAGACGCACGAGCCCGGCGCGTACGAGGCCTTCGAGCACGTGCTCGAAACCGCCGCGGTCGAGCTCGGCGCCGGGGCAGGCGCTCTTGTAGAGCTTGCCGGTGCCCTGGCCGTCCCAATCCCGCAGCGCCGCGATCACCCGCGCCGCGGCGGCGCGCTCGGCCGTCGAGGGCGCCCGGAAGCGGCGCACCAGGCAAGCGGCCGGGGCGCACAGGTCGCAGTGGCCGCAGGGCTCGCCCGAGTCCTCGCGGTCGCCGAAGTGCTCGACAAGCTGCAGCATGCGGCAGCCGCGGCCGGCCGCGAAGCGCATGATCTCCTCGAGCTGCGAGAGCCTGTGCTCGCGCTGCACCAGGTAGGCGTCGCGCCAGTCGCCGGCCTCGCCCCGGCGGACCCGCTCCTCGGCGTCGATGTCGGCGCCGCGGTGGATCCACAGCTTCTCGAGCGCCCGCTCCAGCAGGTCCGGCTCGAAGTCCGCGGCGAGCGGCGAGAGGACCTCGTCCTTGTGCCGCCACTCCGCCGTCAGCCGCCGCGCGATCTCCTGGAGCACTTCGGCCTCCGGGTAGTCGCGGTGGTGGAAGTACTCGTGGGTGCGGCGGTCGGCCCAGGAGTAGAGGAGCACGGCGCGTGAGGGCCGGCCGTCGCGGCCGGCGCGGCCGATCTCCTGGTAGTAGCCCTCGACCGAGCCCGGCAGGCCCGTGTGGACCACCGTGCGCACGTCGCTCTTGTCGACGCCCATGCCGAAGGCGATGGTGGCCACGATCACCGCCAGCTCGCCGCCGAGGAACGCCGCCTGCACCCGGTCGCGCTCGTGTGCCGCCATGCCCGCGTGGTAGGCCGCAGCCGGCAGGTCGAAGGCGAGCTCGTCGCCCAGGGCGTCGGCCTCCTTGCGCGACGGCGCGTAGACGATCGCCGGCCGCTGCGCCGGATCGGCGAGCAGGCGCCGCACGGCGGCGCGGCGCAGGGCCGGGCGCATCTCCACCACCTCCACGGCGATGTTCTCGCGGCGGAAGCCGTGGATGAAGCGCCGGGCGCCGGCGAGGCCGAGCTGGCTCACCACGTCGTTCTGCACCACGGGGGTGGCGGTGGCGGTGAGCGCGACCACCGGCGCCGGGCGGAACATCGGCAGCCGCTCTCCCAGGAGCCGGTAGTCGGGGCGAAAGTCGTGGCCCCACTGGGAGATGCAATGGGCCTCGTCGATCGCGATCAGCACCGGCGGGCGCCTGGCGAGCATCTCGGGGAAGCCGGGGACGCTCAGGCGCTCGGGCGCGATGAAGAGGTAGTCGAGGCGCCCGGCCAGGTAGTCGGCCGAGACCTGGCGCGACGCTGCCCGCCCGCGCCCGGAGTGGATGCGCTCGGCGCGCAGCCCGACCTGCCGGAGCTTGGCCACCTGGTCTTCCATCAGCGCGATCAGGGGCGAGACGACGAGCGTGGTGCCGGCGCGCGCGAGGCCCGGAAGCTGGTAGCACAGCGACTTGCCCGCCCCCGTGGGCATCACCAGCAGCACGTCGTCGCCGCCGGTCACCGCCCGGCACACCGGCTCCTGGTAGGGGCGGAAGCCGGCGAAGCCGAAGACGCTCGCGAGCAGCTCGCCGAGCTTCTCGGGGGGCACGGGGCGGCGGTCGAGGGCGGGGGAACCCTCACCCCCCCTACCCCCCTCTCCCAGGAGGAGAGGGGGGAGACGATCGCGATCGATCCTGCTCCCCTCTCCCCCTGGGAGAGGGGCCGGGGGTGAGGGTGCCTTCGCCAGCGTCTCCCCCACCACCTCGCGCACGAACGCCTCGATCCCCTCCATGAACCCGGCCAGGTCGCCCTGGCCGCGCTCGATGCGCCGGAGCTTCGCCTCCCACTCGCCGGTCATCGCCGGGCTCCTGACGTGGGGGTGGACGGCGGCGACCAGCCGGACGCCCTTGTCGGTGGCGGCGAGCGTCTTCTGCTGGCGCGTCATGTAGTCGCGGCGCAGCAGCGTCTCGATGATCTCGGCGCGGGTCGCCGGCGTGCCCAGGCCCGAGTCCCTCATGGCCGCGGCGAGCGCCTTGTCGTCGAGGGTGCGGCCGGCGGTCTCCATGGCGGTCAGCAGCGTCGCCTCGGTGTAGCGGCGCGGCGGCCGCGTCCTCTTCGCCGCGGCCGCCGCGTCGAGCACCGCCAGCGGCCCGCCCGCGGCGAGGCCGGGCGGCAGCGTCTGCTCCTCGTCGTCCGCCTCCTTCGTCCTGGCTTTCTGCTTGCCGCCGCCGAGGTCGAGCACCTTCCACCCCTCCTGCTCCACCATCGTGCCGCGGCTGGAATAACGGTCGACGATCTCGCCGTCGCCCGCCGGCGTCCTGATCGCGGTCGTCACCGTGGTCACCATGAACACGTGCTCGTCGTGCCAGGCCATGAGCAGGCGGCGGCAGACCAGGTCGTAGAGCCTGCGTTCGTCGTCGTCGAGGCTGTGGCCGGCAGCGGTCACGGTGGTGGGGAGGATGGCGTGGTGGTCGCCCACCCTGGCGTCGTCGACGAAACGGCGGCCGAGGGGACGGCTGCCGGTGCCGGGAGCGAGCCGGTCGCGGTAGGGCTCGGCGATCGCCCGCACCACCTCGCCGAGCGTGGCCGCGACGTCCGCGGTGAGGTGGCGGCTGTCGGTGCGCGGATAGGAGAGCAGCTTGCGCTGCTCGTAGAGCTTCTGCGCCACCGCCAGCGTCTTGCGCGCGGACCAGCCCCAGAGGCGATTGGCGTGGCGCTGAAGCTCGGTCAGGTCGTAGAGCAGCGGCGGCGGCAGGCGGCGGCGCTCGGCGCGCACGTCCTCCACGGCGGCGCATCCGCGGCGGGCGCGCTCCACCACGCGCCCGGCCTCCTCGCCGCCGGCCGGCAGCCGGCGCGCCTCGGCGGTGGGCTTCTCGCCCTGGTAGTAGACTCCGCGGTAAGTCGCGGATCCCTCACCCCCCTCCGGCCCGAACGTGGCCCACACCTCGAGATAGTCCTCGGGCACGAAAGCGCGGATCTCGAGCTCGCGCTCGACGACCAGGGCCAGGGTCGGCGTCTGCACGCGGCCGACCGAGAGCACCTCGTCGCCGCCGCCGTAGGCCAGGGTGCAGGCACGCGAGAGGTTCATGCCCACCAGCCAGTCGGCGCGGCTGCGTCCGCGGGCGGCGTCGGCCAGCGGGTCGAGCTCGCGGCCGGGGCGCAGCCGCGCCAGGCCCTGGCGGATGGCGTCGGCGGTGAGCGAGGAGAGCCACAGCCGCCTCACCGGCTTGCGGCAGCCCGCGGCCTCGTAGACGTAGCGGAAGATGAGCTCGCCCTCGCGGCCGGCGTCGGTGGCGCAGACCACCTCCGCGACCTTGTCGGAGCGCAGGATCTTCTGCACCACCGCGAACTGGTCGCGGGTGGCGTCGAGCACCTTCAGCGGCCAGCGTCGCGGCAGCATCGGCAGAGCCTCGCGGCGCCAGCGCTTCCACGCCGGGTCGATCTCGTGCGGCTCGGCGAGCGCCACCAGGTGGCCGATCGCCCAGGTCACGGCGTAGCCGTTGCCGTAAAGGAAACCGTCGCCGCGCCTGGTCGCCCCGAGCACCCGGGCGAGGTCGCGGGCCACCGCGGGCTTCTCGGCGACGACGGCGACGGTCATCAGCTCACGAAAGCGAGCCCCCGCTCGCCGTGCCAGGCGGCGGGATCGCGCAGGTAGGCGTCCACCGAGCGGCGCGCCTCCGCCGTCAGGAGCCCGGCCTCCTCGCCGGCGCGCAGCGTGGTCTCGAGGTCGGTGACCGAGAGCAGCTCCACGCCGCGCGCGGCGAGCGTGGCCTCGCCGCCCTGCTGGCGGTCGAAGAGCACCAGGGCGTGACGCACCGTGGCGCCGGCCTCGGCGAGGGCGTCGAGGAAACCGAGCTTGCTGCCGCCGTCGGTGATCAGGTCCTCCACCAGGAGCACCCGCGAGCCGGGCTCGAGGTGGCCCTCCAGGCGCGCGCCGGTGCCGTAGCCCTTGGGCTTCTTGCGCACGTAGACGAGGGGACGCGACAGGGCCGCGGCCAGGTAGGCGGCGTAGGGGACGCCCGCCGTCTCGCCGCCGGCGACGGCGTCGGCGTCGATGACGGCGCGCTCCCAGATCAGGCGCGCGGCGGCCACGAAGACGGCCATGAAGGCGGGCTCGGAGATCGTCCGCCGACAGTTCACGTAGAGCGGGCTGGCGTTGCCCGAGGCGAGGTGGAAGGGGTCGTCGGGCCGCACCTGCACGGCACCGTAGCGCCACAGGAGCAGCGTCGCGGCTTCGCGCAGGCGGTCGAGGGCGGCTGCGGCGAGCTGGGTCGGACCTGACGTCACTGGAAGCCTTCCTCTCGGTACCCATGCTATCGCGCGGCGGCGCCAGGGGACTATCCCCGACTTTCCTCGATCCGAGGCTTGACAGAGTATGGCATCGCAGTCTATGTTACCAGGCGATACGCCGTCGCGCTCATCAACGGAGGAGCAACGTCCCCGGCTTCCAAGCAATGACGACGGCACACGCCCACACCGAGCCTGGCCCCTTGATAGCGCAGGCAAGGACCCTCGAATCCGCCCGACCGGGGACCCTGACCCAGGAGGTGACACCATGACCGTCAAGACCCAGCTACGAGCCGGAACCGGTCCGGCCCTCGTCGGCGTAGGTTGAGCGGGGGCCTCGCCCCGGCAGGATCGCCTCTTTTCCGTATGTGGTGCGGCACACCGGGCCGGGCCGCCTCCGAAGAGCCGCGAAGTTTTGAGCGAGGGGGCTTGACAAGTCGAATGCTGTCGCAGGATACTAGTCCTGGAACTCGTAACAAGGTGGATAACGACCCTATGTGCTGCACCACGGATCGAGAGTACTTCCTGGGCCTGCGCGACACGGTCCGCCACGCCGTCGTTCGCGGAGAGCTCGAGCAAGCCCTGGTAATCTGCGACGAGGCCCATCGTTGGGCCGAGCGCCACGGTAGCCCGACCGACGTCGACTTCGTCTCCTGCAGCCAGCTCGCCATCCGGCTCCATCAGGGGCACGGCGACTCCGTCATCCGGGAGTTGCAGAAGATCCTCATGCGAAGCAGCGACGCGACCATCCGGCACCTCGCGGCGTACAGCAT
Organism: Thermoanaerobaculia bacterium; assembly: GCA_036397835.1. Taxonomy (GTDB): domain Bacteria; phylum Acidobacteriota; class Thermoanaerobaculia; order Multivoradales; family J023; genus DASWIG01. Next base: position 21,359 of record DASWIG010000532.1, read on the forward strand.
CTCGAACTACTACGAGCTGCGCGAGGACTTCGAGAAGAGCCGGTTCTACACTCAACTGGCGCTCGACCACGCCGCCAAGGCGGGGTCGGACTTCTATCTCGCCCGCACCCACACCAATTTCGGCAACCTGCTCATCCGCGAGAGCCACTTCGAGGACGCGCTCTTGAGCCTCGAGAAGGCCCTCGAGCTGTTCACTGAAGAGCAGCTTTACGAGCGGTTGTCGGTGCTCACCGGCATGGGCTATTGCCACCTCGCCAGCGGCCGCTATACGGAAGGCTTCGAGAAGCTCTTCACGGTCCGCAGGACCTACCTGCGGCTGCGGATGGGCTGGGGAATGGCGCTCGGCCGCCTGCGCTTGAGCTTCTGCTTCGGCTATCTCGAGATCGGGAAATACCGTCTGGCCATCCTGCACGGCCGTGCCGGCATGGAGATCGGAGAGCGCTGCGGCGACCACTCTCTGGTGAAGAAGGCCCTGTATCTCCTTGGCGAGGCGGAAAAGCTCGACGGCGACGAGATGGCCGCCTACACCTACTATGCGCGGCTCCAGGAGGAGTTCTACCCCGACAACCCATACCTCCCCGATCTCCTCCTCGACCACGACACCAACACCTTCATCAACCTGTGGGCATAGCGATGACCAGGTATACGGCGTTTTGCGTGACCGGACTGCTCCTGTCGATCCCATCGTGGGGCGCGGCGGAAGACCTCTCTGTCTCGGTGCTCGGCAACTTGGGAGAGGTCTATAGCGTGCAGGCCGGAACCTATGGCGAGCTCTTCCCCGACGGCCAGGCGGCCGGGGCCGAGCATCCCATCCTCGTCCTGGACGTGCTCCGGCCGGGAAGCGACACCGAGCGCCAGATCGTCCCGACGACCTTCGGGCTCGAGGTCGAGAGCGCGCCACGGCTGCTCTACAGCAAGCTCGGCGAGCGGCTCAACGTCGTCTGGGCCAGCCGGATCGAGACCGAGACGAGCATCTTCCTCGCCCGTTTCGACCGCGACGGCTGGTCCGCGGTCGAGGAGCTCTACTTCCATCCCGGAGGCGTGGTGCCCAGGCCGGCCCTGACCACCGACGCCCTCCACCTCGAGACCGGCGACGGCGAGGCTCTCGACCTCGAGCGCCAGACTCTCCACCTCGTCTGGCCGCGGGTGGAGGAAGGGGAATTCACGGTCGGCTACATGCCGATCCTCTTCCTCAACGGCAGCTTCATCGGCTGGAAGGAGCCCTTCACCTTCCGACACCTGGACGGCGACGCCAACGCCGCGGCCACCGCGCAGCTCCCCGACACCCTGCGGGTTCGGCCTCACGCCGATCGCGACTCCGTGAGCCTGACGTTCGGATCCACGGCGGGCGGCCGGGTGACCACGCTCGAGGTCGGTCTGGTTCCCATGGAGATGGTCTACCTGAGCGACGAGATCCACGATCTCGTCCTCCAGTTGGGCTTCGATCCCGAGGACCTCGCCAGCTTCGCCGACCAGCTCGGCGTCACCATCGTTGGCGTCGGCGCCCGCGGCCGCGGACGCTCGCGTCTCACCCTGTCGCTCGTCGACTACGTCGCGGCGGGAGTCAGGAACCGGGTGCTCGACACCGGCGGCAGCTATGCCGCGGACCAGGCAGATCTGCTCGCCGACGACCTGCGCGCGTACGCGCTCGAGCTGACCCAGTCGCTCTTCTCCCCCGCGGTCGCCGGAGCGCGCACCGCCAAGTCGCGGCCGACAAGAGACGATTCGAAGAGCTCCTCGATCCTCGAGATCGACGTCAGCGGCGTTTTCGAGGACGACGATTCGGCTCCCACGTCCCACGTCCTCGAGCTCCGTTCCGCGGTCGAATGGCCTCTCCCCGACTCCGGCGGCGCCGAGCTGACGCTGTTCACCTCCGACGACGGCGTCAACCTGGTGGCCGCCTGGCAGGATGCCGCGGCGCGGAAGCTGTGGTACGTGGAGTCGAACCTCGACTTCACCTGGAGCGAGCCGCAGGCCCTCGACCTCGGCGAACGGTTGACGCTCGAGCAGGCTCACGAGCTCCTGCAAAAGCGCGTCCGCTGACGCCGTTCAGAAGCCCGACGTCTCCGGCCGCTGGTAGCGGAACAGACGGTGGAAGGCCCGCAGCTCGAGCGGCCAGCCGTAGACGCGCGTCGCGTAGCGCCAGCCGCCGAGGGCACGCAGGACGCCGCGCTTCAGCCCCCTGAGGCGGGTGTCCGTCGACGTCGGGTAGTAGGCGTTGAGCACCCGCTCGAAGTCGCGCACCCGCCGCTTCAGGCCCCGGTCGAGCCACGGGTTGGGCGGGTCGCGGCGCAGCGAGAACGCTCGCCAGTCGCCGCTCACCCAGCCGTCGAGCGTTTCGGGAAAGCGGAAGCCGAGCTGGCGCGCCTCGTCGTAGAGCGTGCCCTCGTGGGGCACCGGCGTGTAGAGATAGAGGATCACCTCGGTCGCCGGGTTGACCTCCTTCAGGCGGCGGATGAACGCCAGGGTCGTCTCGACGTCGGCGCGCGGGTCCGGGGGATTGCCGAGCACGAAGGAGAGCTCCGGCACCACGCCGTATTCGCGCATCCGCTTCACCAGCTCGAGCGTCAGCGCGGGCGTGACCTTGCCGCCCTTGTTCATGCGCTCGAGCACCTCCTGGGAGCCCGCCTCGGCGCCGCAGAAGACCATCCTGAGGCCGCTCGCCTGCATCTTCCGCCAAGTGGCGTCCCGGTAGCGCATCAGCTCGTCGACGCGGCCGAGGGCCCACCAGGCCAGGCCGAGACGCCCGATACGCTCGCTGATCTCCGCCGTGCGCCCCTCGTGGATGAAGAAGTCCATGTCGTGGAACTGCACGGCGTCGGCGCCGTAGCGCTCCTTCTGGAGACGCAGGACGCCCTCGACCCGGGCCGGCGACTGGGCCACCCAGCGACGCTGCACGATGTCGACGATGGCGCAGAAGTTACAGGCGAACGGGCAACCGTACGACGACTGGTGTGTGGCCACCCGGCGTCCCAGGTAGTGGCGGTGGAAGTACCGGTCCATCGGGACCTTCTCGTAGGGCCAGTCGGGCAGCTCGTCGAGCGGCGCCAGCGGCCGGTCGGGGTTGCGCTTCACCTCGCCCCCGTCGCGGTAGGCGAGGCCGGCGACCGCGCCGAGGTCGCCGCCGCGCTCAAGGACGCGCAGGAGCTCGGGGAAGGTGCGCTCGCCCTGGCTGCGCACGCAGAAGTCGACGCTGCCGTCGGCGAGCGCGGTCTCCCAGTGCTGCGAAGGGAAGTAGCCGCCCCAGACGATCGGCACCTCCGGCAGCGCCGCCTTGAGGCGTCGGCCGTCGGGCACCGCGCGGTCGAGTTGCGGACCCGGCATCACCGTCACCGCCACCGCGGTCAGCCGCCGCCGGCGGCCGAGCTCGACGATGCGCCCGACGGGATCGGCCTCGAGGTTGCCGTCCACCAGGGTCCACTCGTGCTCGCCCTCGAGCGTCGAGGCGACGGCGAGGAGCGACATCGGCAGCGGGTGCTTCTTCGAGGTGGTGCTGAACGGGTTGTATAGGACGATCATCTTCCTGGGCTCAGGATAGCCCCGAGCCCTGGACCGTATCAAGCCGCGTCCTACGCGGAAGGGGAGGGGCGGCCGCCCTCGGAATTCCCACCCGATGGGGTGTTTCGCCGGCGGCGGCGGAAGCGTACAGTGACTCCAGGCTCTTCGGAGCCACACCAGGCCGGCTACCAGCGCTGTCCCTCTGCCGCGAGACCCGTTTCCGGGACAGCATCGGGCCGGCCTGGACTTTCTTGCGCTGCTACGTCGAGCTCCCCACGCAGGTAAGAAAAACCTGTACCGTGCCTGGTAGGCACGGTACAATGGCCTCCCGGAGATGATTCCGGGAACGAGCTGAGGAGGCGAACGCATGGCTAGCCACAAGATCCGGGTCGTCCTCTTTGAGCGCGAGCCAGGTCTCTGGATTGGGCAGTGTCTGGAGTATGACATTGGCGCCCAAGCGGCAAGCCTGAGAGAGCTCTTGTACAACGTGCGGCGCTCCTTCGCTGGCTATGCCGCAATTTGCGCCGAGCGCGGCATGGAGATCTTCTCTGACCTTCCTGAGACCCCACGCGAATATCACGAGCTTTGGCAAAAGGCGGCTGCGCAGGTGACGCCCCTTGAGCCGATCTCCTTTGCCGCCGAGCACCCGCTACTTGTACCCGAGATGCGGGCGGCGTAAGGATGCCAGCGTATCCTTTCCGGCAGGCTCCCACGGTCCGGGAGGTGATCGAGAAGACCCAGCGTGCCGGCGCCAAGCTGAGTCGCCTCAGGGACTCACTGACAGGGCCACAGGGAGCGATCGAGATTCGATTCCTTGAACGGGACGGCCACCCGAGCGAGCCCCTGCCAGAGAATGACGATGAACGAGTAGCTTGGGATACCTTGAGACGCTGGTGCAATCAACTGCGGATTGATCCGCGCGATCTCGATATCGGCCTGGATCTTGGATAGAGCGACCCTACGCAGCTTCGGCCGGGGCGGGAACCTCAACCCGCGTGCGGGAACTGCTCGGCCAGCGTCCTGAGACGCGCGAAGCGCTCCCGGCACCGGCGCCGCACCGCCTCGAGGTCGACGGCGTCCTCCGGGAAGCGCCGCTGGCGCCGATAGTACTCGGCCGGATCCGTCCACTCCGGCTCGACGTTGACGCGATAGGAGCGGCCGTCCCACACCTCGTAGAGCGGAAAGAGGCCGCTGGCGACGGCGAGCCGCACCAGCGCCACCGACTCGGCCGGCTCCGACTTCCAGCCCGTGGGGCACGGCGAGTGGATGAGCAGGAAGCGCAGGCCGCTGAGGGCGAGGGCGGCGCGGATCTTGCGCGCGAAGTCCTCCGGGTGGGCGATCGACAGCGTCGCGGCGTAGGGCACGCCGTGGGCCGCCATGATCGCCACGATGTCCTTCTTGGCCTCGCGCTTGCCCGCGGGCGTGGTCGTCGTGCGGGCGCCGGGCGGCGTGGCGGACGAGCGCTGGCCGCCGGTGTTGCCGTAGATCTCGTTGTCGTAGCAGACGTAGATCAGGTTCTCGTCGCGCTCGGCCGCGGCCGAGAGGGTGGCGATGCCGATGTCGTAGGTGCCGCCGTCGCCGGCCCAACAGATCACCTTACCCGTCTCGTGGTTCAAGTCGCGCACCGCGGCCAGGCCGCTGGCGAAGGCCGGCGCCGAGGCGAAGGTGGAGGCGACCACCGGCACGCCGTAGCTGGTGGTGGGGAAGCCGCCGGCGGTGACGATGCCGCAACAGGCCGGGATCACCAGCGAGCAGCGCTCGCCGGCCTCGGCGAGCACGCGGCCGAGCAGCGTCAGGCCCACGCTCATGCCGCAGCCGCCGCAGTTGGTGTTGCCGGGACGCAGCAGGCAGGCCTCGGCGCAGGGGATCGACAGGCTCGCCGCCGGGGAGGGGGCGGGAGCGGGGCCTCTGGTCGCAGGTGTCGCGGTCATCAGTGGATTTCCTTTCCCGCGTCGATGCCCATCCACAGGGGCCGCTCGGCCTTGCAGCGCGCCGCCAGGTCGGCGAGCACGTCGTCGATCATGGCGCTCGTCACGTCGCCGCCGCACAGGCCGGTGAGGTAGCCCTGGATCAGCAGGTCGTCGCGGTGTCCGTAGAACGCGGCGCGGGTGTCCTGCCAGAAGATGCCCCCCAGGCCGGCGGCGTAGTTGCGGTCGAGCACGGCGACCTTCCTGGCCGGCCGGCAGGCCGCGCGCAGCTCGGCCTCGGGGAAGGGACGGTACATCCTGACCTTGATCAGGCCGATCTTCTCGCCCATGGCGCGGCGGCGGCGCACCACCTCGCGCGCGGTGGTGGCGATGGTGCCCGAGGCGATCAGGACGAGCTCGGCGTCGGCGGTCTCGAAATCCTCGATGGCGCCGGCGAGCGGACGGCCGAAGACCCTGACGAAGGCGTCGCGGCACTCCCCGAGCACCTTGCCCACCCGGGCCATGGCCTCGTCGAGGTCGAGCCGCTGCGACGTCGCCGCCTGCGGCCACGCGAGCCCTCCCACGGTCACCGGACGCTCGTGGCGCAGGCGGTGGGGCAGGTCGAGCGGCGGCAGGTAGCGGTCGACCAGCTTCTGCTCGGGCAGCTCGGTCTCCATCTGGGTGTGCGAGAGGATGAAGGCGTCCATGCACACCAGGACGGGCAGCAGGATGCGGCGGTCCTCGGCCAGGCGGAACGCCAGCAGCGTCGTGTCCAGCACCTCCTGGTTGGTCTCGCAGTAGAGCTGGACCCAGGGGAAGTCGCGCAGCATCAGCGTGTCGCCCTGGTCGGCCCAGATGTTCCACGGCGGGCCGAGGGTGCGGTTGACCGCCACCATCACGATCGGCAGCCGGTAATAACCCGCTACCATCACGTTTTCCACCATGTAGGCGAGGCCGTTGGACGAGCTGGCGGTGAACGCCCGGGCGCCGGCAAGGGCGGCGCCGATGGCCACCCCCATGGCGCTGTGCTCGCTCTCCACCGGCACCACCCGGCCCTTGGTGAAGGGAAAGCCGGCCACGTATTCCACGATCTCGGTCTGCGGCGTGATCGGGTAGATGCCGCAGGCCGCGCCGCGGGCGCTGCGGTTGGCCTCGCCGGCGACGCTCAGGGCGTAGCCGGCGGCGTGGTTTCCTGTCACGAGCTCGCGGCTCATCGCTGGCCTCCTCAGAGATGACTCATGAAGATCACGTTGCGTGGACATTCCGCGGCGCACACGCCGCAGCCTTTGCAGAAGGAATAATCGAAGACGAAGTCGTGGCCCACGCGCTTCAGGACCCCTTCCGGGCAATAGGTCACGCAGAGGTCGCACTCGTCGCACACGCCGCAGGAGAGGCACCGCCTGGCCTCGCGCGGGTCGGCGAGGCCCTGGTGGATCTCGTCGAAGGTGGAGCGGCGCTTGCGCGGCGCCAGGGTGGCGCCGCCGGCGGGGCGCCGGCGCTCGAAGAGGTGCAGCTTCATGGCGTCGGCGCGGATCACCTCGTCGCGCCGGACGTCGACGGGCGAGCGCGCGGCGGCGTGCTCGCTGGTCTCCGCCGGCTCGCCGCCGAGCACCTCGTGGATGTGGAGCGCCGCCCGCCGGCCGCTGCCGATCGCCGCCGCCACGGTGCCGTCGCCGGTGGCCAGGTCGCCGACGGCGAAGACCGGCGTCTCGAGCAGCCCGAGCAGCTCGTGGCCCTCGCGCACCTCGGTGCCTTCGGGGAAGACCGCCAGGTCGGGCGACTGGCCGAGCGCCAGGATCACCCGCTGGCAATCGAGCTCGAAGTCGGATCCCGGGACCTCGACCGGCCGCCGGCGTCCCGAGGCGTCGGGCTCGCCGAGCTCCATGCGGCGGCAGACGAGGCGGCAGGCTGTGCCTGCGGATCCGCGGCTTCGCCGCGGAAATCCCCCCTGGCCCCCCTTTTTCAAAGGGGGGAAGCGGACTCCTCGCTTCGCTTCGGGGCCTGTGGAGATGGACGGCTCTTTGCACCGCAGGGCCACGGGCAGGGTGAGGACGTCCATCTCGACCCCTTCCTCGATGGCCTGGTCGATCTCCTCGCGGATCGCCGGCATTTCCTTCAGGGTGCGGCGGTAGACCACGCGGACGCTCGCCGCGCCCAGGCGCAGGGCCGAGCGCGCGGCGTCCATCGCCGTGTTGCCGCCGCCCACGACCACCACGTCCTCGCCGTCGACGCGGACCTCGCCGCCGCGCGCGCGGTCGAGGAAGTCGATGCCCTGGACCACGGCTGCGGCGCCGGCGGTGCCGAGCCGCAGCGAGCGCAGCTCCTGCAAGCCGGTGGCCACCAGCACGGCGTCGTAGGAGCGCGCGAGGTAGAAGAGCACCGGGCGGTCGACGGGCCTGCCGGTCTCGACCTCGACGCCGAGCGCCAGGATCCGGCCGATCTCGCGGTCGAGCACCTCCGGGGGCAGGCGGTAGGCGGGGATGCCGGTGCGCAGCAGGCCGCCGAGCTCCTCGCCACTCTCGTACACCCTCACCCCGTAACCGAGGCGGCGAAGCTGCCAGGCGGCGGCCAGCCCGGCGGGCCCGGAGCCCACCACCGCCACGTCGGAGTCGCGCCAGGGCGCGGGCTCGACCGTCACCTCGCCGTGGTCGCCGGCGTAGCGTTCGAGCTGGCGCACGTTGACGGCGCCGTCGAGCCCGATGCGATTGCAGCTCTCCGTGCACGGCGCCGGGCACACCCGGCCGCAGACCGCCGGGAAGGGAGTCGTGCGCAGCAGGATTTCGAGGGCCTCGTCGACCTCGTCGCGGGCCAGGGCATGGAGGAAGCCCTGGACGTCGTTGCCCGCCGGGCACACGTGGTTGCAGGGCGGGATGAGTTGCTGGCGGTGCGGCTGCTCGGTGGCCCACTGGCCGGTGCGGACGGCGGGCGGATCGGCGGCGCCGCTGATCAGGCCGGGGGAGCGGGCCGTGGAGACCGCGGGAGGACGGGCGACGGCGCCGGGCTTGCGGGCAGCGGCGGCCTCCCGCAAAGCCTGGTAGGCCTGGGTGGCGGCGGTGAGGTTGGGTCCCACGAAGCCGAGGTGCTCCAGGGCCTTGTGGATCGACTCGAGGTCGAGCTCCAGCAGGCGGCCCGCCGCGCCGGCCAGAGCCGTGTTGACGATCGGCACGCTGCGGGTGCCGAGCTCGTGGTCGCGGGCGACGGCGGTGGCGTCGACGGTGGCCAGCCGGTTGGCCGGGAAGGCGGCGGCGAAGGCCGCGGGCGGCTCGGGCGTGTTGATCAGGATCCAGCCGCCGGCCTTGAGGCCGCCGCTGATCGCCGGGCCGACCAGGGTGGGATCGAGCACGATCACGTGGTCGGGCTCGTAGATGAGGTTGCGGTTTTCGATCGGCTCGCGGTCGAAGCGGCAGAAGGCCTGGAGCGGCGCGCCGGAGCGCTCGGCGGCGTAGAGGCCGAAGGCCTGCACCGAGTCGCCCGCGAGGAAGCGGGCGGTGGCGATGATCTTCGCCAGGGTCACGCCGCCCTGTCCTCCTCGGCCGTGTATGCGGATTTCGATCATCGGTCATCTCCTCGGCTGACCCAGTGTGAGACGATCCCGCGGCGAGCGGAATACCCTGACAGGTGGCCGGCAGCCCCACCCGGTTACACAGGGGTTCAAGCCCCCCTGAGGCTACTGGGACCGCCGGCGCGTCCCCGGGGTGGGGTAGGGTAAGCGCATGCCCAAGAGGAAAAGCGCCGATCCCGACCCGCTCTGGACGTCGAAGCTGCCGCCGGCCCCCGGCGAGCTGCGGATCGTCCAGTCCTTCGTCAACGCCGACTTCGCCCAGCGGCCGGACCTCGACGGCACCGCGGCGCTCGCGCGCTGGTTGGCGCACTGGTCGCTCCTGCCGGACGACGCCAGGGTCGACGTCTCCGGTCTCGAGCGCGCCGTCGAGGTGCGCAAGGCCCTGCGGGCGCTCGTCATCGCCAACTACGGCAGCGCGGTGCACGAGGCCTTCGCCGTCCGCCTCGACAACGTGGCGAAGGCGACGTCGATCCGGGTACGCTTCGACCTCGTCGGCCGGACTCGCTTCGAGGCGGCGGCCGACGATCTCGACGGCGCGTTCGGGCGCCTCTTCGGGATCGTCGCGGCGGCGCAGCTCGACGGCTCCTGGGAACGCATGAAGGTCTGCTCCCGCGAGCCGTGCCACGCCGCCTTCTACGACTTCTCGCCGAACCGATCCGCCTTGTACTGCCAGTTGGGGTGCGGCAGTCGGACCAGCTCCCACACTTACCGAAATCGGCACATCGAGGAAGTTCGCGGGCTGGAAGCCGGCCGTTCCGCCAGCCGCAGATTGTCCCGCCGCCTCAGGACCCGCCCACTTCGTCCTTGACCAGCGCAGGGCCTGTACACGTCAGGGACGGATTAGTCCCTGACGATCGCATGGCCTGTACACGTCAGGGACGGATTAGTCCCTGACGATCGCATGGCCTGTACACGTCAGGGACGGATCAGTCCCTGACGATCGCATGGCCTGTACACGTCAGGGACGGATCAGTCCCTGACGATCGCATGGCCTGTACACGTCAGGTACGGATCAGTCCTTGACGACCGCATGGCCTGTACACGTCAGGTACGGATCAGTCCTTGACGACCGCAGGGCCTGTACACGTCAAGGACGAACCCTCCTTGAGGACCGTACGGCTTGTGCTTGTCAAGGACGAACCCGTCCGATGCTCAGCGGGGGGTCAATCTCCCCCTCAGGAAAGGGGGAGGGGGCGATTCTCAGGTCCGTTCGCACGAGGATCTTGCCGGCAAGCTCCAGCGCCGCCGCGCCCGCCGAGCGGCCGCCGACGCTCAACGCAGAGCGAAGCTCGCGAAGAGGCCCGCAATCCGCTCGCGGACGCCGGCGCCGGGAAAGGCTTCGTCCGCCGCCTGGCGCAGCTCGTCGTCCGCGCAGCCCACGGCCCGGAAGCGCTGGACGGCGTAGCGGGCGACGCCGAGCTCGGCCAGCTCGCCCGCCAGCCCGAGCAAGGCGTCCTCGGTCCACTGCCGGGCATGGACCGTGGTGCGGCACTCGTAGTCGCCGCCCCACCGGACGACCCGCGACACGCTTTCCCGCGCCCGCCGGCCGCTGCCGGCCACGCCGGTGATCCGCGCGTAGTCGTCGAAGGGCGCCTTGACGTCGAGGGCCACCCAGTCGAGCCAGGGCAGGACCCGGGCGAGTCGCTCAGGGTCGGGACCGGCGGTGTGCAGTCCCACCCGAAAGCCCATCGAGCGGGCGCGTTGCACGGCCTCCGGCAGCGCGCGCTGCAGGGTCGGCTCGCCGCCGCTGAAGACCACGGCGTCGAGGAGCCCGCGGCGGCGCTCGAGCAGACGCTCGACGTCCGTCCACGGCACCTCGACCGCCCCGCGGCGCGGCAGCAGGTGGGGGTTGTGGCAGTAGCCGCAGCGCCAGCCGCAGCCCTGGCAGAAGACGACCGCCGCCAGCCGTCCGGGATAGTCGACGGTGGTGAAAGGCGTGACGCCCCCGATGCGCAGAGAGATCACGGGCGGCTAGTCGGAGATCCCGGCGCGGGCTTCGCGGAAGTGCAGGCGTTCGGCGTGCTCGGCCTTTTTGCCGGCATTGAACTCGGAGACCGGACGGTGATAACCCATCACCCGGGTCCAGACCTCGCAGGGCTGGCGTTCGGCGGCTTCGAGCTCGATCGGGTCGTGTCGGAATCGATCAGACATGGGCGGTCGTCTCCTGGCGCTTGCGGGCGAGGATCTCCTCGTCGCAGCGCGGACAGAATGGGTGCTCTCCGGCCAGGTAACCGTGCACCGGACACACGGAGAACGTGGGCGTGACGGTGATGTAAGGCAGACGGAATCTTTCGAGCGCCCGGCGCACCAGGCTCTTGCAGGCGCCGACGCTGGAGATGCGTTCGCTCATGTAGAGGTGGAGCACCGTGCCGCCGGTGTATTTGCGCTGCAGCTCCTCCTGGCGCTCCAGGGCCTCGAAAGGGTCGTCGGTAAAACCGACCGGCAGTTGCGACGAGTTGGTGTAGTACGGCCGCTCCGGCGTGCCGGCGTGGAGGATGCCGGGGAAACGCTTGCGGTCCTCGCGGGCGAAGCGGTGCGTCGCCCCCTCGGCGGGCGTCGCCTCCAGGTTGTAGAGGTGTCCGGTCTCCTCCTGGAAGCCGACGATGCGCGCGCGGATGTGGTCGAGGAAACGCAGGGCGAAGGCGTGCCCCGCCGCGGTGGTGACGTCCTCGCCGTCGCCGGTGAAGTTGCGGATCATCTCGTTGACGCCGTTGGTGCCGATCGTCGAGAAATGGTTGCGCAACGTGCCGAGGTAGCGCTTGGTGTAGGGGACGAGGCCGGCGTCGATGTGGTGCTGAATGACCTCGCGCTTGATCTCCAGGCTGTCGCGGGCGAGCTCCAGGAGCGCGTCGAGGCGGCCGTAGAGCGCGGCCTCCTCGCCCCGGTGGAGATAGCCGAGGCGGGCGCAGTTGATCGTCACCACGCCCACCGAGCCGGTCTGCTCCGCCGAGCCGAAGAGCCCGTTGCCCCGCCGCAGCAGCTCGCGCAGGTCGAGCTGCAGGCGGCAGCACATGGAGCGCACCATGTGGGGCTCGAGATCGGAGTTGACGAAGTTCTGGAAGTACGGCAGCCCGTACTTGGCGGTCATGGCGAAGAGCAGGTCGGCGTTCGGGGAGTCCCAGGCGAAGCCCGGCGTCACGTTGTAGGTGGGGATCGGAAAGGTGAAGGTGCGACCCTTGGCGTCCCCCGCCGCCATGACCTCGATGTAGGCGCGGTTGATCACGTCCATCTCGGGGCCGAGATCCCCATAGGTGAAGGGCATCTCCTCGCCGCCGACGACGGGGTACTGATCGCGCAGGTCCTCGGGACAGTCCCAGTCCAGCGTGAGGTTGGTGAAGGGGGTCTGGGTGCCCCAGCGCGAGGGCACGTTCAGGTTGTAGACGAATTCCTGGACGCACTGCTTGACCTGGTCGTAGGGCAGCGCGTCCTTGCGCACGAAGGGCGCGAGATAGGTGTCGAAAGAGCTGAAGGCCTGGGCGCCCGCCCATTCGTTCTGCAGGGTGCCGAGGAAGTTGACCATCTGGCCCACGGCGCTCGACAGGTGCTTCGGCGGCCCGGCTTCCACCTTGCGCGGCACGCCGTTGAACCCCTCCTGGAGCAGGGTGCGCAGCGACCAGCCGGCGCAGTAGCCGGCGAGCATGTCGAGGTCGTGGACGTGGACGTCGCCCTCGCGGTGCGCCTCGCCCACCGCCGGCGGATAGACGTGGGAGAGCCAGTAGTTGGCGATCACCTTGCCGGAGACGTTGAGGATGAGCCCGCCCAGGGAGTAGCCCTGGTTGGCGTTGGCGTTCACGCGCCAGTCGACGCGGTCGAGGTACTCGTTGACCGAGGAGGCGACGTCCACCAGGGTCTTGCGGCCCTGGCAAGAAGCCGCCGGCTCCGGGTACCGTGGCGTGACGACCTCCCTGGCCGCCACCGAGCCCTCGATTTGCACAGACCTACCTCCAGCAGCGCCCCCGAGCGCCCTTCAAGTAGTTTCGAGAGGTCTACTATAAGTAGGGTCTATGAAGGATGTCAACCGCAAGATGTAGCGAAGGGTCCCTGGCCGGCCGACCTCGGGCCGTGAATTCGTTCCCAGCCTCGAAGAGTGGGCGCACCGCCCACCCCGGCAGGTATTCCCGCCCGCCGCGCCGGCTGTCACCATCGCCGGAGGGGGACCCGGAACAAGGGAGGTGGCGATGCTCACGGACGTCTATGCCGACCGATTCGCGGAGGTGCTGCGCCGCGCCTCCACCCGTCTGCCGCGCGATGTGGTCGAGGCTCTGCGCCGCGGCCGCGCGGCCGAGGAGGACGGCGCCCTGGCGCGCGCGGCCCTCGACACCATCATCGCCAACGCGGCGATGGCGCACGCCAAGGACGCGCCGATCTGCCAGGACACCGGCACCCCGGTGGCCTGGATCCACCATCCCGTGGGCACCAGCACGCGGATGCTGCGCGACGCCCTCGAAGAGGCGGTGCGGCGCACCACCGTCCTCGGCGTCAAGATCGGAGTGCTCGACCGGCTGCCGGCGTGCTACTTCGTGAGCGTGACCTACATGTGCTGGGCCAACCGCCGCGCCCGCGCCCGCATCGAGGAAGGAGGCGAGCTCACATGGCTGAACTGAAGCTCCCGGCCAAGGAAAAGACCGTCCGCAAGCTCCGGGTAGGGACCGTCCTCGAGCTCAGCGGTCGCCTGATCACCGGCCGCGACGCGGCCCACGGGTGGCTGCTCGAGGCCCACCGCGAAGAGGTGGCGCCCTACCTCGAAGGCACCGTGATCTACCACTGCGGCCCGGTGGTGAGCCGCCGCGACGACGGCTCGTGGGAATTCGTCGCGGCGGGTCCCACCACGTCGATCCGCGAGGAGCCCTACCAGGCCGACGTGATCGCGCGTTACGGCCTGCGCGGGGTGATCGGCAAGGGTGGCATGGGCGAGAAGACCCTCGCCGGCCTGCGCCACTCGGGTGCCGTCTACCTGCACGCGGTGGGCGGCGCGGCCCAGGTGCTCGCCGCGGCCGTCCAGCGGGTCGAGCGCGTCTTCATGCTCGAGGAATTCGGCGTCCCCGAGGCACTGTGGGTCGTCTACGTCGACAAGTTCCCGGTGATCGTGACCATGGACTCGCACAGCGCCTCGCTCCACGCCGAGGTGGAGGAGGCGTCGCTGCAGCGGCTCGAGGAGCTGCTGGGAAAGGCAGCGTAGAAGAGTCATGATTGAGGAACCCTGGCCCGGCGTACCGGAGCCGGAGGAGCCGCTGCCGAGCGAGCGGACGACTGTGGTAGAAATCGCGGGTTTGATTTCCCTTGGCCGGCCTGCCCGGGCGCCGGGCTCATCTCGAGGACCATATGGACGCATCCAGCAAGCTGCGCATCCCCACCCTTCACGTGACCGACATCGAGCTCCCGCGGGAGTTCGAGAAGCTCTACGAGCTGGCCTACAACCTGTGGTGGACGTGGTCGCCGCGGGCCCACGAGGTCTTCGCCGCCATCGACAGGGAGAAGTGGTCGCTCTACCGCAACCCGGTGGAGCTGCTGATCAACGTCGATCCGCGGCGCTGGCTCGCGCTGCTGGCCGACGAGGACTTCCTCGCCCGCTACCACCGCGTCAGCCAGGAGCTCGACGACTACCTGCACGCCGGCGACACCTGGTTCGCCCGCCAGCACGGCGAGGAGCCCTGCGCCCCGGTGGCCTACTTCTCGATGGAGTTCGGCCTGCACCAGTCGCTCACCCTTTACTCCGGCGGCCTCGGCGTGCTCTCCGGCGACCACTGCAAGAGCGCCAGCGACCTCGGCGTGCCGCTGGTGGCGGTGGGGCTCCTCTACCGCCGCGGCTACTTCCAGCAGGCGATCGACGCCGAAGGCGTGCAGCAGCACATCTACCCCGAGAGCGACTTCACCCGTCTCCCCCTGCGCCCGGTCTCGACGCTGACCGGCCGCGAGGTCACGGTGACGGTGCCGCTGCCGGGCCGCGACCTCAAGGTGAAGCTGTGGCTCGCCCAGGTGGGCCGCGTGCCGCTGGTGATGCTCGACACCGACTTGCCGGAGAACGACCCGGCCGACCGGCCGATGACCAACCTGCTCTACGTGCGCGGGCGCGAAATGCGTCTGCTCCAGGAGCTGGTGCTCGGCATCGGCGGCGTGCGCGCCCTGCGCACCCTGGGCATCGAGCCGCGCGTGTGGCACCTGAACGAGGGGCACAGCGCGCTGCTCCAGCTCGAGAGGCTGCGCGAGCTGGTGGCGGGCGAAAAGCTCGACGCGGCGGCGGCGCGCGAGCGGATCCGCCGCGACACCGTCTTCACCACCCACACGCCGGTGCCGGCGGGCAACGAGCAGTTCGACCGCCCGCTGGTGGAGAAGTACCTGCGCGGCTGGTGCGACGAAGTCGGCCTCACCGCCGACGAGCTGCACCGCCTCGGCCAGGCGTACGACGGCGAGGCGGCCTTCAACCTGACGGCCCTGGGCATCAGGACCGCGAGCTGGATCAACGGCGTCAGCCGGCTCAACGCACAGGTCACCAGCCGCATGTGGCGCCACCTCTTCGCGGGCGACGACGGGCAGCCGATCCACCCGGTGACCAACGGCGTCCACACGCTGACCTGGATCGGCTTCGAGATGCGCGACCTCTTCTACAAGCACCTGGGGGACCAGTGGCCGGAGCGGCTGCTCGCCGTTGACGGCTGGGAGCGGGCGCGCGAGATCCCGGACCGCGAGGTGTGGGCCGCCCACCTCACCCAGAAGAAGCGCCTCGGACGCTTCATGCGATCGCGCCTGCGCGAGCAGATGGCGCGCCACGGCAGCTCCCCCGACGAGCTGCGCGCCGTGGCCGGCTTCTTCGATCCCGAGGCCCTGGCGGTGGGCTTCGCCCGCCGTTTCGCCACCTACAAGCGGGCAGCGCTGGTCTTCTCCGACCTGCAGCGCCTGTGCCGGCTGGTGGAGAGCGACGAACGGCCCTTGCAGTTCGTCATCGCCGGCAAGGCCCATCCCGCGGACCGGCCGGGCCAGCAACTGATCCGCCACATCTTCGAGCTCAGCCGCAGCGAGAGCTGCCTGGGACGCGTGTTCTTCCTCGAGAACTACGACATGCGGATGGGCCGCATGCTGGTGCAGGGGGTGGACGTCTGGCTCAACACGCCGCGAAAGCCCCTCGAGGCGAGCGGCACCAGCGGCCAGAAGGCGGCCCTCAACGGCGCTCTCAACTTCAGCATCCTCGACGGCTGGTGGCCCGAGGGCTACAACGGCAAGAACGGCTGGGTGATCGGCAACGCCCACGTGGAGACCGACGAGGGGCGCCAGGACTGGGAAGACGCCCAATCGCTCTACGCCACGCTCGAGAACGAGATCCTGCCGGCGTACTACGAGCGCGGCGAGGACGACCTGCCGCGGCGCTGGATCGCCATGATGAAGGAGGCGATCGCGACGCTGACGGCGCCGTTCTCAGCCAACCGCATGGTGCGCGACTACGTGGAGCAGGCGTACCTGCCGGCGGCGCGGCGGGGGGCGGCGTGACCGCCGTCCCTTGCGGTCCCCGTCCGCCGGTGGCGAGAATCAGTCCATGAAGCTCACCGACGAACACCGCATGCTCCGCGACGCGTTGCGCCAGCTCATCGACGAGGAGATCAACCCCCACGTGGAGGAGTGGGAAGAGGCCCGGATCTTCCCCGCCCGCGAGGTCTTCAAGAAGCTCGGCGACGCCGGCTTCCTCGGCATCCACATGCCGCCCGAGCACGGCGGCGGCGGCCTCGACTACTCCTACGCCGTGGTCGCCGCCGAGACCTACGGCCACATCGGCTGCGGCGGCGTGCCGATGGCGATCGGGGTGCAGAGCGACATGTGTACGCCGGCGCTGGCCCGCTACGGCTCGGGCGAGCTCAAGCGCGAGTTCCTGGCGCCGTCGATCGCCGGCGACCTGGTGGGCTCGATCGGCGTCAGCGAGTCGGCCGCGGGCTCCGACGTCGCCGGCATCCGCACCACGGCCCGCCGCGACGGCGACGACTACGTGATCCGCGGCGAGAAGATGTGGATCACCAACGGCTGCCAGGCCGACTGGATGTGCTGCCTCGCCAACACCGGCGAGGACGGCGCGCCGCACCGCAACAAATCGCTCATCGTGGTGCCGCTGGACTCACCGGGCGTCGAGCGTTCGCGCAAGCTCCACAAGCTCGGCATGTGGTCGAGCGACACGGCCCAGATCTTCTTCGACGACGTCCGCGTGCCGCGCCGTCACCTCATCGGCGAGGAGGGCATGGGCTTCGTCTACCAGATGGAGCAGTTCCAGGAGGAGCGGCTGTGGGGCGCCGCCAACTCCCTGGTGGGCATGGAGGAGACGATTCGCGAGACGATCGACTACACGCGCGAGCGCCGGACCTTCGGCCGTCCGATTCTCGACAACCAGGTCGTCCACTTCCGCCTCGCCGAGCTGGCGACCGAGGTCGAGGCCCTGCGCGCCCTCGTCTACCGCGCCACCGACCTCTACGTCGACGGCCAGGACGTGACGCGTCTGGCGTCGATGGCCAAGCTCAAGGCCGGCCGCCTGGCGCGCGAGGTGTCCGACTCCTGCCTGCAGTATTGGGGCGGCCAGGGCTACATGTGGGAGTCGCCGGTGGCGCGCTCGCTGCGCGACAGCCGCCTGCTGTCGATCGGCGCCGGCGCCGACGAGATCATGCTCGGCATCATCGCCAAGCACGAGGGCACGCTGCCTCTCTCGCGCCGGGGGTGAGCCCCGTCCACGAGAGATCGGCTACGGGCGTTGGGTTCCGGCAAATCCGCCCATCCGTCCTGCTGACATCCAGGATTCGCGTATTGCCATTCTCTCGTCGCTTACTTGATGTAGTAGTATTGGCTGCCCTTGCTGGAGCGGAACGGAGCGCCATTGACGAAGAGATGCCGTCTCGACGGCGGTAGTAACCAAAGCTCCCGGTATGATATCGGGTTTCCCTACGAACTCTTGGAATTCGTCACGGAGTCTTCGGATTACCTTCCATTCCGCACCGTGCGAGTGATCTACATTCAGCTTCAGTTCCTGTTCCGCCTCAAACGCGTCGATTGGGTGGCCGTGGTACTTGTAGTAGTCAGAGAGCCTCTCGACCGTTTCTCTCGCGGTTTTCTTGTTCTTGATCATCCCACCCAATAGTAACGATTCACCGTATTGCTTGCCCGATTCTCTCATTCGTTCCAACAACCCCAAGTCCTCCAAAGTGAGTCTCTCGTTTTTCACAATCTCCTCGAAGAACTTGCTCATTTCCGGTATCTTCTCAATGAACTCGGAGACCAGCTTAAGGCCGTCCAAGACCGCCATGGCAGGGATATACCTCCACCGCTCTCGAGCGCGGTCGTATGTGGGGATCTGTGGATCGATTGGGCCAATTTCAGAGTGTAAACCCATTACTATCTGATGCGCGCCAAGCGCCAGGATCGTTGCGGCACTCTTCGCGTAAAGCGGCACGATGACACGCAGGCTCAAACTCCTGCGCTCAGTCCACTGCTGGAAGGCGTGTCCTATTCTGAACCCAGCTTCGCCGCTCCCCCCTGGACTTACGACGATAAGGTCAACGTTTTTGGAAGGGCTCTCATCTTCCAACATATCCGCCAAGGTGAAATAATCTTCTCGTTTGAGTTCATCGAGATTCCAGAGAACAAAGACAACGCTATCACGGAGATTCTGGAGTTCCTTGATCGCTGCGATTCGCCTCTCGCGTAACTCCAACAGCAGCTCAAACCAGGGCGGTGTCGGTTCTGGAGGCGTAGTGTCTGCGGCGGCCACTAGTCAGCTCCCACTTTGACGTTATCGCGCACTATCTTTGAGCCAAACGCCGAGTAGTACGGATTGACTTCCTGAAGTTCGCGAAGCCGGTCGCTTGCTCTCAGAGACATAAGGTGGTTAACCATCGCTGTAAGTTGTTCGGCGGCTTCTTTTCCGAGCTTGGCCACTTCATCCCTGTCAATGTTGCCCTGAATGATACTGACCGCTACATCGCGCAGTCTGCGGAGGTCCTGAACAGACAGACCGGTAGTGGCTAGCGGCGAGGGCGGAGTGATTCCGTACTCACGAAGCAGAGACTCAAGTTGGGATCTCATGGAATCTCGCTCACTTTGGAGAGACATGGCGTTCTCCTCTTGCAGGTAAAGACGGCGTACCGCGAGTGCGCATCGGGCCCCGTACGACCCCGGGCTGCGCCCACGACGTGGCACGAGTCCGTTGCACCGACGGATGAGGCGTAGGGTTAGCCGTCATCTTGTTCACTGGTGGTCTGAGCTCGGTCGGGAAGCCGCTGCTGCTGCCCAAATGAGGCGACGGCTAGGCGGGGCGCCCGAGTAACGTCGGAGTGTACCATAGTTGGGGCTTGGCGGGCCCATCCAGGGGGCGTACGCCTTCTTCCCGACTCTGATCCGGTGGGTCGATGTAGCCGAGCTTCCTCGGAACACGAGCTTGCCTCGAACTGTTCGCGCCCACAGCGGTCACGAGCGCCAGGTGTAGAACTTGAGGACGCGCGGCTATACTGCACGGCATGCGCGTCCGGACGCGATGGCTTGTTCTGGTCGCCGCCGTCCTCGCCGCCTGCGCGCCGCCGGACGAGCCGCCGCGTCTGGTGCTGATCGGCATCGACGGCGGCTCCTGGAACCTGATCGACCCGATGCTCGCGGCGGGCGAGCTGCCGAACCTTGCGGCGCTGCGCGACCGCGGCATGACCGCCGAGCTGACGTCCGTGGAGCCGCTGATCTCGCCGGCGATCTGGACCTCGATCGCCACCGGACGCCTCCCAGAGGTCCACGGCGTCACCTCGTTCTTCGCCAGCCGCCGCGACATCCGCGTGCCCACGGTCTGGGAGCGCTTCGCCGCCGCCGGCCTGCGCGTGGGTCTCTACGACTGGCTGATCAGTTGGCCGCCGCGCGACCTGCCCGGGGGCTTCATGGTGCCCGGCTGGATGCGGCGCGACGACCGCGTAGAGCCGCCCGACCTCTTCGCGCGCCTCGGCATGCCGCCTTACTACTACGAGGTGGTGGACGTCGGCACCCACGACGACGTGGTGGCCAACTTCGAGCGCGAGCTGGAAGAGAAGCCGCGCTACTGGAACCGCCTGCGCGAGTCCTTCGACCTCGACGCCGGCGCCGTGGTCTTCTACGCCGTGGACGTGGCGAGCCACAACTTCTACCACACCGCGCGTCCCGCCGAGGTCGACCCGCCAGTCCCGATCGAGCCGCGGTTCGCCGACGTCATCCCGCGGGTGCTCGCGGGCGTCGATCGCGCCGTGGGCGAGATCGTCGCCGCGCTCGACCCGGGCGACCACGTGGTCGTGGTGTCGGACCACGGCTTCCGCGCCAGCCCGGACCTCTCGCCGCGCTGGGCCTGGGACCCCGGCTGGTTCCTCGAGCGCGCCGGCGTCGGCCGCGAGGGCGACGGCTTCGACGTGATCAACGGCTTCCTGGCCATGGGCATCGAGGTCGAGGACGAGAGCGAGGACGCGCTGGCGCGTCTCGAGACGCTCCTGGCGTCGACCCGCGCGGACGACGGACGCCCGCTGCTCGAGGTCACCGTGGTCCGCCGTCCGGACGCCGCGACCCTGGACGGCCACCCGCCGTGGATGGTCGACATGATGACGCCCCGGCTGCCCGCGTACGCCTTCGTCTTTGCCGCGGGCGACCCCGAGGTGCTGGACGCGCTGTGGCCCTCGGGCTTCGTCGAGGTCGGCGGCGAGCGTCATCCGCTGGCCGCGTTCGCCGCGCCGCACGTCTTCACCGGCGACCACGACCCGGTAGGGATCTTCCTCGCCGCGGGCCGGGCGATCCGCCATCGTCCCGAGCGCGGCCGTCTTTCGGCGCTCGACGTCGCGCCGCTGCTCACCTACCTGGCGGGTCAGCCGTTGCCCGACGATTTCGAGGGCAGCTTCGACCCGGCCTGGATCGAGCTGGATTACCGCGCGCGTCATCCGCCGCGGCGGGTGGCCGCGTCCGAGGCGCCGCGAATGCCCGCGGAGGAGGACGCCGAGGACGTGACGAACGACGAGGAACTGAAGCGTCGGCTGCGGGCGTTGGGGTACTTGGACTAGGAGGCCCCGGCGATTCCGGAAACAGCGACACCGCTTGAGTCGCCGGGTCGCGCGGCTCCAGCAGGCTCTGCCGAGGTCTTCCGGTTGACCGCGAGCTCTCAAGAACCCTCACCCCCCAACCCCTCTCCCAGGGGTTGACCCATCCCGCCATTCCGGCGTCTATGATGGGGCCGGCGAGGAGACCGGCGATGGACCGATTGGACGACCGTCCCCGACCCGTTCGGGAGGGCGAGGAGCTGGATACGGGCAAGCTCGCGGCGTATCTGCGCCGGCACCTCCCCGAAGCCGACGGCGAGCTCGCCGTCGAGCAGTTCCCGAGCGGCTACTCCAACCTCACCTACCTGCTGCGCCTCGGCGGCCGCGAGCTCGTGCTGCGCCGGCCGCCGTTCGGCAACCGGGTCAGGACCGCCCACGACATGGGCCGCGAATACCGGGTGCTGGCGAAGCTCCACCGCGTCTATCCGCCGGCGCCGCGTCCCTTCCTCCTCTGCGAGGACGACGAGGTGCTCGGCGCGCCCTTCTATCTCATGGAGCGGCGTCGCGGCCTGATCCTGCGCCGGCAGCTTCCCGAGGGTCTGGAGATCTCGTCCGCCCTCGCCCGCGCCCTCTCGGAAGCCTTCATCGACAACCTGGCGGACCTCCACCTGCTCGACTACCGGGCCGCCGGCCTCGGCGACCTGGGCAAGCCCGAGGGCTACGTGGAGCGGCAGGTCCGGGGCTGGATCGGACGCTACGAAAAGGCCCGCACCGACGACTGGCCCGAGCTCGAGCGCCTGACCGCGTGGCTGGACGGCCGGATCCCGACCGAATCGGGAGCCGCCCTCATCCACAACGACTACAAGTACGCCAACCTGGTGCTCGATCCCGACGACCCGACCCGCATCGTCGCGGTGCTCGACTGGGAGATGTGCACCGTCGGCGATCCGCTCATGGACCTCGGCAGCACCCTGGCCTACTGGACCGAACGGGCCGACGACCCGCGCCGGCGCGCCACCGGCTTCGGGCCGACCGACCTGCCCGGCAGCTACACCCGGCGCGAGCTGGTGGAGCGCTACGCGGAGCGCACCGGCGCCGACGTGACGAACATGACCTTCTACTTCGCCTACGGCCTCTTCAAGCTGGCGGTGATCGCCCAGCAAATCTACGCCCGCTACGCCCGCGGCCACACCCGCGACGTGCGCTTCGCGGAGATGAACCAACTGGTGGGGCTGCTGGGGCGGGTGGGGATCGCGGCCGTCGAGCGCGACGGCCTCTGAGACCGACTCTGAACGGGTGCCGGATGGAGTGGACCGAAGCCATCGAGAAGCTGCTGCTGCCGCCGACCGGCCTGTTCTGGCTCGGCCTCGCCGGAATCGCGCTGCTCGCCACCCGGCGCCGCCGCTGGGGCGTCGGGCTGCTGGTGGCGAGCATCGCCGGGCTCTACGTGCTGGCGACGCCGCTCGCCGGCGACCGGCTGCTGGCCTCGCTCGACCGCTATCCGCCCCTGGCCGCGGGCGGACCGTTGCCGGGGGCTCCGGAGATCGAATGCGTGGTGATCCTCGGCGGCGGGCTGCGCGAGGGCGCGCCCGAGTTCGGCGGCGACACCGTGAGCGCCCTGACCCTCGAGCGTCTCCACTACGGCACCTGGCTCGCCGAGCGCACCGAGCTGCCGCTGCTCGTCACCGGCTTCACCGCTCCCGTCATGGCCGACGTGCTGGCGCGGCGCTTCCACCACGAGGCCCGCTGGCTCGAGAGCGAAAGCCGCGACACCCACCACAACGCCGTCTTCACGGCCCGCCTGCTCGAGGCCGAGGGGATCCGCCGCGTCTACCTGGTGAGCCACTACTGGCACCTGCCGCGGGCGATGGCGGCCTTCCGCCACGCCGGCCTCGAGCCCATGCCCGCGCCCCTGGGCCTCGGCGGAGGCGAGGACGGACGCGGCCTGAAGCTGCTCGTGCCGCGAGCCGGCCCGCTCATGATCGTCCAGCTCGCCGTCCACGAATGGGGCGGACGGATCTGGTACCGGCTGCGCTACGGGTATTGAGAGCACCCTCACCCCAACCCTCTCCCAAGGGGAGAGGGAGCCGGAGCGAGGTCTTTCTCCCCTCTCCCCCTGGGAGAGGGGCCGGGGGTGAGGGTTCCCATAGCGAAAGAGCCAGGCTCGCGAGCCTGGCTCTCTCTGGAACTGGTTGCGGGGACAGGATTTGAACCTGTGACCTTTGGGTTATGAGCCCAACGAGCTACCGGACTGCTCCACCCCGCGTCAAGCTTGTTTTTGAAAGACCGTGCCCGCCTCCGGCAGCGGGAGAGGGATCCTCGCACAAGGCGACAGGGCTGTCAACCTCTCCTTGATGGACAACGCGCGCCGGCCGCGGTCTATTCCCCCGCCGCCGGCGCGAAGGCGACCCGCTCAGTTGCCGGCGCCCGGCAGCGGCGTGTTGAGGTACGGGAACGCCTCATCGAAGTCCGTCGCCTCCACCAGCACCTGGTCGGTCACCGGCAACAGGCCCGACGGCGCGTCGGCCGGGGCGCAGAGGCCGAGGCCGAGGTCGAACGGCGGATGGCACAGCGCGCCCTCGAGGATCCGCGAGACGACGTCGATCACGTCGTCGCCCGGACGCCGGCCGTTGGGGAAGCCGGCGTTGTCGAAGGCGAGGAAGCCGAGGCTGTCCTGGGCGGCCATCGCCGTCGGCGGGATCGCCGTGTTGAGCCGCAGCACGTCGCCGCTCGAGCCGTTCTGGTTGAAGCCCGGCAGCCCCTGGAGGTAGACGGCCACCAGGTCGTTGCGCGGCAGGTTCGACGGCGCGAAGATCAGCGGGAACGCGGGATTGAACGAGTTGTTGAGGATCGACACCAGCTCGACGCCCTGCGGGATCGACGGGAACTGATAGTAGGTCCCGAAGTCGGCGAGGTCCTCGGAGGGATGCCCCGTGTTGTAACGGCTCTGGTCGGGCAGTCCGATCTGCGGGCTGGCGGCGAACGGCATGCCGAGACGCGTGACCTGCACCAGAGCGCCACGGTCGTCCTCCGGCTCCTCGAAGGTCGGGTCGGGGATGAAGAAGGCGGCGCGCTGGCGGCGGCCCGTGGTCCAGGCGCCGATCACGTCGCCCTCGCCCTCGGTCAGGCAGTCGATCGGGATCTCCAGAGCGAGGCTGGTGACGTTGTACCGCCCCAGGGGGTTCTCGAAGGCGTCGCGCGGCCCCAGGAAGTCCGGGATGCCCACGAGGTCGAAGTAGAAGCCGCGGTTGAAAGCGAACGACTCCTGGCGCTGGCCGACGAAGACGCGGCCGGTCGTCGGGCAGTTCGGGACGTCGACTTCGTAGATGAACTGGGCGGCGTAGGCGTCGTAGTCGGGGAACGAGCGCGGGCCGATGTAGTCGAAGGGCATGTCGAAGTTGATCGCCTGGGTGCCGGCCTTCTTGAGGAAGCCCTCGGAGTCGACGGGCGAGACCGGGCCGCGCAGCACCCTGACGCTGTAGGTGCGCACCCAGTTGAGGCGCTGGTCGTCGGGCGGCGCGCCCCCCACCCCCGGCGGCGGCGAGCCCGGGCCCGCCGGAAAGACGTTGGCGATGCCGATCGGCACGAGCTGCTGCGGGTTCATGAGCGGCACCGGGACCACGAGGAACGGCGATCGGTTCCGGAAGCGGAAGCGGAAGGTCAGGTCCTCCACGCCGTCGCCGTCGTTGTCGACGTGGAGGTCGTAGCGGGCGCGCTCGTCGAGGGGGTAGAAGCTCGGCGCGCCGCCGGGGGGCTGCAGCGGGTTGTAGTTGGCGATGAACGTCACGTAGCCCTCACGACCGGGCTCGTAGCTGCGGAAGGCGTAGAGGGCGCTGGCGTCGACCTCCGGATGGTGGAGGTTGATCAACGAGGAGCGCAGCTTCGGCGGCTGCGCCCAGGCGCCCAGCGCGAGCAGGGTCGCCACGGCAACGATCAGGCTGACGCGGAATGAAAAGGTCCTGAGCATGTCTTCAGTCCTCCCTTCGGTTCGGGCAGCGGTTGTGCGAAAGAGGCCGGAATCGGAATGACCGGTTATGTCCACGACTCTAACTAACCCGTTCGAGCCGCGGACACCCTCCATCGGGCGGTTTCCAGGACGTCCCAGGAGGTGGGAGCGACGCATTCGTGCTCCCACCCCTGCGGGGAGCGTCCCCTGGAGATCCGGGGATTCATCAACGGTGTAGTCGCCGGTCTCCAGCACCGGCCCGGACCGTCGACGATTTCGGCCTCCGTCAAGGAATGCTTGGCCAAGCCTACCGCGAATCCGGAAGGAGGACAACGGCGGACTATTTCGGCGAGCCCGAGAGCGGCGGGTTCAGGAAGGGAAACTCCTCCCGGAAGAACGCGGCGCTGTTGTCGATGCCGTCGTTGTAGGGCAGAAGTCCGTCCGGCGCCACCTCCGGCGGAAAGGTCGGGGGCTGCAGGCCGATGCCCATCATGCCCCGGATCAGGACGTCGAACACGTCGTCGCCGGGCCGCCGGCCGTTGAAGAAGCCCGCCAGATCGCCGCCGAAGAGCCCCAGGCTCGACTGCATCGCCGCCGGCGTGGGCGGGATGGCGGTGTTGAGCCGGACCATCTCGTTCTGCGAGCCGCCGGTCGTCAAGCCGTCGATGCCGAAGCGGAAGATCTGCTCGAGGTCGGCGCGCGGGAACAGGTCCGGAGCGCGAAAGCCGGTCCGGGCCTGGATGATCTCCGGCAGCGTGGGGAAACGCACGTAACGGTAGAACTGCGCATCGTCCCGCGGATGGCTGCCGTTCCAGCGGTCTTTGTCGGGCAAGCCGATGATGAAGTGGTTGACCAGCGGCGCCCCGAGGCGCGAGACCTGCACGTAGTCACCGGCGTGGTCCGCCACGTCGTCAAAATCCGGGCTGTCCTTCAGCACGCGGACGCGGCGAAGGCTCGCCGTAGTCCAGGCGCCGATCGCCGGATTGTCGCCGTCGGTCAGGCAAGCGATGGGCACCTCGAGAGCGAGGGCCGTGACGTTCTTGCCCGCGGTATCGGAGGCCCGATCGCGAACCGTCCCGATC
>DASWIG010000533.1:0-31798 GCA_036397835.1 Thermoanaerobaculia bacterium
CGCCATCGCCTCGCTCGCCATCGCCTCGCTCGCGGCCGCCGCGCCGGAGGGCAGGATCAGCCGCAGGGCGTTCAAGGGGAGGCTCTCGCCCTCCCGCTCGAGGGCGCCGCTCAGCCGCGCCGGGCCGTTGGCGGCCTCGAGGCGCAGCACCAGCCGCCAGGGATCGCCGTCGTCCCACGACAGCGGGTGGAGGTCGTCGCGCGCGCGGCCGTCCCACCAGCCCAGGGCGTCGCGCGCGCTGAGGTGACGCAGCATCGGCTCGTAGAGGTGGGGCGAGAGCCGCAGGCGCCGGACTCGGGCCAGGTCGGTCGACTGGACTCGCCGGCGTTGACCCTGGCGGCCCTTGCGCATCGGCGGCTCGACGGGAAGCGCGGTGACGACGGCCATCGGCTCGCCCGTCCCGTCCGCCCGCTCCGCGGGCCGGAAAAGCCGCTCGAGGTCCTCGGGATCGGCGCTGGCCCGCCGCAGCTCGGAGAGCTCCTCGCCGTTGCCGGAAGCGGTGGGAAGGGCCTCGAAGACGTCGAGGATCAGGCCGGAGTCACCGGCGCTCGCCGCCGTGTTGATCAGGAGGCAGAGGCGGCGATCCGCGCCGGCCGGCTCCCTGCCGTTGTCCGGGAAGGTGTCGATGCGGTCGCGGAGCGCGTCGAGCTGCCGGCGCCAGGGGGCTCCGGCGGAGCGATGATCGCCCTTCGGCTCCGGCGGCCGGCGCCCGTGGCCCGGCTGCTGGGCCCTCATGCCGCCGCGGTCCTGGCTCGCGGCGCGAGGTGCCTGGACCTCCCTCGTCTCGACCACGCCGAGGTCCCTCCACCTCGACGGGCGGTCTTTGCGCAGGCCGACGCGGTCCTTGCCCGGCGGCCGGCTCGCCGATCCGGTCTCGTGCAAGGCCAGCAGCGCCGCCCAGACGTGCTCGCACGTCTTGCCGTCGGCGAAGCGCCGGCACTCGCAGAACACGTGGAGCGCCCGCCTGGCCGCCACCCGCGACCAGTCGAGGCCCACGCCATACGATTGCTTCGCGTCCTCGACCCGTGCCCGGGCGCGCGCGCCGTCGACGTCGAGGCGCACACGGCCCTCCTGGAAGAAGCCGCGGCCGCGGTCGCGGTCGATCGGGTCGAAGTGCGACAGGCTCCGCTTGTAGAGCGGGACCGCCAAGTGAGCGCCCGTTGACGGATGCGGCTGCGGGCGGCCCCGGCGGTGCCGTCGGCGGGGGGGGAGTCCGGTTTTCTTCGTCTTTGCCATGCACTCGGAGAGTCGTAAGAGCTCGCAGCTCCCGGCTCAGGCGTCCTCTCGTGGGACCCTGGGTCAAAGGGTCCGGCGTAGGCCGATCTGCGTATCGCGGCTCAATGCGTATCGCTGATTACACTCACTCGGCTTCCCGGCCGGCTCTGACCGGAGCCGGCCCGGAGGTCCACGAAACGGGGGCCTGCCACACAGGAAGACCCGGTGCTGCCGGGCCCGACTTGCCACTGTCTGAGTGCCAATTCCGTCTGGGTGCCAGGCGCTTCGTTCGGACAATCCCCAAAAGGGGCGCGAGCGTACAGGCCGGGGCTGGCCTGACGGGGCAAAAGCGAGCGAGCCCCGGGAACAGACGCTCCCTGACGACAGAGGATACCGCGAATCGCGGAGAAAGGCAACCTCCGATTGAGAGAACCCGTGGTCACCCTCCCGAGGCGAGGGAGGTTCCGGTACACTTGCCGGAGGACGACCGACCCCACAAGCGCGTGAGCGGACATGTCGCCAGAGAGACCGAAGCTCTTCCTGTACCGCCGGCGAGCGGACGCGCCCCGGGGGACTCTCTTCTACATCCACGGCCTGGGCGAGTCCGGACGCTGCTTCGAGCAGCTCATGGCCGATCCCGGCCTGAGGAGCTGGAATCACCTGGCAGCGGATCTGCCGGGCTACGGCCGATCGCCCTGGGCCGACGAGCCGTTGACGCTCGCGGAACACGCCGTCCGCCTCGGCGAGCTGCTGGACGCGACCTGCGACGAGCCGGTGGTGGTCGTCGGCCACTCGATGGGGGGCGTGATCGGCACGCTCCTGGCGGAGCACTCGCCGCGTCGGGTGCGTGCCTTCGTCAACGTCGAGGGCAACATCTCCCTTGACGACTGCAATTACAGCAGCCAGGCGGCGCGGTGGTCGGAGGACGCGTGGCTGACCGACGGCTTCGACGAGTTCCTCGGCCATCTCTCCCGCGACGCACAGAAGAGCGAAACACCGACGAGCGAGGTGCTACGGCGCTACCACGCCAGCGCTCGTCTTTGCGATCCGCGGGCCTTCCATCGCAACGGCGTCGACCTGGTCGCGGCCTCCCGCAAAGAGGACCTGGCTTCCCGAATGGCCGCGATCGACCGGCCGAGGGCCTACGTCTACGGATCGCCGCGCGGCACCGGAAGCCACTCACGGGACCTGCTGACGGCCGCCGGAATCGAGCCGGTCGACGTCCGGGACGCCGGCCATTGGCCCTTCCTCGATCAACACGAGATCTTCGTCACGAAGATCCGTGCCTTTCTCGGATGCGGCGGCCGAGGAGAGGAGTCCGCCTCGCCCCGCTCTCAGGCCTGATGGGGAGATGGGAAGGGACGCCCGCTCAGGACGTCCTGGCCCATTCGTCCCAGCAGCGCAGGATGCCTATTGCCTTCTATCTATATCTGCATGGAAAACGCCTGAGCGTCCATAGTGTGACCAGAGGCATCCGGAAGCTCCGGTAGGGAAGGGTGGGAGCCGGCGGTGTGGCGCCGGCCCCCCAGGACGGCTTGCCCGTGCCGCGGCTCCCGGGAGCCACCCCACCTTGACCCAAGGAAGGAGATCTCCATGGAGACCAGCCCGAACCGCGTCCTCACCCGTAGTACGGAGGCCGAGCCCTCCGAGGATGCTCGTGCCTTGTCCCGCCGTGGCTTCCTCGGCGGCCTGGGCGGGGCCGCCGCCATCGCCGCAGTGGGCGGCGCCGTCCTCGAGCCGATGCTGCCGGGCGGCAGCCGCGCCGCCGCCGAAGAGATCGGCCCGCTGACCGGCGTGGACCGCCTGAACGCCGCCTACGACAACCGCATCGACCAGGCGGATCGGATGTTCGCCGAGGGCATCCCGGCGCAGACCTGCAACGGCGACGAGGCCCTCTATCCCAACCGCATCGGCAGCTACTCGAAGGGCCTGCCGCACAACGCGATCGGCGAGGTGGACCTCGACGCCTAACAGGCCTTGCTCGACGCCCTCGACTCGGGCCACCCCGCCGACTTCGAGGCCATCCCCCTGGGCGGCGCGCGCAAGCTGACCAACCCCCAGGCCGGCCTCGCCTTCGACACCGAGGGCAACGACCCGCACCAGTTCGCGCAGCCCGCCCCTCCCGCCTTCGCCAGCGCCTGGGAAGCGGGCGAGGCCGCCGGCAAGGGAAACCTGGACCCACCGCCCTCTTGCCTTCGGTACCTGCTTACACCGACAATACCCGGATCGATTTGATCTGACCTCGAGCCTCCGGGAGGAGGTCGAAAGGAGATTCCCATGGAGCACGACGCGAAGCTCGTTCTTGCGAAGGCCGAACCCGCTCGGGAGGGCCGCGTCCTCTCACGCCGGGGCTTCCTCGGCGGCCTGGGCGGCGCCGCCGCCGTCGCCGCCGCTGGCGGCGCCGTCCTCGAGCCGATGCTGCCGGGAGGCAGCCGCGCCGCGGCCGACGAGATCGGCCCGCTGACCGGCCAGGACCGTCTGGAGGCCGCCTACCGGAACCGCATCAACCAGGCGGATTCGATGTTCGCCGAGGGCATGCCGGTCCAGTCCTCCAACGGCGACGAGGACCTCTACCCCAACCGCATCGGCAGCTACTCGAAGGGCCTGCCGCACGACGCGCTCGGCGAGGTCGACCCCGACGCCTATCAGGCCCTGCTCGACGCGCTCTCCTCGGGCCACCCCGCCGACTTCGAGGCCATCCCGCGGGGCGGCGCGCGCAAGCAGACCAACCCCCAGGCCGGCCTCGCCTTCGACACCGAGGGCAAGGACCCGCACCAGTTCACCCAGCCCCCCGCTCCCGCCTTCGCCAGCGCCTGGGAGGCGGGCGAGATGGTGGAGCTGTACTGGATGGCGCTGTTGCGGGACACGCGCTTCACCTCGTACCCGTCCAACCCCCTTGCCCGCCGGGCGGCTCAGGAGCTGTCGGCCCTGAGCGATTTCCGCGGCCCCAGGATCGGCGGCCAGGTCACGCCCCAGACCCTGTTCCGGGACGACCTGCCGGGCGCCCTCGAGGGGCCCTACGTGTCCCAGTTCATGCTCAAGGGCACGCCTTACGGTGCCGAGTACGTGGAACGGCGGATGCGGACTTTGCTGCCCGGCACCGACCACATGACCCACTTCGGCGAATGGCTCGCGGTGCAGAACGGCGACGTTCCCGGAAGCGCCCGCTACGACCCCGTGCGCCGCTTCGTCCGCAACGGCCGCGATCTCTCCGAGTGGGTACACGTCGACGTGCTCTTCCAGGCCTATTTCAACGCCTGTCTCATCCTCGGCGCGCCGCCGGAGCCGGGCAGCCGTCCCACCCGCGGCGGCATCGGCTGTCCGCTCAATCCCGGCAACCCCTACCTCGGCTCAGCCACCCAGGAAGGCTTCGGCACCTGGGGCGGACCGTTCTTCAAGACGATGACCTGCGAGGTGGCGCGGGCCCTGAAGGCGGTGTGGTTCCAGAAGTGGTTCGTCCACCGGCGGCTGCGGCCCGAGGCCTTCGGCGGGCGGGTCCACGTACACAGGCGGCGCCTGGCCACCTACCCGATCCACGGCGACGTGCTCGACTCGGAGGCCCTGCGGCGCGTCCATCAGAAGCTCGGGACCTACCTGCTGCCCATGGTCTTCCCCGAGGGCTCGCCCACCCACCCCGCCTACGGCGCCGGGCACGCCACCGTCGCGGGCGCCTGCGTCACGATCTTGAAAGCGCTGTTCGACGAGACGTTCGAGATCCCCGATCTGGTGGTGCCGAACCCCGCCGGGACCGGTCTCGCCCCCTACTCCGGGCCGCCGCTGACGGTCGGCGGCGAGCTCAACAAGCTGGCCTCCAACGTCGCCACCGGCCGCAACATCGCCGGCGTCCACTGGCGCACCGACGCCATCGAGTCGCTGAAGCTCGGCGAAGCCATCGCCATCGCCATCCTGAGGGACCACCTCGCCGCGCTCAACGAGGGCGGCAGCTTCGAGCTCACGCGGTTCGACGGCAGGCCGATCGTCATCTCGTAAGCCCTCGTGCGTTCTCCCCGGGAGCTTGTAGACTCTCGGTCAAAACGAGGAGGGCGAGGCGATCCGAGAAGCGGATCTGGTGGCACACTACCTGATGCGTATGCGGGAGTTCCGCGACGCGCGCCGCCGCGACCCGGAGCTCGCCCGCCGCCGGCGCCGGCTGACCCGCTGGCAATCGGCGCGCCTCGCCCGCACCCATGCCGACCTGCTGCGCCATCCCCGCTCGCGCGGCGCCGTCGAGTTCTTCCTCGATCACCTCTACGCCCCCAGGGACTTCGCCCGCCGCGACCAGGACCTCGAGCGCATCGCGCCGATCCTGACCCGGATCCTGCCGGCGAGCGCGATCGGCACGATCGCCATGGCGCTCGAGATGAACGTGGTCACCGAAGAGGTGGACGCCGCGCTCCTGCGGGCGCTCGCCGAGCAGCGAGGCGCCGAGCTCACCGAGGAGCGCTACCTCGAGGCCTGCCGCCGCTGCGACGACCGGCCCCGGCGGCTGCGCCAGATCGAGCTCATCTGGGAGGTCGGCATGACGCTCGACAAGGTCGTGCGCCTTCCCGGCGCCTACGCCGCGCTGCGCATCGCCGGCGGCCCCGCCCGGTTGGCCGGCCTCGGCGAGCTCCAGAAGCTGCTCGAGAACGGCTTTTCGACCTTCCGCGAGATCGGCGGCGCGAGGGACTTCCTGGCGACCATCGTCGAGCGTGAGAAGAGGATCCTCCGGCGCATCTACGAGGGCCATCCGCGCCCGTTCGAGGACCTCTAGCCGATGCCCGGCGACGCCGGCGGACCGGGCCGCCCGATCGTCTCGCCGATGGCCTGGAGGTGCTCCCTGAGGCCGGCCCGCTCGGCGGCCGCGAGGGGCTCTTCGGCGAAGCTCTCGCGCAGGTAGAGCGTCACCAGGCTGCGGGTGGGCGCCGCGGCGCCCGGATAGCGCGCCACGGCGAGCTCCTGGAGCTCGAGCGGTGCCAGCGACTCGGTGATCTCGAGGCCGGCGCGCTCGAGAAGCCGCCGCAGGGCGCGGTAGGCGGCCTCGCCGGTGAGCGGCCGGCGCCGACGCCAGACGAGCAGGGCCAGGATGCCGGCCAGGAAGACTACCGCCGCGAGCGCCAGCGGCACCCGGCTGAGCCACAGATCGCCCTCGCGGATCACGCCGTCCGGGGCGTCGACGCCCGGGATGAATTCGCGCGGCTCCTTCTCTCCCGAGAGCGCCCAGCCGGTCAGATCGCGCCAGGCCTCGGCGAGGCGTTTGCGCAGGTCCCCGAAGAAAGTGCGCTGGTCCTCGGCGCCGTAGGTGAGCACGTAGCGGTCCCAACGGTAGGTGAGGTAGTCGTAGATCTGGCTCATGAAATTGAGCAAGCCACGCTCCGGCACCGACGGCCGTCCCTCCGGGGGCGTGGGGTCGTAGACGCGCCAGCCGCGCGCCGGCGTGTAGGCTTCCACCCAGGCATGGGCGTTCTCCTGGCGCACGATGTGGTAGCCCTCGAGCGGGTTGTGCTCGGCGCCCAGGAAACCGGTGACCAGGCGCGCCGGCACGTTCTCCGCCCGCAGCAGCAGCACCATCGACGAGGCGAAGTACTCGCAGTGGCCGCTGCGGTAGACGAAGAGGAAGTCCTCGAGCGGCGTCTCGCCTTCCCGCCCCAGGAAATCGAGCGTGTAGTCGTATTGGGTCATCAGGTGGCGCTCGAGGCGGTCGACCTGCTCCTCGACGGACATCTCGGGCGTGCCTTCGCCCATGACCTGGCGCGCCAGCTCGCGCATGCGGTCGGTGACGCCGCTCTGGTCGAGGGCGGTCAGCGGGCTCACCTCGCCGCCGTCGAGCCGGGCGAGCTGCGCGCGGATCCGCGGCCCGGCGGCCAGCCGGGCGCGGTAGGTCAGGGTGCCGGCCGGCATGGCGGCCAGATAGGCGGCGCCGCCGAGGTCGAGGTGGAGGGCGGGCAGGTCGACGTCGAGGGCCAACGTCTCCATCGGCAGGAGCAGGCTGGTGCTGGAAAGGCGCTCGCGGAAGACCTCGACCTCGCCGACCGCCTCCCCGGCGGCGAGCGTGAAGACCTGCCGCGAGCCCTCGAGCCGCGGCGTCAGGGTGGTCGAGTGCTGGAGCCGGCGGTGCCAGCGGCGGTTCTCGTAGCGGTCGTAGGAAGCGCCCTTGAAGCGCAGGGTCTTGCCCGCGGGCGCCGCGCCGCCGGAGTACCGGAGGCGTAGCGCCACGTCGCGGTTGGTGCGGATCGCGGTGGTCAGCGAGAGGTCCACGCTGTCGCTGAAGCCGGTGGTGCGGATCAGGTCGCCGCGGCCCGCCGGGCCCAGGATGAAGGGCTCCCGCAGCCGCGGCATGACCGCGAAGGTGGGGATGGCGACCGCCAGCACCAGGGCGGTGCCCGCCGCCAGCGGCAGTCGGAAAGGCACCGGCTGCGGGCTCGGCGCCCGCGGCGCCGCCACCTCCGGCGACTCGCCCTCCCCGGCGCGGCGCAGGCCGGCGGCGACGTGGAGGTGGGCCAGGCGCGCCAGGATCAGCAGGCCCAGCACCATGAAGGCCACCAGGAAAACGGCCACGGTGAGATGGGTGCTGGTCGCCATGCCGCCGATGAAGAGGAAGAACGCGGCGATCATGAGATGCCACTTGTCCTTCTCGCGCCGCATCGAGTAGAGCTTCACCAGGATCAGGAACATGACGAGGTGGAGCAGGGCGGCGACCGGCCGCGAGCGCATGAACGAAGCGCGCAGGTCGAGGTAGAGCAGGGGGAGGTAGACGAGACCCAGCACGTTCAGCGCCCAGTTGGGAAGCAGCGTGGGCAGGTCGCGCTCGACCCGTTGCAGGAAGTAGACGAGAACGAGCGCGTAGGCGAACAGCGCCGGCCATTCGAGGACCTGGTTGAACGGCAGCGGCAGCGGGGCGAGCAGGGCCAGCCAGGCGAGCAGCATGCGTTTCTCGCGCGCGTAGGCGACGCCCGCCGTGGCGCGCGCGGTCATGCGGCGGCCCTTCCGGCGTCCACCGCGAGGTGCAGACAGGGCGAGCCGGCGGGCGCCGCGAGCGGCGCCGCCGCGGCGCCGCGGATCTCGATCAGGGCCAGGGTCTCGAGGATGGCCCGCCGCTGGCGCGGTCCGGCCGCGAAGGGCAGGGCGCCCTCGCGCGTGGCCAGCCCCACCTCGTAGCCTTGCTCGAGGAAGTCGAGGGCGGCGGTGGCCGCCTCGCTGACCAGGCGCTCGAACGCCTGGTCCTCGCGGGAGCCGAAGCCGGCGGCGTTGTCGAGAACGATGAGCAGACGCCGGTTCTCCTCGGCCTCGCGCTGCTTGTACACCAGGTCGCC
Organism: Thermoanaerobaculia bacterium; assembly: GCA_036397835.1. GTDB lineage: Bacteria > Acidobacteriota > Thermoanaerobaculia > Multivoradales > J023 > DASWIG01. The sequence continues at coordinate 8,508 of DASWIG010000533.1, forward strand.
GGTGCGCGCGCTCTGCTTCCAGTGGATGCCGCGCGGATCGTCGCCGTGGCGGAAGCGGCGCAGGCCGAACAGGTCGTGCCCCCACCCGGCGCGGCGCACCGCGCGTTCGCCGGCCTGGCCGAGCTGCTCGGGCACCTGCGGCGAGGGCGCCAGGACTTCCGGATAGACCAGGATCTCGAGCTCCGCCGAATAGCGCCTTCCCTTGCGGAAGAAGCCGAGCGGAAAGAGGCTCGAGACGTGTACGCGGCGGATGCGGCGCCGGCCGCGGCGGCGCGGCATCAGCTCGAGCTGCCCGCAGACCGTCCTGCCGGGCTCGAGATAGGGCACGAGGTAAGCCGCGGGCACAGGGTCAGCGCCGGGCGCCTCCACCTCGTCCGGGTCGACGGTCGACAGGAGCAACCACCGCGGCAGCCAGCCGCGGCTCCTGATCTCGAGGTCGAGCCGCGCGGGGCGATTGGCGAAGACCTCGCCGCGGGCGGCGAGCGCGACCTCGAGGCCGCGGACGTTGCGGCCCGCCAGCACGCCGGAGACGAGGAGCGTGCCGACCATGGCTGAGAGCACCAGGAAGAGGCCGTTGTTGCCGGTGTTGGCGGCGGCCGCGGCGACCACCAGCGCGAAGGCCAGGAACCACAGGCCCACCTTGGTGAGTCGCAGGGGTCCGTCGGAACGTGATCTCGAGGAGGCCATGGCGAAGAACCCTCACCCCCAACCCCCTCTCCCAGGAGGAGAGGGGGCTCGAGTCCCGGTATCTTACTCCCCTCTCCCTCTGGGAGAGGGGCCGGGGGTGAGGGTTCCGGAACGGGTCAGAAGGGCACCGGCGTCGCGGCGAGCACGCGGCGGATCGCGTCGCGCGTCGCGTCGAAGCCGCCGTCGCCGCGCTTCAGGGCCACGCGGTGGCCGAGCACCGGCAGGGCGAGGCGCTGCACGTCGTCGGGCACCGCGTACTCACGGCCCTCGCAGTAAGCCAGGGCCTGGACCGCGCGGTGGAGGTTCTCCGCGCCGCGGGTCGAGACGGGCAGGGCGAACTCGGGGCTCCGGCGGGTGGCGTCGGCCAGGTCGAGGATGTAGTCCACCAGCTTGCCGGCGACCTTGACCTGCCGCGACCGGGCCTGGAGCGCCATCAGCTCGTCGCCGTCGAGCACCGGCTCGAGCCGTTCGAGCTCGCGGGCGACGCCGCCCGAGATGAGCAGGGCGCGCTCCTCCGCCCGCGGCGGGTAGCCCATGTTGAGCGCCATCAGGAAGCGGTCGAGCTGGGATTCGGGCAGTGGAAACGTCCCCAGGTATTCCACCGGGTTCTGGGTCGACAGCACCAGGAACGGCTGGGGGAGCACGTGGCGGTGGCGTTCGACCGACACCCGGCCTTCGCTCATCGCCTCGAGCAGGGCCGATTGGGTCTTGGGCGTCGCGCGGTTGATCTCGTCGGCGAGCACGACGTTGGCGAAGAGCGGACCGCGCACGAACTCGAATTCCTGGCGCTGCTGGTTGAAGATCGACACGCCGATGATGTCGGAGGGCAGCAGGTCGCTGGTGAACTGGATGCGCTGGAACGACAGGCCGAGGCTCTTGGCGAGGGCCTGGGCCAGGGTGGTCTTGCCCACCCCCGGCACGTCCTCGATCAGCACGTGGCCCTCGGCGAGCAGGGCCACCACGGCGAGGCGGATGACCTCGTCCTTGCCGCGGATCACCCGCGCCACCGAGCGCTCCAGGCGCCGGATGGCGGCGGGCGCGACCGCGTCGTCGCCGGCGTGGGGTTTCGAGAAGGGGGCGAGCGAGCTCATCGAGTCACTCTTACGCGCGGCCTGCGCCGCGCGATCATCGGCCGCCAGGGAAAGCTCGGAGGTCAAGGGGCCGATCCGGAGAATTCGCGATACGCGCCGCGGTCGGCCGGAATGCCCGGCACGACGGCGATGGCGAAGGCGTCGCCGTCCTCGAGCTCGATCCCTTCGATCACGAAGTCGACCTGTCGGGTCTCGCCGCTGACGATGCCGGCGGTCTCGACGTAGTAGTGGTAGACCGCTTTCTCTTCCTGCGCCGCGTCGGCGTGGGTGACGTCGATGGTGATGCCGTCGAGCGCCTTGCGGCCTTTGAAGTAGACGACCAGGTCGAAGAGCACGTCCGCCGGCTGCGGGCCGGCCGCCATCTCGGGCTCGGCGTATTCGTCGGCCTCTTCGCCTGCTTCGCCGGCGGCGTCCTCGGTCTCGTCGGTCATCTCGGCCGTCTCGTCCATCGCGGGCTCGGGCTCGAGGGCTCTCCAGGAATTGAGCTCCACCGTGTAGTCGGCCCGGATCTGGGCGATCTCCTCCTGCGGGCTGGCGGGCCCGCAGGCGGCGGCCGCGAGGAACAGGAGGGCGAGCGGGGCGAGGACGAGGGCGTGGGCGGTGCTGCGCGAGGCGATGGTTCGAATCACGGCGTCTCTCCTTCGGATTCACGGACGATGGGGCCTCAAGGACCGAGATTATACCGGAGGATGGCCCAGATCGCGGAGACGCCGTCGCGCCAGCCGATCTTCTTGCCCTCGGCGTAGGTGCGGCCGTGGTAGGAGATCGGCACCTCGTAGATCCGCACCCGCGCGCGCGCCACCCGCGCCGTGAGCTCCGGCTCGATGCCGAAGCGCCGCGAGCGCAGCTTCATGCCCTCGAGGACCTCGGCCCGGAAGACCTTGTAGCAGGTCTCCATGTCCGAGAGGTTGAGGTCGGTGAGCATGTTCGAGAGGGTGGTCAGGAAGCGGTTGCCCACGTAGTGCCAGAAAAAGAGCACGCGGTGGGGTCCGCCGAGGAACCGCGAGCCGTAGACCACGTCCGCCTCGCCGTCGAGGATCGGCCGCAGCAGGGTCGGGTAGTCGCGCGGGGAATACTCGAGGTCGGCGTCCTGGATCAGCAGGAGGTCTCCGGTGGCGTGCCGGAAGCCGGCGGCGAGCGCCGCGCCCTTGCCGCGGTTGGCGCTCTGCTCGACGAGCAAGAAGGGCGGTTCGGCCCGGGCCTCGAGCTCGCGCAGCAGCTCGCGGGTGCCGTCGCTCGAGCCGTCGTCGACCACGACGATCTCGGTCTCGAGGCCGTCCGGCAGGGGCGCCGACGCCACCCGCCGCAGCAGCTCCTCCACCGTGGCGCGCTCGTTGTACACCGGGATGACGACCGAGAGCTTCACGGAATGTCCTTTTTCACTGCTGTCCGTTTCTTGACGATCCCCGAGGGATCGACTAGCATGCGGGTTGAACGGTCTTCCGCCCTGTTGCCGCCATGCCCCGCGCAAGACAAGAGAGTATAGCGTGAGGCAGACCGGCCAAGGAGCCAACCAGCCAAGGAGCCGATACCGCCATGGCCAAAGCGACCCGAGTAGAACCGTCCACCGACAAGACCAAGGCGCTCGATGGCGCCATGACGCAGATCGAGCGCCAGTTCGGCAAAGGCGCCATCATGCGCCTCGGGCAGCGCGAATCCTACGGCGTGCCGTCGATCCCCACCGGCTCGCTGGCCGTCGACTTCGCGATCGGCGTCGGCGGCTTCCCGCGCGGCCGGGTGGTGGAGGTCTTCGGGCCGGAGAGCTCGGGCAAGACCACGCTGGCCCTGTCGGTGGCGGCGCAGGCGCAGCAGCGCGGCGGCAGCGCCGCCTTCATCGACGCCGAGCACGCCCTCGACCCGGAGTACGCCGGCAAGCTCGGCGTCGACCTCGACACGCTCCTGGTCTCGCAGCCCGACAGCGGCGAGCAGGCGCTCGAGATCTGCGAGGTGCTGGTGCGCTCGAACGCCCTCGACGTGATCGTGATCGACTCGGTGGCGGCTCTCGTGCCGCGCGCCGAGCTCGAGGGCGAGATGGGCGACTCGCACGTGGGCTTGCAGGCGCGGCTGATGTCGCAGGCCCTGCGCAAGCTCACCGCCATCGTCGCCAAGTCGCGCACCTGCCTGGTCTTCATCAACCAGATCCGGGAGAAGATCGGCGTCATGTTCGGCAACCCGGAGACCACCACCGGCGGCCGGGCGCTGAAGTTCTACTCCTCGGTGCGCATCGACATCCGCCGCATCGCCTCGCTCAAGGACGGGGACCAGGTGGTGGGCAGCCGGGCCAAGGTCAAGGTGGTCAAGAACAAGGTGGCGGCGCCCTTCCGCATCGCCGAGTTCGACATCGACTACACCGAGGGCATCTCGCGCAGCGGCGAGCTCATCGACCTCGGGCTCGAGCACAAGCAGGTGGTCAAGAGCGGCGCCTGGTACGCCTACGGCGACGTGCGGCTCGGCCAGGGCCGCGAGAACGCCAAGCGCTTCCTGCGCGAGAACCCGGACCTCGCCGACGAGATCGAGGCCAAGCTGCGCCAGGCCATGGGGCTGGCGCGGCCCGAAGCGTCCGCGGCGGCGGAGACGTCCGCGGCGGCGGAGGCCGCCGAGTGACGCGCGGCACCTACTGGCTAGTGCTGCGGCGCGAAGATCCGTCCCCGAATGGACGGGCTTCCGGGTAGGGCAGGCTGCGCCTGCCGATCGGCGGCTTCGCAGGGAGCCCATTCAGGGACTCGATTGCAGCCTCTGCAGCCCACTTCCGGCAATTGCCGGAACTGCGTTGCAAGGTCTGCAACGCACTTCCGCCAATTGAGGAAGTAGCATTGCAGGGTCTGCAGCGCACCTCTGCCAATTCCCGAAAGTGCCCTGCAGGGTCTGCAGCGCACCTCTGCCAATTGAGGAAGTAGCATTACAGGGTCTGCAACGCTGTTTTGGCAATTGGTGCCTAAGATGAACGGAGGCTGTACCTCTTAAGCAGCAATGAACGAAACCGCGTTGCAGCCGCGTCACTTTGGCGCTCTGGCCGTCAAGTGTTGAAAACAGGCGACTTGCCAACGAACCGCCGACCTGGAATGCCCCCATGCCATGCCAAGGCTCCGAGAGTAGAGGCTCGAGGAGTGCCGGCGGTGCCGAGGGGGAACGGCATGATCACAGGGCGTGTGCCGCTACCGGCGTCACGTGGATTCCGGTAGACCGATGCCGGATCTGCCAGAGATCGTAGGCGTTTTGCAGTCGCAGCCAGTGCGCCGCGTTCGGCTTGCCAAAGGCCATCTCGAGGCGCAACGCCATCTCAGGAGTGATCGCGCCACGGCCGTTGAGCACCTTGGACAGCGTCTTGCGGCTCACTCCCAGATGAGACGCCGCTTCGGAGACCGAGAGCCCCATAGGCTCGATCACCAGCTCCTTCAGGATCTTGCCCGGATGGGCGGGGTCGTGCATGCTCATCGGCGTGCTTCGCCTGGATTCCGGATTTGTCGCCTGAACAGTAGAAGCGCCTTTGTGGGCGAAGCTCCTGATCATGGCTTAGACTAGCTTGAACCATGGTGGATTGCAACCCCAAGGGTTACAGCCAGGGCTGCCGACGTGCACCGCACTGCTCCGGGAATAGAATCGTCGAATGAAGACGCCCATCGCGTCCTGGCTACGCCGCCTGGACGCCCTGACGCCGGCGGCGGCCTCGACGCTCGGGCTCGTCCTGGGAGCGGCCGCCGCGGCGACGCTGTTAACGCGAGGGTCGTCGATCGTCGGCGTGGTGGCGTTCGTGGCGCTGCTTGCGCTCGTCGGTGCTTTGGCGTGGAGTGGTGGCGGCTGGCGCTCGGCTCCAACCCTGTCGTTGACGGTGGCGCCGTTACCACCCACTCAGTCCGCGATCACTGTTCACCTTGCCGTCTCGACGCGGCCGAAAGTCCGGCCCGACAACGCTCCTCGCTCCGCCTACGCCTCCTTCGCCTCCGCCGACCGGGACCACGTCATGGCGCGCATCCGCTCGGTCCAGGTCGCAACCGGCATGGACGTCTTCCTCGACTGTCTGTCGATTCGTCCTGGGGAGCTGTGGAAGGAGTCGCTGCGCGAAGAGATCCGCCGTCGCGATGTCTTCTGGCTCTTTTGGTCACGCCACGCCGCGAAGTCGGAATGGGTCGACTGGGAGTGGCGCACTGCCCTCGCCGAGAAGACAATTCGCGGCATCCAGCCCTGTCCGCTCGAGTCCGCCGATCTCGCACCGCCGCCACCCGAGCTCGCGGATCTGGATTTCGGCGGCCTCTACGAGCAGATGCTGCTGTCGCTCGGAGGCCAGCGAAACGGATCTGGAATTGGGTGCAACACCTACTAATCCCGCGATGAGGTCCCTCGACCGTGCCATCAGCGCGCGCGCTGCCCCGGGCTCGGTGACGAGATCGACGCCCAGCTCGAGCGCCTCACCGCTTACCTCATGAAACGAGAGTCAAGGCTGGCGGCGAGCCACGTGCACACAGCGAAAGCCGTTGCCCCTACCCCGGCCCGCGGGATGGATCCCAAGCCGGCACGCAGAGCGCAGTCCCCCGGGTGCGTCGGCGCGGGAGCCACCACGCAGCACGCGACCCGTGCCCTCAGGCGGGCCGGTTGGGTCCAGCATCGCCACCAACGGGTATGTTCCCAACCAGTCGGCGGTCCACTCCCACACGTTTCCGTGCATGTCGTAGAGCCCCCAGGGATTGGGGGAGAGCCTCTCCACAGGCTGGGCTTCGCCGTCCGAGTTGCCGACGAACCATCCAAAACGCTCGAGTTCGTCCTCGTCGTCACCGAACGACCATCGAGTCGTCGTTCCCGCCCGTGCGGCGTACTCCCACTGCGCCTCGGTCGGCAACTGATATCCGAAGCGCTCGCAGAATGCCCTGGCTTCGTGCCAGTCGACGTTTGTTACGGGCAGCTTCGTCCATCCTCCGCGATCCGGATCCAGCTTGCCGTATTCTTCGTCCGTCACCTCGTGACGGCCGATCCAGAACTCGCTCAGCGTCACCTCGTGAACCGGACCCTCATCGTCAAATCGCCCGACCTCGGATTCTGGTGATCCCATCAGGAAGGTCCCTGAGCACATGCGGACAAATGGAATCTGAGTGACCGGATCGATCCGTTCCACGGGCTCGCACTCCGGCGCCGGCCGCGACGCGGCGACGCCGAACGCTCCAGCCGCCAGGCCGACGCTCAAGCCGACGCCGAGCCACAGCCGCCCGGGACGCTGCAAGCTCTCGGGCGGCATGCCGCCACCGAGCCCCATCTCGCGCAGCATCACCCGCGCGTCGGCTTGGAGCTCGTGCCAGTCCCAGGGAAGACGGATCCGGCCGCCGTCGTCCCAACCTCGGGGGGCCATGCCGGCGAGATGACGCCGGATCTCCTCTTCGAGGACCCCCCCGAAGAGCTCGTAGAGCTCCCGCGCCGCCTCCCTCGGTTGACGCCAGAGCCGCAACAAGGCTCGCTCCATCACGAGGCGGCGGCAGGCGGGAGAGGCCTGCTCCTGGGCTTCGAGCGCGGCGCCGCACCGTTCTTCCCAGAAATCAAGCGCCTGCGCGAGCGTATGCTCGGGCGTGACGCCGCCCCCCTCCGCTTCGCCGAGCCAGTTGACGAGCCGCACCCGGTCGGACGGCCGCCATTCGAGACGCCGGGCGCGCCGCGCGCCTCGGCGCGCAGCAGCCGCAATGCCCACGGCGACGTCTCGAGCCCCAGCCGACGCCGCAGGGCGAACGCGGAGCGCTCGTCCACCGACGACGGCACGAGCGCGCAAGCGGCGGCCCATACGCGGTCGTCGCCGGAGGCCCGCAGCGGCGCGCCCGGAGCCGGCGCGGTACTCGTGCCGAGGAAGGCCGCCAGCTCGTCGGGCGCGATCACGTCGAGGGCGTGCCCCCCCAGCAGACGCGGCAGCTCGGTGGCGCCGCCGGAGAAGTCGACGAAGGCCAGCCGCGGCCAGTGCGAGAGCTGGCGCAGCAGGGCGTCGACGTGGACCGGACGCGCGATCATCGGATCGTCGGCCGCCTCGTCGACCCAGAGCCAGACCTCGCGGTGATAGCGGGCCTGCCGGAAGCAGAGCCGCGGCAACCCGGCCGCCTTGGCGGTGGCGCGCACCGTGGCAGGGAGGTCGAGGCGCCGGGTCAGCTCCTCGGCCACGAAGCTGTCTATGCCCCATACCAGGGTCTCCTGCTGCCGGGCGTCGAGGAGCTCAGGCCCGCGCGGTGGAGCCGGTGGTGGGAGGAAGGCCCGCGGCGGACCCGGCCGCGACGGTGGCGGCGCCGGCGGCGGCAGCCAGCGCCGCCGGCGCAGCGAGGCCCACAGTCCTCCGGCGGTAACCAGCGAGAGGATCCCGAGACCGAGCGCCGGCCATCCAGTCCACGCCGGCTCCGGGGTCTCGAGCCAGGAAAAGTCGAGCTCCGCCGGGGCGGACGGCAACTGGTCCTCGGGCGGCGGCGGCGCCTCGGGAGGGGGGACAGGCTCGACGACCTCGGGCGCGGCCGCGGGCTGGCGCGTCGCCACGAAGTAGACGCTAGCGGCCACCGCGACGACGAGGGTCAGCGCCGCCGCGACGAGCCACCTGAGCCGGCGCCGTCGATGCGGACGGATTCGCGGCCCCGGCCTCCAATCCTTGTGTGTTGCCAGCTCGTCGAGATCAGCGCGCTCCAGCCACGCGTCGACGACCCGCTCGAAGTCGTCCCGCTCCTCTCGCGACTTGACGACGACGGCGCGCAGCAGCGACTTCAGGCGCCGGCCTGCCTCCTCGCCCGTGAAATCGGGCCGCAGCGCGAAGACCCGCCGCAGCCGTTCGACCTCGCCCACGCCCAGACGCAGCCCGGCGTCGCGCAACGCGGCCAGCAGAGCGTCGAGGCCGAGGTGAGGGAACATGCCGGACGTCGAAGAACCAGGCCAGGTAGAACGCCACCTGGGTCTTGCCGGTGCCGGGCTCGCCGGTCAGCAGCAGCGGCGCGCCCACGGCGCGCCGCCGCCCCTTTTCGAGCTCTCCTTGGGATCGGCGCAATCTGGTGAGGAGATCGTACCACGAGCCTTCCTCGGCCTCGCGCATCAGGGCCACGGTGGGCTCGAACTCGCCGCCGGTTTCGGCGATCAGACGCTCCGCGACCTCGGCGTGGATGGCCGGGTCGCAGCTCGAGCTCTGCGGGTCCTCGAGGAAGTCGAAGAGGTCCTCCTCGGCGACCTTGCCGAGCGGCGGCAGCACGCTGAGCCGGAACTCGGGGCGACGGCACCACGGCTGGCGCCGGTGCTGTTGGAGAACCTCGGCGAGGCGCTTGTGCTTCGACGCCGGCGTCTCGATCGCCAGGTAGGAGACGAGGCGCACGTCGTGGGGGCAGTGGAGGCCCAGGAATTCGCTCGAAAAGCTGAGCCAGGCTTCGAGGTCGACGCTCTTCAGCGGCTCCCCGTGGCCGTCGCCGAAGGTACCCCAGTCGAGCCAGACGATGGCGCGCTTGCCCGAGCCCACCACGGTGGGTGCCCAGCGGCGCAGCAGGTGGGGCACCGGCTCATTGTCGTCGGCCCGGAGCTGCTCGCGCAGGCGCCGCCGCACCACGAGCGGCACCTCCGCCAGGAGCGGAGCCGACGCGCCGCGGGTGTCGAGCCAGGCCACGTCGGGCCGATGGCCGGCCTCGCGGAAGGCCGCGGGCAGGCCGGCGACGGCGGGCGCGTCGGCGTCGCCGGCGGCCCAGTCGTCGCCGGCTTCGAGGCTCGTGTCGTCCCAGAAGTCGATGAGGCCGCGGCGCTGCAGCGGCCGCAGGAACGGGCGGAGCTGATCGAGGGCCTTGGCGTCCCGCCGGCTGTAGCAGATGAAGATACCCGAGCGCGTCGAGCTCATCTCCTCCTCCCGTCCTCAGTCTACCGCCTACGGCCTGCGCGTCCATCAGCTCGGGCCGGGCCACGGTCCAGGCACGACGGTGGCGCCCTCGATCGCCAGATGGCGATCCGTGGCCCAGACGGTCGCGATCTTCCGCTCCGCGATCCGGACCAGGCTGGAGGCGTCGACGAACGTGAGCTTCAGCCCGCGCACAGCGTCGAGCTTCATCCAGACCGCCTCCCGATGCTCCTCGCCGGCATCCAGGACCTCGAGGTCGACGAGGCTGCCGAGGAGCTCTCGGAAGGTGCGCGCCGCGTTCTCCCCCGCTCGGTGGAGAAACCAACTGTAGGTCTCCGAGACCACGAGCACCGACGTGCTCCAGCGGCGGGGCGGCGTGGAGAAGAGCCTCACCGCCTCGCCGTGCAGACGATCCGACTCGACGAGGAAAGCGATGAAGATGCCGGAGTCGAGGAAGACCTCGTCGCTCACGGCCGTTCTCGGCCGTAGACGACCTCGTCAACGCTCGCGCTGGCATCCGGCACGTCGGCCTTCACGGCACCGGCGAAGCGCATCCATGGCCGTTCTTCCCGAGCGGGCCGCCGCAGGACCTGGCGCAATGCCCGCCGGCACAGCTCGGCGAACGAGATGCCCTGGCGGCTGGCTTCCCTTCGAGCTTCCTCGTACGTCCGGGCGTCCAATGAGACCTGCGTCCGAATCATGATAACAGTCTACGCGGAAGTGTTATCAAAGGCAAGGCTCGGTAGCGTGCAATCAGGACCGATCCATCCAGAAGCGGCCGAGAATGGACGCCCCACGGCCATAGACGGCGGCTGTCGGCGGTGAGTTAGACTGGCGCCGCCATGAAGAAGACCGTCCTCGCCCTCGCCGGCCTCGCCGCCCTGGCCTGGCTGGCCGTCTCTGCTTCCGGACAGGACGCGGCCGAGCCCGCGCTCTCGTACGGCTGGCTCTCGATCCTGCCGCCGCTGCTGGCGATCGTCCTGGCGCTGGTGACCCACGACGTCCTGATCTCGCTCTTCCTCGGGGTCTTCGGCGGGGCGCTGATCCTGAACGGCTGGAATCCGCTGGTGGCCTTCGCCCGCACCATCGACCAGTTCATCGTCGAGCAGCTCACCGACAAGAGCCAGGCCTCGATCATCCTCTTCACCACCCTGCTCGGCGGCATGGTGGGGATGATCACCAAGAGCGGCGGCACTCACGGGATCGTCCAGCGGCTGGCGCCCTTCGCCACCGACAGCCGCCGCGGCCAGATCGCCACCTGGATCATGGGAGTGGTGGTCTTCTTCGACGATTACGCCAACACGCTGATCGTGGGACCCACGATGCGGCCGATCACCGACAAGCTGCGGATCAGCCGCGAGAAGCTGGCCTACATCGTCGACTCCACGGCGGCGCCGGTGGTGTGCCTGTTCCCCATCTCGACCTGGGTCGGCTTCGAGATCGGCATCATCGGCAAGGCGTTCGGCCAGATCGGCCTCGACCAGGACGCCTACACCGCCTTCGTCGCCTCGATCCCCTACCGCTTCTACCCGATCTTCGCCCTGGTGCTCGGCTTCACGATCGCCGCCTCGCGCTTCGACTTCGGCCCCATGCGCGCCGCCGAGCGCCGCGCCGCCGAGACGGGCGAGGTGCTCGCCAAGGACGCGCGGCCGATCGCCGAGTACGGCTCGAGCGAGGTGGAGCCGCCCGCGGGAATTCCCAAGCGCTCGCGCAACGCCCTGATCCCCATCCTGACCGTGGTCGTGGTCACCGTCCTCGGCCTCTACGTCACCGGCGCCGCGGGCAAGACGCGTCCGCCGGACGCCTCGACCCTCGAGTGGCTGCGCATCGTGCTCGCCGACGCCGACAGCCTCAAGGCGCTGCTCTGGGCCAGTCTCTCGGCCGTCCTGGTGGCGATGCTGCTGGCGCTCGGACAGCGCCTGCTGCGGCTGCGCGACGCCATGGGCGCCCTGGTCGGCGGCTTCAAGGCGATGCTGATGGCGCTGGTGGTGCTCACCCTGGCGTGGTCGCTGGGCGCGGTCTGCGGCGAGCTCCACACCGCCGACTACCTGGTGAGCCTGACCGCGGGCGTGGTCGAGGCGTCCTGGCTGCCGGCCATCACCTTCGTGCTGGCCGCCGCGGTCGCCTTCGCCACCGGCTCCTCGTGGGGGACGATGTCGATCATCGAGCCCCTCGTCATTCCGATCTGTCACAACCTGGCGACCGCGGCGGGCCACGGCGTGGGCAGCGAGACCTATTGGGCGCTGATGGTGGGGTCGATCGCCGCGGTGCTCTCCGGCGCCGTCTGGGGCGACCACTGCTCGCCGATCTCCGACACCACGATCCTCTCCAGCATGGCCACCGGTTGCGACCACATCGCCCACGTGCGCACCCAGCTCCCCTACGCCCTAGGCGCCGGCGCCCTGGCCGTGGTGCTGGGCAACCTCCTCACCGCCAACGGCCTGTCGCCCTGGGTGGCGATCCCGCTGGGCGCGGTCCTCATCGTGGGCTTCGTCGAAGGCTACGGGCGTTGGCAGGAACGGCGCACCGCCGCGCGGGCATAAATGCCCGTGCTGCATTTATGCCCGTGCTTCTTCCCGCGGGCCGAAGAGCGCGGTGCCGACGCGCACGTGCGTCGCACCCTCTTCGACGGCGATCTCGAAGTCGTCGCTCATGCCCATCGACAGCCAGCCGCGGAAACGCCGCCAGGCGGGATCGGCGGCGAGGCGGTCGCGCAGCGCGCGCAGGGCGCGGAACCAGGCGCGCTGGCGCTCGGGCTCCTCCTCGAAGGGCGGGATCGCCATCAGACCGACGACCTCGATCCGCTCGAGCTCGGCCAGCGGGCGCACCGCGGCGGCGAACGCCTCGGGTTCCTCCGGGAAGCCGTGCTTGCCGGGCTCGCCGCCGAGATGGACCTGCAGGAAGCCGAGCAGACGCCGGTCCGCCTCGCGGGCGTGGCGCTCCAGGGCGTGGGCGATCTTCAGGCGGTCGATCGAGTGGACGGCGCTGAAGAGCTCGACCGCGGCCCTCGCCTTGTTCGATTGCAGGGTGCCGATGAAGTGCCAGTCGAGGCCGGCGGGAAGCCGCGGGACCTTCTCGGCCGCTTCCTGGACGACGTTTTCCCCGAAGACCGCCACGCCCGCCGCCGCGGCGGCGCGGAGCCGCTCGAGCGGTTGGCGTTTGCCGGCGCCGATCAGGGTCACCTCGCCGACGTCGCGGCCGGCGCGCGCGCAGGCGGCCCTGATGCGGCGCCGCAGGCCGGCCACGCGCGCGGCGACGGCCAGGTACTCGGCACCAGGGGCGGCAGGGGGGCTAGGCGTCGTCATCGGCGAGGAAGAGGATGCGCTTGCAACTGTCGCATGCCGTGACCGCGCCGCCGTTGCGGATCTCGACCACGACCTGCGGCCGCACGTTGAAGCTGCAGGCCTCGCAATGCCACATGGCGTTGGCGGCGCCCCGCGCCTGGATCTTCACCACCCGCGACAGCGCCTGCGTGCCGTAGCGGTCGCTCACGCGGTCGAAGAAGCTGAGGGTGGACCGTGGCAGGCGCGAGCGAAGCTCCTCGACCTCCCGGCCGAGCTCTTCGACCCGCCGCGCCACCGCGGGCTTCTCGCTCTCCCACTTGGCGAGCTCGGCCTGGTAGCGCTCGTCGAGCTCGCGAAAGGCGTCGCGGAGCTCGCCGAGGTCCTTCCCGGCCTGGTCGTACTGCTCGATGGCCTCGAGCACGTCCTTCTCGTGCTCGGCGACCTGCGCCTTGACGGTGTCGATTTCCTTGAGCAGCGCCGTGTACTCGCGCTGAGTCGAGACCTGGCTGATCTGCGACTGGTATTTCTTCGCCTTTTCCTGGGCATCCGCCAGCGCCGCCTCGGCGGCGCGCCGGGCGCGCTCGGCCTCGTCGCGCCGCAGCGCCACCGCGTCGATCTCGGCCTGGCGGCGGCTGTGCTCCTCGTGCAGCTCCCGCATCCACTCCGGAATACCGGCGAGACGCTTCTGGGCGCCGACGAGCTCGACCTGGGTCTGATGAAGAAGGACGATCGATTTCAAAGGCCCTGACATTTGCGCTCCGTTGACGGTTCCGGGTCCGACCGCGCTCGGCGCGGAGGGTGATCCTGTCCCAGAACCCGCGATCTGGCAAGCCCTCGAACGGGCGCCGGGATCTCCTCGGAATCGGCGTCCCGTGAAGAGCCCGCTGGTGGGTCCACCTGGGATCGAACCAGGGACCAACCGGTTATGAGCCGGCCGCTCTGACCACTGAGCTATGGACCCGAGCGAACCGCCAGTATATCACTCTTGGCGCCGTCAAGCCGCGCCGCGCAAGAAGGCGGCGAAGGCCCGCAGGTGACGCACGGTCGCCGCCCGCCCCATGGCGGCCACCACGTCGAAGAGCGGCGGCCCCGCCTGCGAGCCGGTCAGCGCCATGCGCGTGGGGTGGATCACCGCCCCGGCCTTGACGCCGCGCTCCTCCGCGAGCCGGCGCAACGCCGCCTCGGTGGTCTCCACGTCGAAGGGCTCGAGGGCCTCGTAGCGCTGCGCCAGCGCGGCCACGAGCTCGCTCGTCTCGGGATTGGCGAGGAGCTTGGCGCACAGCTCGCGGTCGTAGTCGAGCTCGGCGCGGAAGTAGGGCTGCACGTAGCCGGCGAGCTCGACGAGCGTCTTGGCGCGGGTACGGTGGACCTCGAGCGCGCGGTGGAGGCGCTCGCCCTCGGCGCCGGCCAGGCCGGCCGCGGCGAGGAAGGGCGCGAGGTGGGGCAGGAGCTCGGCGAGCGGCAACCCCGACATGTACTGCGAGCTCATCCAGGCCAGCTTTTCGCGGTCGAAGACCGAGGCCGACGCGCCCAGACGCTCGGCGGTGAAGAGCTCGACCATCTCCTCGCGCGACATGACCTCGCGGTCGCCTCCCGGCGACCAGCCCAGGAGCGCCAGGTAGTTGTAGAGCGCCTGCGGCAGGTAGCCCTGGTCGCGCAGCTCCTCCACCGAGGTCGCCCCGGTGCGCTTCGAGAGCCGCTTGTTGTCAGCCCCCAGGATCAGCGGCAGGTGGCCGAACGCGGGCTCTTCCGCGCCCAGGGCGCGGAAGAGCGCCACGTGCTTCGGCGTGTTCGAGAGGTGGTCCTCGCCGCGGATCACGTGGGTGATGCCCATGTCGACGTCGTCGCACACGACCGAAAGGTGATAGGTGGGCGTGCCGTCGGAGCGCAGGATCACGAAGTCGTCGAGCACGTCGGCCTTGAACGTCACCTCGCCGCGCACGAAGTCGCGCACCACCACGTCCTCCTCGCCCAGGGGGAAGCGCACCGAGTAGGGCTCGCCGGCGGCGAGCCGGCGCTCGACCTCCGCCGCCGGCGGACGCCCGAAGACGTCGCGGTAGCGCAGCGCTCCCTTGGTGGCGGTGGCCTCGCGGCGTTGCCGCCCGAGCTCCTCCTGGGTGGTGAACGAGGGGTAGGCCTTGCCTTCCGCCAGCAGCCTCTCGGCGGCGGCGCGGTGCGCCCCCAGGCGCTCGCTCTGGAGGAAGGGCCCTTCGTCCCACTCGACGCCGATCCAGGCGAGCGCGGACTTGATCTGCTCGGTCATCGCGGCGTCGGAGCGCGCGCGGTCGGTGTCCTCGATGCGCAGCACGAAGGCGCCGCCAAGGCTGCGCCGCAGCAGCTCGTTGTAGATCGCCGTGCGCGCGCCGCCCACGTGCAGGTAGCCGGTGGGAGAGGGCGCGAAGCGCACCCGGACGGGACCGGTGAGCGGGGATGCCATCAGGGTTCCTCTTGGGACGTCGGCCGGGCAATCCCGGCTCAGGGATCCTAAACGGCCGGCGGCGACGGCACAAGGCGCACGACGGCACAAGCCGCACGACGACACAAGGTCGCAGGCCGCCTTCCTCGCGCGGCGCGTCCCGGGCGAGCCGCGAGCACCGCGTTGGGTTCGTCGACCTCGGCACGCACGCCGCTCAGATCCGCAACGCCCGCTGCACCACGTCGACGGCCTCCGCCACCTTGATGCGCTCCTGGCGCCGGTCGTCGCGGTAGCGGATGGTCACCGTGTCGTCCTCGAGCGTCTGGCCGTCGACGGTGAGGCAGTAGGGCGTGCCCACCTCGTCGTGCCGGGCGTAGCGGCGGCCAATCGAGTGCTGCTCGTCGTACTTGGCGCTGACGCCGGCCTTCAAGAACTCGTCGACGATGCGGCGCGCCACCTCGGGCATGCAGTCCTTCTTGACCAGCGGCAGGATGCCCGCCTTGATCGGCGCCAGCCGCGGGTGCAGGCGCAGCACGGTGCGCTCGCCCTTGCCCTCGGCGTCGCCCTCCTCCTCGTCGTAGGCGTCGCAGAGCAGCGCCAGGGCGCCGCGGGTGGCGCCGGCGGCCGGCTCGACCACGTGCGGCAGGTAGCGCCAGCCCTGCTTGCCGGTCGCGGGATCCGTGGCCTCGGGGTCGAAGTAGGTGAGGTTCTTGCCCGAGCCCGCGGAGTGGGCCTTGAGGTCGTAGTCGGTGCGCGAGGCGATGCCCTCGAGCTCGTCCCAGCCCCAGGGGAAGCGGTACTCCACGTCGAAGCAGCCGTCGCTGTAGAAGGCGAGCTCGTCAGCGCCGTGCTCGCGGAAACGCAGGTTCTCCGCCTTGAGACCCACGCGCTTCCACCACCCGAGACGCTGGTCCTTCCAGTACTCGAGCCACTTGACGCCCTCGCCCGGCGGCACGAAGTACTCCATCTCCATCTGCTCGAACTCCACCGAGCGGAAGACGAAGTGCTCCACGGTGACCTCGTTGCGGAAGCTGCGGCCCATCTGGGCGATGCCGAAGGGCACCTTGAGGCTGGTCGACTGGAGCACGTTGGCGAACTGCACGAACATCGCCTGCGCCGTCTCGGGGCGCAGGTACACGGTGCTCTCGGCCAGCGCCGCCTCGGCGCGCTCGCGGGCCGTGACCGGGTCGCAGCCCTCGGTCACCGCCGCCGAAACCGCCGCCACCGCGATGCCGATCGGGTCGACCGGGCCGAGGAAGGAGCGCAGCATGAGGTTGAACTGGCGTTCCTCGCTGAGGAAGGGCGAGCCGCAATTGGGGCACACGTAGCCGCGCTCGCCGGCCGTGGCGCCGGTGAGCGTCTTGCCTTGACGCTCGAGCTCGACGCCGAGGGTGCGGGCGACCTTCTCGAGCGCAATCTTGGCGCGGCCCTTGTCGGCCAGGGTGATCGGCGCCGGCTCGCCGGCGGCCAGCGCCGGCGCCTTGTCGGCGCGGAAGCGCTCGCCGCAGACCTTGCAGTCCACCAGCGGATCCGAGAAGCCCGCCAGGTGGCCGCTGGCGCGCCACACCGCCGGGTGCATGATCACCGAGGCGTCGATGCCCACCACGTCCTCGCGGCTGTGGACGGTGGCGCGCCACCACTCGCTCATCAGGTTGCGCTTGAGCTCGACGCCCATCGGCCCGAAGTCGTAGGCCGAGCGCAGCCCGCCGTAGATCTCGGAGCTCGGGTAGACGAATCCCCGGCGCTTGGCCAGGGAGACGATCTTCTGCATCGACACACGCTCTTCTTGGCCTGCTTCGTCTTCTTGGCTCACTGCGGGTTCCTTCCGGGACGGGAAGCCGGCCCGCTCGGCCGGCGGAGCCGTCTTTCTACCATAGTTCCGTCCTACGTCCACCTCGCTCGCCGCCGAGGACGCGGCCGCCCGCAACCGGACCCGTGCGCATTGAGCTTGAGAGCTCTGGCACAGGCCACCGTCGCGACGTCACGGCGGCGCTCGAAGCCATTCCGGCTGGGATAGGCGTCCGCCGAGACGCGCTTGCGCTGCCCTGTGGTAGCGTCGGTCAATGGAAAAGGCGGCCCGGCACGGGCTCGATCCGATCTTCTCGCCGCGCTCGGTCGCCGTCGTCGGCGCCTCGCGGCGCCCCGATTCGATCGGCTTCGCGCTGCTCCACAACCTCGTCGACGGGGGCTTCAACGGAGCCGTCTACCCCGTCAACCCGAACGCCGCCGTCGTCCACTCGATCAAGTGCTACCCGTCGCTGACGGCGATCCCCGACCCGGTCGACCTGGCGATGATCGTGGTGCCGCGCGACCTGGTGGCGGCGGCGGTGGACGAGTGCGTGGCCAAGCCGGTGGGCGGCCTGGTGGTGATCACCGCCGGCTTCGCCGAGACCGGCGAGGAGGGCGCCCGGCTCGAGCGAGAGATCCGCCGCAAGGTGCGCGAGGCCGGCATCCGCATGATCGGCCCCAACTGCATGGGCGTGGTCAACACCGACCCCGACGTGCGCCTCGACGCCACCTTCGCCGCCGTGCGCCCGCGCCGCGGCGCGCTCGGCTTCGTGAGCCAGTCGGGGGCCCTGGGGGTGGCGATCCTGAACGTGGCCGACTCGCTCGGCCTCGGCCTGACCCAGTTCGCCTCGATGGGCAACAAGGCCGACGTCTCGGGCAACGACCTGCTCGAGTATTGGGAAACGAGCGAGGCCACCCGGGTGATCGCCATGTACCTCGAGTCGTTCGGCAACCCGCGGCGCTTCACCGAGATCGCCAAGCGGGTGGGCCGCGGGAAGCCGATCCTGGTGGTCAAGTCGGGGCGCACGGCCGAGGGCGCCCGCGCCGCCACCAGCCACACCGGCGCGCTGGCCGGCGCCGATCTCACCGTGTCGACCTTCCTCGACCACTGCGGCGTGCTGCGGGTGGGGACGATCGCCGAGCTCTTCGACACCGCCCGCGCTTTCGACCGCTGCCCGCTGCCGCAGGGCCGCCGGGTGGCGGTGGTCACCAACGCCGGCGGCCCCGGCATCATGGCCACCGACGCCTGCGTGAACCTGGGCCTCGAGATGGCCGTCCTCGCCGACGCCACCCGCGCGGTCCTGGCGAGGAACCTGCCGCCCGAGGCCAGCGTGCTCAACCCGGTGGACATGATCGCCTCGGCCACCGGCGAGAAATACGAGATGGCGGTGCGCGCCGTGCTCGACGACCCGGGCGTGGACATGGCGCTGGTGATCCACGTGCGGCCGCTGCTCGCCAATCCCATCGACGTGCTCGAGTCGGTGGCCGTCGGCGCCGCCGAGCACGGCGAGAAGCCGCTGCTCTCGGTGATCATGGCCACCGAGGAGTTCTACGAGGAGGTCAAGCTGCGCCCGAACCTGCCCCTCGTCTACCGCTTCCCGGAGCCGGCGGCGCGGGCCCTGGCGACGCTGTGCCGCTACGCCGAGTGGCGCCGGCGTCCGCTCGGGGCGCCCGCCCCCGAGTACGACGTCGACGACGGCGCGGTGGCGCGCCTGCTCGCGAAGCCCGAGGATTCGGGCGGCGGCTATCTCGCTCCCGACGACGCCTTCCGCGTGCTCGAGCTCTACGGCATCCCGGTGGCGCGCCGGCGGGTGGCCGCCGACGCCGGCGAGGCGGTGGCCGCGGCGCGCGAGATCGGCTTTCCGGTGGTGGTCAAGGCGATCGCCCCCGACCTGGTCCACAAGAGCGAAGTGGGCGGCGTGGCCCTGGGCCTCGCCGGCGCCGCCGAGGTCGAGCGCGCGGTGGACGACATGGCCGCACGGCTCGCGGCGGCGGGCCACGCGCCGCGCGGCTACCTGGTGCAGGAAACGGTGCGCGGCGGCCACGAGGTGGTCTTCGGCATCTCGACGGACCCGCGCTTCGGGCCGCTGTTGATGTTCGGTCTCGGCGGCAAGTACGTCGAGGTCTTCAAGGACGTGCGCTTCGGCGTCACGCCGCTGCGCGTCGACGAGGCGGGCGAGATGATCCGCGGCATCCGCGGCTGGAAGCTGCTCGAGGGCACCCGCGGCGAGCCGCCGGCGGACGTCGAGGTGCTGCGCGAGGTGCTGCTGCGCCTTGCCCAGCTCGTCCAGCGTCACCCGTCGATCACGGAGCTCGACGTCAACCCGTTCCTGGCGGCGCCGGAGCGCGCCGCGGCCAAGGCGTTGGACGTCCGGATCCGGGTCGGCGCCGGGGAGCGGCTCAGAAGCGCAACGACAGCTCGGGCAGGTCGAGGAAATAGCCGATCCCCAGGAGCCAGCGGCCGACCATCTTGAGCGGGATCAGGATCCACAGGCCCATCAGCGCCATGGCGGCGTAGAAGCGGCGCGGGCCCAAGCGCTTCAGGTAGCGCCCGAAGAGGGCCCGCGTGGGCTTCCACCGCGGCAACTGCCGCGGCAGCACCACGAAGTAGAGGGCCAGGACCGCGAAGGCCGGCAGCTCGCGCACCCAGGGCGCGCGCGGCGGCGGCTCGACGACCCGACTCCACGCCAGCTCGGAGAACGACGGCGCCAGCTCCGGCGGCATGGCGGCGGCTTCGGGCCGCAAGAAGGCGGCGGCCGCCATCGGCAAGAGCGCGAGCAGGAACCACACGAGAACGAAGAAGCAGACGACGTCGCGGCGCTCGTCGAAGGCGCTCGCGGGCGGCGGCTGCGCGGGGACGTCGAGATACGGCAGCGCGACGAGCCCCGCCACCGCGAGCAGCGGCACCAGCACCGCCGGCACCCAGGGATCGAAGTGCCAGCTCATCGCCCGCAGGCCGGCGAGGAACCACGGCGCCGTGCCGCCGCCGGCGGCGGGATCGGCCATCGGCGCCGGCGGCGCTCCCAGCGCGAAGGCGGCGAGCGCCGCCAGCGCCACCACGACGCCCCCGGCCAGCTTCTCGGCGGGCGAGGGCCCCCGCCAGGGGGGGCGCTCGTGCCGGCCGCGAGGGCCGTGGAGGGCCCGGTGGAAGCCCGTCCACAGCGCCGCGCCGCTCGCCGCGACCAGCACCAGGATGGGCAGCCGCTCGGAATCGAGGAGCAGGGCGCGGGCGCCGGGGTCGGCCACCGCGGCGGCCAGGAGCGCGAGCGCGGCGACCACGGCGAAACCGCCGCCCACCCGCGTCCACGGCCAGGGCGAGCGCACCATCAGGAGGAACAGCCCGAGGGCGAGCGAGAAGAGCACCGGCGGCGCCGTGAGCTCGTCGGCGAGGTTCGTCACGCCTGCTCCTGCCGCGCCCGGGCGTCGTCGCGCCGGGCGCGCCGCAGGTGGTGGACGATCAGCAGCGTGCCGGCGACCGGCAGCACCCCGCAGTGCAGAGCGAAGACGGCGGCCAGCACGGCGTCGCCGCCGGCCGCGGCTGACGGCGTCAGGGCGAGCAACCACTGGGCGTGGCGGCCCCACGGCAGCAGATAGCCGGTCAGCGCGAGCGCCACGACGCCGAGCCCCAGGACCACGCCCACCTGGTAGTTGTGGCGCCGCGGCGGCCGGTAGGCGCCGGCCACGACCACCCGGAAGAGGTGGAGGGCGGCGGCGATCAGGAGCGCATGGCCGCCCCAGAGGTGGAGATCGCGCACGAAGGCGAAGGGGCTCGCCGCGGCCAGGTCCACGAGGTCGAGGTGGGCGCTGGCGGCCACCGGCCGGTAGAAGAAGAGGAGCCCCAGCCCGCTCAGGGACTCGAAGAGGGCCACGACCACGGCGATCGTCCCCAGCGCCCAGGTGCGCGACCACGCCGGCCGCGCGGACGGCAGCGGCACGGCCACCGGGATCTCGTCGGTATCCAGCAGCGAAGGCTGTGCTGGCGAAGGTTGTGCTGGCGAAGGCTGTGCTGGCGAAGCCGGCGCCGGGGTCGAGTCGTCGAGAGCCACCTGGCGAGCTTATCGCGAGCGGCGGTACGCCATGGCCTCGGCGACCCGCTGTTTGGCCAGCGACAGAGCGGCCTCGGCGGGGATCTGGCTGTGGGAGCGGGCGAGGCTCAACACGTCGCGGGTGTTCTCGCGCACCTTCTCCTCGATGGCCTCGAAGGCCTGCTTGTGGGTGCCGCCCTTGTACTCGACCGAGGCGCAGATCACGCCGCCGGCGTTGGCCACGAAGTCGGGCACCGAGAGGATGCCCTTGTCGTGCAGGATCCGCTCGGCGCGCGCCGTTACCGGGATGTTGGCGCCCTGCAGCACCAGCTTGCACTTGAGCTCGAGGGCGTTGGTCTCGTTGACCACGTCGGGCCGGGCCGCCGGCACGAAGATCTCGCAGGGGATCTTGATCCAGGCGTCGGTCCCCATCTTCTTGCCGCGCTCGTAGTCGGTCACCCGGCCGGTCTTCTGTTTGACCTCGACGAGGTGGTGCACGTCGATGCCGTCCTCGTCGTAGACGGTGCCGTCGAGGTCGCTGGCGCCCACCAGGACCGAGCCGCGCTCTTCGAGGTAGCGGGCCGCGTGGGAGCCGACGTTGCCGAAGCCCTGGACGACCACGCGGGCGCCCTTGAGCTCGATCTCGGCGAACTCCTGCGCCACCTCGGCGCACACCGCGAGGCCGAAGCCGGTGGCGCCGATCTGGTCGAGGGGGATGCCGCCGAGCACCTTCGAGAGGCCCACCGAGCGGCCGATCTCGTCGCGCACCCAGGCCATGGACACCTCTTCGGTGCCCATGTCGGGCCCCGGTATGTAGCCCTCGAGGCGCTCGATGGCGCGCGCGAACTGGCGGATCAGGGTCTCCTTGTTGGGCGTCGCGGGATCGGCCAGGATCGCCGACTTGCCGCCGCCGTGGGGGATTGCCGCCAGCGAGTTCTTCCAGGTCATCGCCCGCGCCAGGCGGAAGACCTCCTCGGTGGTCACGTCGGGCGCCATGCGGATGCCGCCGATGGCCGGGCCGGCCGAGACGTTGTCGATCACCACGATCCCTCTGAGACCGCAGCGTGGCTCGTAGACGTAGACGATCTTCTCGGGACCGTACTCGTCCGCGTACCGCTCAAAGATTTCGGGCATCGCCAATCCCCTTCCTCCGGATGCGCGGATCCGCGGGCGGAGCCCGCGCGATCGGCGGGAGGTTCGTTTTCGGTCCTCTGGTGCGAGAGTGGCCACGACGGGCCGGTGGGGAGAGGATAGCACGAGATCCCGCGGACGCGCCGACGTCCGCGGGCGCGCCGACGTCCGCACGGGCATGAATGCCCGTGCTATTGAGGGAAAGCCCCCTGAAGGGGGCTCAGAGGCCCGGTGCTCGGAGGTTCGGTGCAAGATTCTGCAGCCCGACCGAGCAGTTGCAGCGCGCGTTCGACGACGCGCCCTTTGAGCACCAGGTCGCGGCCGGCGGGCGGATGGACGATCCGCGTCCGCCGGCCGTCGGGCCAGGCGACCTCGACCGCCGCCGGCGACGACGCGCCCAGGCCAAAGAGCAGCAGCCGCTCGCTGGTCGACTGGTAGCGGCGCTGGGGACGATGCCGGTGCCGGCCGCGGTCTAAGGTCGTCCGCCGAGCCGCAGCTCGTCAAGCGAGCCCACCTGGAGCACCTTCTCGGCCAGCGCCGCCAGGTCGTCCAGCGACGTGATCTCGGCGATGCGCCGCCGGGTCTGCGCGGAAAGGCGGCCGAAGCGCTGGGAGAGGAGGTTGAGAACCACGCCGCGGAGCTTCTCCTTGCCCTTCTCGAGTCCCTCCTCGAGTCCCTCCTCCTTGCCCTTCTGGCGTCCTTCCGCTCGTCCTTCCGCTCGAAGGTCGTCTGCCCACGTCGTGATCATCGCTTCTACCTCTCGATAACCCGCCTCGCGGAGCAATGCCTCGTACTCCGGAGCCGTCTGCGCATCCAGTTTGACGTATGTACCCACGAAGTTCAAGAGCCGAAAACGGCGGTCCTCGTCGAGCCCGGGGGCCTCCAGGATTCGACGCAGACAGGCGAGCGCGGCCTCCGCGCGGCTGGCGAAGCCCCTGGGGCTCATGAGCACCGCGAACGCCCAGGCCAACGGCTCCGGGCGGGCGAGATACTCCCGCGCCGATGCTCCCGAGAGCCCCAGGCTGTTGTAGGCGAAGGTGTTCGTGACGCCGA
>DASWIG010000534.1:0-9368 GCA_036397835.1 Thermoanaerobaculia bacterium
GGATCGCCGCGCCGCCGCGCGCGAGCACGCTCCCGATCGACTCGAGGGCCATGCGGATGCGGCGGTCGTCGGTGATCCGGTCGTCCTGGAGCGGCACGTTGAAGTCGACGCGCATCAGCACCTTGCGGCCGTCCACGTCGACGTCGGCGATGGTCTTCTTGGGCATCGAGGCGTCCTCCCGGGTCTCGCGACGGACCTTACCACGCGTCCCGGAAGCCGGATAACATCAGGCATCATGATCAGGAAGCTCCTCAGGATCCTCCTGGCCCTCGCCGTCATCGTGGCGGTCGCGGGCGCCGTCTACTTCGCGCTCGCCGCCTGGCGCTCCCGGAGGGACGCCCGCGAACGCGCCGAATCGCCCCAGGGACGCCTGCCGCCAGACGTCAGGCCCGTGGCCTACGACCTCGAGCTGCGCATCGATCCCCGGCGCGACCGCTTCGAAGGCAAGGCCGCGATCCGCCTCGACGTGACCCGGCCGACGGACGTGATCTGGCTCCACGGCCAGGACGTCGACCCGACGTCCGCGGCCGTGGTGACGGCGGACGGCGTCCGCCGCGACGCCGACTACCGCGAGATGGGGCGTTCGGGCGTCGTCCGCCTGCGGCCCGCCGCGCCGCTCGCCGCCGGGCCGGCGACCCTCGAGATTTCCTACACGGCGCCGCTCGGATCCAGGCTCGCGGGCGCCTATCGCGTCGACGTCGGCGAGCAGTCCTACGTCTTCACGCAGTTCCAGGCCACGGACGCGCGGCGCGCCTTCCCCTGCTTCGACGAGCCCGCCTTCAAGACGCCCTTCGACGTCGCCCTGGTCGTCCCGCGCGGCGTCCACGGCCTGGCGAACGCGCCCGAAATCTCCCGCGAGGATGCCGGCGAGGGCTTCCAGCGCCTCCGCTTCGCCACTACGCCGCCCTTGCCGACCTACCTCGTGGCCTTCGCCGTCGGACCCTTCGACGTCGTCGAGTGGGAGGCCGTGCCGCCCAACGCGGTCCGTCCCCACCCGGTCCCGCTGCGCGGCATCGCGGCGGCCGGCCAGGGCGGGAAGCTCGGCTACGCGCTGAGCCAGACGGCGGCGATCCTCGGCCTGCTCGAGGAGTACTTCGGCAGCCCCTATCCCTTCGCCAAGCTGGACCTCGTGGCGGTGCCCGACTTCGCGGCCGGCGCCATGGAGAATCCGGGGCTCGTCACCTACCGCGAGGAAATCCTGCTCGTCGGCGATGACGCCTCCGCGGAGGTCCGGCGCGAGTACGGCTTGATCCATGCCCACGAGCTCGCTCACCAGTGGCACGGCAACCTCGTGACCATGCCCTGGTGGGACGACGTCTGGCTCAACGAGTCGTTCGCGACCTGGATGCAGGAGCGGATCGCCGAGGCCTGGGCCCCCGAGCTCGAGCTCGGCGGCGAAAGGGTCCGCTCGGCGCACGGCGTCATGCGGTCGGACGGCTACGTCAGCGCACGGCAGGTGCGTCAGCCCATCGCGAGCCCTCACGACGTCGCGAGCGCGTTCGACGGCATCACCTACGAGAAAGGCGCCGCGGTGATCCGGATGTTCGAGAGCTTTCTCGGCGAGGAGGCGTTCCGCGCCGGCGTCCGCGCCCACCTCGAGCGCTTCGCCCGCGGCCACGCCACCACCGACGACTTCCTGGAGTCGGTCGCCACGGCCTCGGCGGCGGCGGGCGACGCCCCTTCAGGCGACGCGTTCGTCGCGGCGTTCCGCTCCTTCGTCGAGCAGCCGGGCGTCCCGTTGCTGCGCACCGAGTGGAGCTGCGACGGCGGCGTCGTCGAGATCCGGCTCGCCCAGAGCCGCTACCTCCCCGTGGGCTCCCAGGGCTCGCCGGACGCGCTGTGGCGGATCCCGGTCTGCGTCAAATCCCTCGCCGGCGCCGGGCCGGCGACCGAGTGCCTGCTCATGACCGAGCCCGCCGCGACGCTGCGCCGCGAGGGCTCGCCCTGCCCGTCGGCGGTGATGCCCAACGCCGGCGCCGAGGGCTACTATCGCTGGTCGTTGCCCCGCGACGGCTGGACGGCGCTGCTCGCGTCGCTCGACCGGCTCTCGGAGGAGGAGATCTACTCGGTCCTCGACAACCTGGAAGCGGAGCTGCGGGCCGGCCGCGTCGACGTCGGCTTCTTCTTCGACGCGGTGCGTCCCGTCGTCGCGCTCGACGCCTGGGACCTCGTCATGGCGCCGATCGACGAGCTCAAGTTTATCGCCAACTACCTCGTTCCCGAAGACCGGCGTCCCCGGATGCGGGCCTTCATGGAAGCCCTCTACCTGCCGCGCTACCGCGAGCTGGGGCTCACCGCCGACACCGACCTCGACCGCCAGGATCCGGTTTCGACGGCGCTGCTGCGCAGCCGGCTGGTGGCCTTCCTGGCGCTCGACGCGCGGTCCTCCGAGGTCCGCGACGATCTCCTCGGTCCGGGAAAGGACTTCATCGGTTTCGGCGGCGACGGCGCTCTCCACGCCGAGGCGATTGACCCGGACCTGGCGACGCCGGCCCTGACTGTGGCGCTCGAAGAGCTGGGCGAGCCCTTCTACGAGGCGCTTCGCGAACACGTCCAGGGCTCGGACGACGCGGACTTCCGCCGCCGGGCGCTCCTCGCCCTGGGCCAGGTTACCGACCCGGAGCTCTCGCGCGAGGCCCGGAGCCTCGTGCTGTCGTTCTCGCTCCGGCTCGGCGAGAAGGCCTACGTGATGGTGGGCCAGATGCGCCAGCCGGAGAACCAGGAGCGGCTCTACGAGTGGCTCAAACGCTACTACGGCGTGCTCGCGGCGATCCTTCCGGACGCCTACGTCTCCCGCACGCCGATGGTCGCCTCGAGCTTCTGCGACCGGGAGCTCCTCGCGGACGTGAGGGCCTTCTTCGAGCCCCGCATGCGCGAGGTCCACGGGGGTCCGCGGTCGCTCGAGAACGTGCTGGAGCGGATCGAGGTCTGCGCGGCGCTCGTCGCGTCGCAACCGGACTTCGAGGTGCCCCGGATCTGATCGCCCGTAGGTCAGGCTCCGCCTGACGTTCAGGTCCGCCGCACCAGGATCCGGCCGGTCACCCCTCCCGCAAGAACGCCGCCCGGCCGATCCGACGCAGCCCCTCGCGCATGGCCTCGTACGTGTGCTCGTGCGTGAAGAGCCACAGCAGCCGGGTGTGCCGGTTGCGGGGCGGACGGGGCACCGGGGCGTAGCCGTCGGTGAAGACGATGAGGCCGTCGTATTCCGGGTGCTCGTCGACGTAGTCGACGACGGGGTCGAAGCTGGTGCCGCCGCGCCCCTCGACGACGATTGAGCGCCGGGCGCGCCGGAAGGTGAGCGCCGGGCCCTTGACCTCGGCGTCGAACTGGATCACGTCGATCGAACGCACGCCGTACTTGAAGAAGCGGTTGACCACGGAGAAGCCGCGGGCGACGTCGTCGCTGCCCATCGAGCCGCTGACGTCGACCGCCACCAGCAGCCTGGTGGTGAAGTCGTAGCGGCTGCCCATGTAGAGGAAGCCGTAGCGGCGGTTGGGCTTCATGCGCGTCAGGCGACGGTGGATCGAGAGCACGCTGGCGCGGAACTGACGCAGGACGGCGCGGTAGTCGAGCTTCGGCCGCAGCGTCGCCAGGATGCGCTCGCGGTGGCGGCCCGCCAGGGAGCCCCAGGAGTCGGTCTCGGCGGCGGCCAGGATCTTCTCGTCGACCGCCAGCGCCACCAGGTCGTCGGCGCCCCAGAGCTCGGTGTTCTCCTCGCCGGCGGACGCGGGATGGGCATAGGCCGCGAGGGGACCGGCGTCGCCGTCGCCGTCTCCCGCGTCTCCGTCTCCGGCAGCCGCGACGCCCCAGCCGGTGAGGGCGGCGGCCGGCGTTTCGAGCAGCTTCGCGTAATAGAGCTCGAAGTACTGCAGGTCGTGCCCGTCGCCGAAGACGTCGCGCGCCCGCGGCACCGGCAGCTCGGTGTCGAGGTACTCCTGGAGCGTGACGTTGCTCGCCAGGTAGGCGAGGTCGGCGCGGGTCTTGCGCCGCGCGTACGGGTGTTTGAGGACGATGCGCATCGCCTCGAAGGCCATCACCGTCTCGAGGCCGCGGGCGTCGAGCCGGTCGACGAAGCGGGGGCTCACCTCGATGCGCCCGTGGCCGACCCGGATCGAGCGGATCCGCGGATCGACGACGAGCTGGTGCATGGTCCACACGGCGAAGAAGAGCGGCTCGGCCACGAACCACTTCTCGGCCACCCGGGTGATGCGCTCGCGCGCCAGGAGCCTGGCCATGCCGCGGTCCCCGCGCCCCTCAGTCGAAGCGGATGTTCTTCACGTAGTCGGTCAGGAGCTCGACGATCTCGAAGGAAACCGCGGCGAAGCCCATGGCCGCGGCGAACTTGGGGCTCTCGAGCATCGACGCGAAGTGCGCCACCGCCTCGCGCTTGCCGCCGTCCTGGAGGAAGCGCAGGTAGGCGAGCAGCCCCCGCCGGGCCGCGTCCGCGCGATCCGCCGGGCAGTGGCCGCCGTTGATCCAGAAGACGACCTGCTCGTTGAGCAGCACGAGGTCCTGGAGGGCGAGCTTCGCGAGCTTCTTCTTGTGCCGGCTGAAGCGCAGCAGGAGCTCGTCCGGCGTGACGGGCAAAGCCCCGGCGAGGCTCTTCTTGAACGCCAGGGCCGCCGCCGTGCCGACGATCCCGGCGAGGATCTTGACGAGCGTGTCGTCGACGTGCTCGAACGGCCGCAGGAGGGCCGACGCCCGCGCCCATGCCCGCCGGTCGGGACCCTTGACGAGACCGGCGCGGGCGGTCAGCGCTTCGGCGGCGGCGCCGCCGCCGTCGCCGTCGAGGTGCTGGTGGTGGCGCTGGATGAAGGAGACGACGCGCGCGTCGACGCCGTTCTCGTCCGCCCACAGCAGCCAGTCCTCCACCGTCGGCGCGAGCTCGTAGAGGTTGAAGCGCGACACCAGGGCCGGGTCGAGGTCGGTGAGCTGGTATTCGTCGCCCTCGTTGACCGCGGCGACGACGATCGAGCCCGGCGGCAGGCGTTTTCCCGCCAGGGTCTTGTTCAGGGCCAGCTCGTGGACCGACTGCAAGATCTCCGGCCGGGCGCGGTTGAGCTCGTCGAGGAAGAGCACGATCGGCTTGCCGTCGACGGGCCACCAGTAGGGCGGCAGGAAGACCGAGCGGCCGGTGGCCTCGTCCTTGTTGAGCAGCCCGATGAGGTCGCCGGGATCGCTCATCTGGCCGAGGAAGAAGGCGACCACCTCCATGCCGCGCTCCTCGCGATAGAAGCGGGTGACGATCTCGGACTTGCCGATCCCGTGCTTGCCCACCAGCATCACGTTCTGGTTCGCGGGCGTCAGGCGCAGGACTTCCAGGAGCTCTCGGGCGTCGATCCTCATCCGTTCTCCGTCTCGCCGCCGTCCGGGTCGCGGTAGGTGATCCACTCGCCGCGCCAGGGCAGCGAGCGACGGCTCACGGTCTTGAACGTCACGCCGGCGGCGTAGGATTCCCGCAGCGAGCGGATCACCGCCGGCAGCCGCGGCAGGACCTCCTGGAAGCGCCTGGGCGGAACGAGGATCTCGACGGCGTCTTTCTTCTCGGTCAGCTTCACCCAGAGCTTGAAGCGGCTGGCCGTGAGCTGCGCCATGACGTCGATTCCCTCCTCGCGCGCCAGCTTCCTCACCTGCGCGACCATGGCCGCCTCCTGGAAGGCCTGCACCTTTTCGCGCCGCTTCCCCAGCGCCTGCTGGCGCTCGATCCGGCGTTTGTACTCGCCCACGAAGGCGACGATCTCCTCGAAGCTGCTCACCTTGGCGCTCGCCTTCTCGGCGGCGAAGCCGCCGCCTTCGATCTCGAGCCGCCCGAGCTCGTCGAGGCGAAGCTGGAACAAGTCGGACCCGTAGCTGTAGCGCCCGTCGGGGTCGTGCAGTCGCATCGTACACAGGTGCCGGGCCCGTTCGTCCTCCGGGACCCAGGTCGTCCCGCGCTCGAAATCGACGAACCGGTCCCCCTTGAACCGCTTCCGGAGCCGGGAGACGAACGCCTCGCGCTCGTCGTCGGCGATTTCCAGCGGGGCGTCGCCGGGGAAGTGCTCGCGCAGGAGCTTCCTGATGCTCGGGTGCGGTAGACTCATGACGAGCCCAGTATAAGCTCCGTATTCCGGACCTGGACCGCGAGCCCGCCCCTTCGCCCCGCCATGGCACAAACTCCCATCCGCTGGCTCCACCTCTCCGACTTCCACTTCCAGGCCCTCGAACGCTGGGACCGCCGCAAGACGCTCCAGGCGCTCCTGCGTCACGTCGAGAAGCTCCGCGACGAAGGGCTGCGTCCCGACTTCGTCTTCGTCACCGGCGACGTCGCCTTCTCCGGCAAACCCAAGGAGTACGACCAGGCCGTCCTATTCTTCACCGCGCTCGCCGAAAGCTCGATCTCGAGCCACGCGAACGCTTCTTTTTCGTCCCCGGCAACTATCCCGGCGGCAAGTACGACAAGACGTATCTGGCGGCCGACGCCGACCTCGCCGCCGGCCAGGCGACCGTGCGCTTCTACCGTTACAGCGAGTCGGGTAAGGGATTCTGGACCGCGGACAACCTCACGTACGAGCACGCCGAGAACGGAGTCTGGACGTTCTCGCTCCCCGCAAGCCTGAAGCTCGACGTCGAAGCACCGCCGCCCGCCGAGCGCGAGCTGACGCCTTCGCGCCGCTCGACTCTTGCCGCCCGCTACCGCGCCGCCGCCGCCGCCGTCCACGGGACGGTGCGCTTCGTGGGCTTCGCCGATCATCGCCCGCGGCCCAACGTCCAGGTGCCGGAGCTCTTCGTGCCGTTGCGATTGGAGACGCGGGACGAAAAGAAGAAGGGCTGGACGACGAAGGAGCTCGTCGACCATCTTCTCGACAAACCGGCGGACGGCAAGCGTGCGGCGCGCGTCGCCGTGCTCGGCGATCCCGGAAGCGGCAAGACCACGCTCTGCCGCTTCGCTGCCGTGGTGATCGCCGGCGAGACGGAGTGCGAGGGCCTCAGGGTGACGGACGAGATCCTGCCCCTCTTCCTGCCGTTCCGCGACTACGTGCGCGTGTGTCGCGAGACGAACGACCGCTCGCTCGTGGAATACCTGGAGGAGCAGGCGCGCGCTCAGCTCCAGGTCGCGGTCCCCGAAGGATTCCTGGAAGCCTCCCTGGACGACGGACGCGCCGTGCTTCTGCTCGACGGGCTCGACGAGGTGGGCTCCCCCGAGGACCGCGTGGAAATGCGCGGGCGCGTGCAGGCGTTCTGCCGCCTCTACCCGCGCACGCCCGTGCTCGTCACCAGCCGCTTCGCCGGCTACGAGGACGCGCCCTTGCCCCGCCAGGGTCCTGAAGCGTTCGTCCACCTGGGGCTTGCGTCGTTCGACGACGACGACTTGCGGCGTTTCGTCACGTCGTGGTACGCGGTGCAGGAGGCGAACGACCCGGTAGCTCGCGATCGCGGCGCCGCCGACCTGGTGGCGGCCCTCGAGGCTGACGCGCGCGTCCGCGAGCTGGCGCGCAATCCCATGCTCGCCACGTTGATCGCGCTCGTCCATCGCTACGAGGCCCATCTGCCGGGAGAGCGGGCGGCGCTCTACGACATCTGCGTCAAGACGGGTGCGTTTTCTGGAGGAGGGGACGGGGATCCTCGTGGAGCAGCGTCCCGGCGTCTTCGCCTTTTTCCATCTCTCGCTCATGGAGTACCTGGCGGCTCGCGGTTGGGACGCGGAGGGGAATCTGGAAAAGGATCTCCCTGAGCGCATCGATGTATCGATCTGGCGCGAGGTCTGTCTGCTGGCGGTGGGCAGCCGGGCGACGGACAAGGCGTTTCTCGACCGTCTCTACGAGACGCTTGGCGAGAAACCAGGCGGCTGGATGTTCCTCCTCCATGGTCTGCGCGAGGAGGCGGCGTTCGACGATGAGCAGCGGCAGGCCATCGTCCGTGCGGCCGGGGCGAGACTGCTCGGCGGGGTGCCCTGGCTGTGGGAGGCGGATCAACGCGCCCTGAACGATCTGATGCGCTTCTCTTTGCGTCATGCCGAGTGGACCCGGAGCTGGGTGGCCAACGAGCTCGCCACGGCAAGGGGCGAGGCGTTGCGGGCGATCGTGGCCTTGCGTTTCAACGACAAGGCGACGCTCGTGGCCGTGAAGCAGCGCCAGGACGCCAGACGCGTCGCGCCGGATCTGCTCGAATACTGGCCGGGCTCGGACGCCGGCAGGTGGGCGTCCGCCGAGGCCGAAGCGCGGGACGCGTTCGTGTGGGCCAGGGAGAGCCCCGGGGAGCTGGCGGCAGTGCGCTCGCTTGCGGCCCTGCGCGACGGCGAGAAGCTCTCACCGGGGTTCGTCGCGGGTGTCCTGCGCTGGACGGCGTCCACGGCGGCGCTGGCACGATCGAACGCGGACCGCCTGGCGGACGTCGAGCGTCCCGGTGGCCGCGGTCTTCCCGCGGGGATCCGCGTCGAACCGGGCTCGCTCGCTCTCCGTGTCGGGATCGTGAGCGCTCCTCGGCGAGGAGCCGGAGCACTGGCTGCCGCGCTCGCAGTGGCACCTGTGCTACCTGCTCCACGACCCCGAGGACGCCGTCCACCGCCGCGCGCTCGACGCGGCCGTCGACGAAGGGCTGAAGGACGCGGGGCAGCCGTGGGTGGCCGAGGAGCTCAGGAAGCTCATCGTCCCCGCGGGGTGACTCGACGAAGCGTCGAGCCCGCTGGGAGCGCCGGCGTCTCGCCGGCGCCCTTCACCGAGCTCGTCGTCATCGGGGGCTGTGGGAACTGTGGGGAACCGATTATGACAGCTTGGTAATCTCAAGAAGTGATAACAGAGGCTGTTGTGACAGCTTGGTAATCTCAAGAAGTGATAACAGTGGCTGTTGTGACAGCTTGGAAATCTCAAGAAGTGATAACGGAGGCTGTTGTGACAGCTTGGTAATCTCAAGAAGTGATAACAGGAGCTGTTGTGACAGCTTGGTAATCTCAAGAAGTGATAACAGGGGCTGTTGTGACAGCTTGGTAATCTCAAGAAGTGATAACGGAGGCTGCTGTGACAGCTTGGCAACTCTCAAGACGTCACAACAGCCAACGATGATCCTGCTCGCCCGAGCCGACTCCTGGTGGTGGAATTCGGCGCTGACTCGGCACCGACACGGGGTGAGCGAGCGTGCCCGCGGCCAGGGGCACCACCTCGACGGCGACCGTGGCCTGGCCGCCGGCGTCGAGCTCGCCGAGCACGCAGGCCAGGCCGCCGCAGGCGTCGGCATGGCACTCGCCCTGGGACGGCGAGGCCGCGACCGGACGGACCGTTCCCGGCACCGGGTCGAACAGCGTCGCGCCGGAGGGCTCGGGACCGTCATTGACAGGCGTCCTTATTCAGGCTGTCCCGGCGACGCCCTGGTGCCGTCCGCGCCTCGCAATCGTC
>DASWIG010000535.1:0-2498 GCA_036397835.1 Thermoanaerobaculia bacterium
ATTCCTCCTATTGGCCGAAAGTCGGACTGATCAAGGAGTTAGGTGGCACGAACCGGGAAGGCATCCAGGGCAGACCAGGACGGCTGCCTAGGACCCTTTCAGGGTTGCATTCCGAAGGCCAGGTTCAGAGCGAAGCTCGCCACTGATGAGCGACTCGTCACAATTTAGCGTCGCTGATCTCGACGAGGGCCTCGCCCTGTCCGACAAGCTCCAGGGCCGCCATCAAGGTCTTGCGGAAGAGGACCTTCAGATGAGCGTTGCTCGTATTGCCAGCCGTGATCCAGAGGACCTGGGGCGGAGGGCCATGACGTTCGAGGAGCAAGACGAAGTCCCGGTCCTTGGTCATCACGACCGCGCCAGACTCACGGGCCTTCGTGAAGAGCTCCTGATCCTTGGCGTCTCGAAGACCGACCCACTTGGCGGAGTAAGCCTCGACGTCGAAATGCTCGGTGAGCCAAGGAGCGAGATGCGGGGAGAGCTGCGCGTCGATCCAGAGAATCACGCCGCGACCACCGGATGGTCGATTCGCTGGCGAGCGAACCGGAGGCAGGCGAGGATGTCGTCCTCGGTGAGGTCCGGGAGCTCGTCGAGGACCTGCTGATGGCTCAGGCCGTTCGCCAGGAGGTCCAGCACGTCGACGACGCGGATGCGCATTCCCCGGATGCAGGGCCGGCCGCCGCACTGCTCGGGGTCGACGGTGATTCTCTCGGCGATGGCGGTCATCTTGTCTCCCTTCCTCGCCAGTATACATCCGGTAGCCGTGCCGCACGCCTCCTGTGGACCTCATTGATGAGGACGACGACAGGCTATGATAGGATCGAGGTCTAGCGCCAGGAGTCCCCGCGAAATGAAGCCCGCCCTCAGTCCCTCCACGGCCTACTTCCAGGCCCACGGCTTGGCCGTGGAAGCGGAGCAGCTCGAGGCCATGGTCAAGCTCGCCATCACGCAGCTCCAGCAGACGCTGTATCCCCCTGAGCCGTTGGCCGATCTGACGCAAGCCGAAGCCGAGGCTCTCACTGCCGGGGGGCTGGACCTGAGCCCCCGTAGGGACGACGAAGCGAGCGCCCTGGCCCAGACCACGGCCAAGTACGCCGCGTTGCTCACGACGAGCCTGACCACGGCCGAGGCTGCCGAGCGCCTCGGCGTCGACGCGAGCCGCATCCGCCAGCGTCTGACCGAGCGCACTCTCTACGGCGTGCGCACCTCGGAGGGCTGGCGGCTGCCGGCCTTCCAATTCCTCGCCGAGAGCCTGCTCCCCGCCATCGGCGACGTGCTGCCCCTGCTGAGCCCCGACCTGCACCCGGTAGCCGTCCACAACTTCTTCACGCTGCCGAACGTCGACCTCCGCGAAGAGGAGCTCGGTCGGGACCTCAGCCCCCGCGAGTGGCTGCAGGCGGGCTATCCTCCGAACGCCGTCGCCGACCTCGCCGCCGCCTTGGAGTAGGCTCTTCGACCCATGGCCAAATTCCCTGAGCCGCCGCCGACGAGCGAGCTGCGGACGATCCCGCCTGTCGAGAAGACGCTCCCCGCCGGGACACTCTTGTGGCGCATCTACAGCCGCGGCGGTCGCCATCCCACTTTGTGGTCCACGTTCCGCTACTTCGGCCCGCTCAACGGCCGGTTCGATCACCACCTCCCGGACGCCAGCGGCCATCCTCACCTTCAAGTGCGAGGAGTCTACTACGCCGCGACAGATCTCGTCACCAGCCTCGCCGAGGTATTTCAGGAAACGCGAACCATCCACCGCAACGCCACGTCGCAGCCCTGGATGGTGGCCTTCGAGCTTGCCGATCGGATTTCCCTTCTCGACTTGACGACAACATGGCCCACTCGGGCGGGTGCATCCATGGTCATCAATTCCGGTCCTCGCCCACGTGCGCGGCGCTGGTCGCGTGCCATCTACGAAGCCTACCCTCATCTTCATGGGCTCTACTCCGCGGCCTCGATGCACGCGAACCGTCCAATGGTGACGCTCTATGAACAAGCGCGTGCCGCTTTTCCTGAACATCCCCTCATCCATCGACCGCTCAACGACCCTGCCCTGCTCGTTGGTCTGGATCGCGCTGCGGTCGAGATCGGCTACGACGTCCTCTGAGATGAGCTCTTCAGCTTCCCACCGGGAAGAGCGCCTGGGCCGGCTTCGAGGCGGACCACAGCGGACCCGGCTTGAGACGTCGGCGTTTCTTCGAGAATCCGACCTTTTCGCTTGACTTCCTCCGGATTCTTCCGCTACGATTTGGCGGTAACAGAGCGTCCGCCCATCAACAAGACGGCCCGAGCGAGATGTGAGCTCGCCCGAGCCCGACCAGGCAAAGGAGACTGAGTCCCATGCCCGATCACGACGATTCTACCCCCGACAACGCCTTCCACCCCGCCTACCTCCGTCAGCTCGACCAACACGACGATCCCGTGACCGCCGGCGAGGCGGTGACCGGCGGCTTCTGGCGCGTCGTCCCCTTGGGCGACGAGCGCTACGGCCTCTTCCGTCTCTGGGAGAG
>DASWIG010000536.1:0-11476 GCA_036397835.1 Thermoanaerobaculia bacterium
TTCGTGGAGCCATATTCGATCAGCCTATCAGCCAAGCGCGACGTCGAGGATCATCATCACCGTGAACCCTACGACGGTGCTCAACGTGGCGAGGTCGGTGTTGTGGCCGCGCTGCGACTCGGGGATCAGCTCCTCGACGACGACGAAGATCATGGCGCCGGCGGCGAAGGACAGGGCGTAGGGCAGGATCGGGCGCGCGGCGAGCACCGCCACCGCTCCCAGGACGCCCGCCACCGGCTCCACGACCCCCGAGAGCTGGCCGTACCAGAAGGCCCGGAGGCGGCTCATGCCCTGGGCCCGCAGGGGCATCGACAGCGCCAGGCCTTCGGGGAAGTTCTGCAGGCCGATGCCGAGAGCGAGCGCCATGGCCGTGCCCACGGTGGCCGCCGGCAGACCTGCCGCCACCGCGCCGAAGGCCACCCCCACGGCCAGCCCCTCCGGGACGTTGTGGAGCGTGATCGCCAGCACCAGCAGCGTCGAGCGCCGCCACTCGGTGGGGATGCCCTCGGCCTCCTCGCGCCTGGCGAACAGGTGGAGATGGGGCAGGGCCTTGTCGGCGAGCCACAGGAAGGCGCCGCCGAGGAGGAAGCCCACGGTGGGCGGCAGCCACTTGGAGCCGCCCATCTCCTCGCTGATGCGGATCGCCGGCGCCAGCAGCGACCAGAAGCTGGCGGCGATCATCACGCCCGCCGCCAGGCCCATCATGCTGTCGAGCAGCTTGCGGTTGGTCTGCCGGGTGACGAAGACCACCGCCGCTCCAAGGGCGGTCACGCCCCAGGTGAACAGCGTCGCGAGGAGGGCCTGGACCACCGGGTGCTGGCGCAGGAAGACGTCGATCATCGAAGGTCTCCTACGGCACGGTCAGCGGGAAGAAGATCGGCACCAGGATCACCACCAGCGCCAGGAACAGCAGCGTGAGCGGCGTGCCCACCCGCACGTAGTCGAGCGTCCGGTAGCCGCCGGCGCTCATCACCAGCAGACCGACCTTCTGGCTGAAGGGCGTCATGAACGCCGCCGACGCCGCCAGGCCCACCACCATCATCAGCGGGTACGGGCTCATGGCGAGCTGCTCGGCGGCGACGATCACCACCGGCGCCAGGATCACCACCGTCGGCGCCCCGTCGAGCGCCTGGCTGAGGAGGCTCGAGAGCGCCGCCAGCGCCGCCAGCAGGGCCCAGGGGCCAAAGCGCCCCGCCAACGCCACCACCGCCTCGGCGAGGAACGCCGCCGCGCCGCTCGCCTCCATGGCCACGCCGACCGGCAATATGGCGGCCACCAGGAAGAGCACCCGCCACTCGATGAGGCGGTAGGCCTCCTCCATCTTGAGGGCGCCGAAGAGCACGCTCACCACCGCGCCGGCGAAGGCGGCGATGTGGATCGGGTAGAAGCCGGCGGCCACCAGCAGGATCATCAAACCGAGAGCGGCCAGGGCGACCGGGGCCTTGTCGCGGCGCCGCGGCGTCTCCCCGGTCTCGGTCAGCACGATGAAGTCGCCGTCGCGGCCGAGATGGTAGATCTTCTCGCGCGGCCCGTGGAGCAGCAGGGCGTCGCCGAAACGCAGGCGCACGTCGGCCAGCTCGCGGTGGAGGAGGGTGCCGGCGCGCCACAGGGCGAGCACCTGGAGGCCGTAGCGGCCGCGGAACTCGAGCTCCCGCGCCGTGGCGCCGGCGGCGCTCGAGCGCGGCGCCACGACCGCCTCCGTCACCCCCACCTCCTCGGACTCGATGGCCCGCCGCGGCACGCCGTCCTCGAGGTGGAGGTCGCCGAGCTCGAGCAGGGCGATCAGGCGCGTCGGCTCGCCCGCCACCAGGAGCTGGTCGCCGGCGCGGATCTCCTCCTCGGGCTCCACCGCCAGCAGCGCCGCCTGGTCGCGGAGGATGCCCACCACCGTCAGCCCCACCAGCTCGCCGATGCGGCTTGCGGCCATCGAGCGGCCCGCCAACGGCGAGGTCTCCGGGATCCGCAGCACGTAGAGACGCTCGGCGAGGAGCTCGGGGCCCGGCACGTCGGAGCCTTCGACCACGAACGCCTTCTGGTCCCTGAGGTGCGGCAACTGCTCTTCGCCGCACAGCGCCAGGATCTCGTCGCTCGCGCGCAGCACCCGGTTGGCGAGACGCTGGCGCAGCAGGTCGCCGTCGCGGCGGATGCCGACGACCATGGCGCCGAAACGGTGGCGGAAGCGCAGCTCGGCGAGGGTGCGGCCGACGATCCCCGAGCCCTCGGTGGGGCGCAGCACCACGCCGCGGATCCGCGCCGACACGGCGCTCAGGCGGCCCGGCTCCATCTCCGCCACGGCGATGCCCTGGACCCGCAGCAGCTCGCTGAGGTCGTCGAAGCGGCCTTCCACGAGGAGATGGTCGCCGCCCCGCAGCGCGAAGTCCGGCGGCGGCGCCAGGTGCCGCCGGCCGCCGCGCTCGACCGCCACCACCTTGACGTCGAGGGTGGTGCCGAGGCGGGCGTCGCGCAGACTGCGGCCGTCGAGGCCGGAGCCGGCGGGAATGGCGATCGACGTCAGGCGCTCTTCGAGGCGGTAGGCGCGGCTCAACAGCGTCGACGCCCGCGCCTGCATGTCGGCGGCGCGCCGCGGCAGCAGGCGTCGCCCCAGGGTGAGCATGAAGACGACGCCGGCGACCAGCAGCGCCAGGCCGATCGGCGTGAAGTCGAAGAGGCCGAACGGCTCGTGGCCGTGCTCGGCGAGGGCTTCGGCCGCCAGGATGTTGGGCGGCGTGCCGATGAGGGTGGTCGTGCCGCCGAGGATGGCGCCGAAGGCCAGCGGCATGAAGAGCCGCGACGGCGCCACGCCCGAACGCCGCGCCAGGCTGGCGATCACCGGCAACATGACGGCCGCCGCCGCCACGTTGAACATGAACGCCGAGAGCACGCCGGTGACCGTCATCACCAGGGCGATGAGCGGCACCTCGCGGCCGCCGGCGAGGGCGTGGAGGCGACCGCCCACGGCGTCGGCGACGCCGGTTTGGAGCAGCGCGCCGCTGATGAAGAAGATCGAGAACATCGTCATCACCGCCGGCGACGAAAAGCCGGTGAACGCCTCCGCGACCGGCACGTAGCGGGTGAAGACGAGGACCAGGAGACCGAGGAAAGCGGTCAGCTCGACGGGGATCTTCTCCGTCATGAAGAGGTAGACCATCGCCGCGAGCACGAGGAACAGGAACGCGATCTCCCAGGTCACGGCCCAAGCATCCCACAACGCGGGGCTCCGCGTCATGCCTGGACGAGATCTTCGCGGATTGATCGGCGCGCCTGCGGCTCGACGGCGGTCTCCTCACAGGTGAGGGACGCTCTCCGGAATCCGGGAAAGTCCTCCTCAACCGTGAGGCGCGTCTTCCGAGATTCCGGAATGGGCTCCTCACACGTGAGGCGCCGCTTTCGGATTCCCGGAAGGGCCGCCTCACGCGTGAGGGACACGACCTGAGACTCTGAAGGGACCTTCTTGACCGTGAGGCGAGCGAGGAAAGTTTCTCGGAAGCCTCGCCTCACGAGTGAGGAGCGCCTTCCCGGATCCGGGAAAGGGCCTCCTCACGTGTGAGGACGCCCCCTCCGCGGATCTCGAAAGCTGCTCCTCACGGGTGAGGAAGCCCCCCTTCCGCGAATCTCGAAGGCGGCTCCTCAGTGCCGGGGGCTCGCCTCCGATCATCCCGGAAAAGTGAACCGGGCCGATGCCGAGACGCTTCCGCCGAGGAACGAGTAAGCTGCTTCTTGTCAACAGGTTACGCCCGATCTCGAAGAGCACGCCCGGCGGCCGGTCCGCCGAAATCATCCCAGAAAAGTGAATCTCTTTTCCACGTCCTGGCGCTCGTCCCTACACTGGCCCCACGTTCGCGGAGACGCCGCGGGCGCACGGATCGCCGACAGGACGGAGGCTGCCGCGGCGATCCGGCAACCCGACCCCCTGGCGCCGTTGCCAGGGCCAAAGCAACCGGGAGCCGGCAGCCTCCGCCGGCTCCCACGAGGAAAGGAGGAACGCCATGTCAGTGGCGAAAACCTCGAAAATGTCCACGGGCAAGGAGAAGTCCGGCCGCTACCTGCTGGCCGTGATCTTCCTCCAAGGCCCCGAGATCGCGCAGAAGCTGCTCGATCTCTTCCGTCCCCACCAGTTGCCGGACGACCCGGAGCCCGACTTCTGGTGCACCATCCTCGCGATCGGCCGCAGGCTCAAGGACGCTATCGGGCGCGTCGTGGCTGCCGACAAGGTCCTCTTCGCCGCCAACGCCGCGCTCGAGGCGGCGCGCCGGGTGCGCGACGAGAAGGCCGTGATCCTAAGTCAGCAGATCCAGGGTCTGCGGCAAGCCTGCGCCGGTCTGATCATCAACTGCTCCGTGCAGCAGATGGGCTTCGACCAGCGGACGGCCCAGGATCCCGTGCCCCTCGTGATCCAGGCCGAACGTGTGGCGGACCATCTGCGCGGCCACGAGGCCACCGCGGACGGACGCCTGTTCGAGGGCGATCCGTTCGACCCCAAGGCGTACGCGTCCGCGGTGGAGAAGAGCGCCGCCGCGCTGCGCACGGCGCTCGACGACGTGGCCGCCGCGCGGCGTCTGGCCGAGAAGGTGATGCTCGAGAAACAGGCCGTGACCAAGGAGTATGACGACCTCTTCCTCCACGGTGCGCGGACGTTCGAGAGCTACTGCCGACTCGCGGGCAAGAAGGAGCTGGCTGACCGGATTCGTCCGTCGGAGGAGCGTCCTGGCGAGACCGAGGAGGAGCCGCCCGAGGTTTCCGATCCGGTCGTGGAGCCTCCGGCTCAGCCCGTCGTCGTCGGAAAGGAGGACGCTGCTTCGCCCAACTGATCTCGTCATGATCGAAAGGGCAGGCTCGTCCGAGTCGTCGCCTCGAGATCCCTTCGGGGTCGCCTCGCTCGTGGAGGCGGCCCCTTTTTTTCGGTCCCGCGTTCCCGCGAGAGCCGGGGTTGCCGGCCGCGGCGAACAGCTCCTCGTCTGGGCCGAACGGATCCTGACGGCGGGAAGCCTGGAGGAGACCTTCGCGGATTGACCACCTTGGGGCTCGGTGCTATCGGGCCTGCCGCCGGCGCAGCAGCGCGCGGCAGCTCGCGCAGAAGCGCTCCGTCTTCAGGTCGATCCCCTCGACGTAGGTCGAACTCGCCATCACGCAGCGGTCGTCATGGCAGTGCACCAGGTCGTAGGTGTGGCCGAGCTCGTGGACCGCTTCCTTGAGCAGGCGCGCGAAGAGCAGGTCGCCGTCCGCCGGCAGGCCGTAGACCTCGTTGTCCAGACGGTGGAGCGAGACGACGGCGGCGCGGCCGTCGAGCTGGGCCTCGCCGAAGACGTAGGAGAGCACCGGGATGAAGAGGTCGACGCCGGCCACCCCGAGGACGCGGCGCGCCGCCGGCGCGTCGGCGAGCAGCCGCGCCAGCAGGACGCGCGAATTGTACTGGCCGCGCGACGGCTCGAAGGCCGTCTCGGGGTCGAAGAGCGGCGGGTGCTGCTCCACGGGCAGGCCGAAGATCTCCGTGAGCCTCGCGGCCAGCGGCGCCAGCAGCGACGACCGGGCGCCGCAGTACATGGGGACGAGACGCAACACCGCACGCAACCCGAGGGCTAGCGGCCGAGGCCGTACTTCCGGATCTTGTTGTAGACCGTGGCGCGGTCGACTTTCAGGATCTCGGCCGCGCGGGTGACGTTGCCGTCAGCCGTGCGAGCTCCCGAGCTGACGTGCGAGGAGCCCTACGGCCGCGGCTGGCTGCTGAAAGTGAAAGCGCGGCGCGCCGGCGCCGTGCTCGCCAACCTGCTGCCGGCGAGGCTCGCCCCCGACTGGACGCAGGAAGCGGCGCGCCGTCTCGACGCGATGATGAGCCCGGAGCTCGGCGCCGTCCTCCAGGACGGCGGCCTGCCGGTCAGCGGCTTCGCCCGCCAGCTCGCGGGCGAGCGCCGGCACCAGCTCGTCGCCGAGCTCCTGCTGACGGCGGAGGGCGAGGACCAGGAAGTCACCTCCTGACCCGCCGTCTCCTCCGTCGTCCTCCAGCGCCCGGCCCTCTTGGGCCGGGCGCGGAGGTTGAAGAGGAGCGCCGCCCAAATTGCGCTGGGCCGGTGTACCATGGGCAGGTTCACCCCGAGGACGCACGAAGGACGAAGGAGAGCTGATGAAGAAGCGGTCTGTTCTCACCCCGACACTGCTCGCCGTCGCGCTGGCCCTCGCCGGCTGCGGGCGCCCCGGCGACGGCGGCGGGCGCACGCTGATCCAGAACAAGGGTTCCGACACCCTGGTCAACGTGGCCCAGGCCTGGGCCGAGAGCTACAAGGAAGTCAACCCCGAGGTGGCCGTGGCCGTCTCCGGCGGCGGCTCGGGTACCGGCATCTCGGCGATGATCAACGGCACGGTGGACCTCGCCAACTCGAGCCGCCGGATGACGGAGGACGAGCTCGCCCTGGCCCGCCGGAACGGCGGCGCCGAGCCGATCGAGCACGTCGTGGGCTACGACGCGCTGGCGGTCTTCATCCATCCCACCAACCCGATCGAGGCGCTGACGATCGCGCAGCTCGCGGCGATCTACGGCGAGGGCGGCGACGTCGAGAGCTGGAGTCAGCTCGACGCCCAGGTGCCCGGCTGTTCCAGCGACGAGATCGTGCGCGTGAGCCGCCAGAACAACTCGGGGACCTACGAGTACTTCAAGGAAGCGGTGCTCGGCGACGCGCGCGACTACAAGCTCGGCTCCCGCGACATGCACGGCTCGAAGGACGTGGTCGACCTGGTGCAGAACACGCCCTGCGCCATCGGCTACAGCGGCCTCGCCTACGCGACGACCGAGGTCAAGACGGTGTGCGTCGCGCCTGAAGCAGGCCAGGGGTGCACGGCCCCGTCGGTCGAGACGGCGCTCGACGGCACCTACCCGATCGCCCGCCCGCTCTTCATGTACACCCGCGGCGAGCCCGAAGGCGCCCTCAAGGAGTACCTCGACTGGATCCTGAGCGACGAGGGCCAGTGCATCATCCTCGACAAGGGCTACGCGCCGGTGCGCGACGTCGACTGCGCCGCGGCGCAGGAGCAGGCGGGGACGGAGGTGGACGAGGAGGCGGGGGAGTGAGGACCCCGCCATGAGCCATTACCAGGAGCGGCTCGAGCAAGACCTGCGAGAAATCCGCAACGAGATCGAGGACGTGGGCCGCAAGGTGGCAAAGGCGGTCCACGACGCCGTCCACGCGCTGCTCACCGGCAACCGCGACCTGGCCTACGCGACCGTGCTCGGCGACCACCCGGTGAACCGCCAGACCCGGCGCCTCGACCGCCGCTGCCACGCCTTCGTGGTGCGGCACCTGCCGAGCGCCGGGCACCTGCGCTTCGTGTCCTCGGTGCTGCGGCTGTCGATCGCGCTCGAGCGCATCGGCGACTACGCGGTGACCATCGCCCGCGAGGCGGCGCGGCTCGGCGCCAGGCCGCCGGCGGCGGTGGCGCGCGACGTCGAGCTGCTGGCGAGCCAGGCCGAGGGCGTGCTCGAGCAGGCGCTGGCGGCCTTCCTGGCGTCCAACGCCGAGCTCGCCCGCGGCACCGCGAGCCTCTCCGACCAGGCCGACGTGACCTTCGAGAAGGTGTGGAACGACCTCCTCGCCGAGGGCCGCAACGGCGCCCATCCCCTGGTGGCGCTCTTCGCCTACCTCGAGGTCTTCGAACGCCTCAGCCGGGTGGCCGACCAGGCCAAGAACATCTGCGAGGAGACGATCTTCACGGTGACCGGCGAGAGCAAGGCGCCCAAGGTCTACCGGGTGCTCTTCGTCGACGAGACGGACGACGGCCCCACCCAGCTCGCGGTGGCCTTCGCCCGCAAGGCCTTCCCCAAGAGCGGCCGCTACGCCAGCGCCGGCTTCGCGCCGGCGGAGGAGCTCGACGGCCGCTGCGCGCGCTTCCTCGAGGAGAGGGGCTACGGCCTGGCGGGCCTGGCGCCGAAGCGGCTCGAGGCGGCGGCCGAGGAGCTGGCGGCGAGCCACGTGATCGTGAGCTTCGCCGGCGACGTCGCCGGCCACCTGGAGGTGCCCTACGAAACCGTGCTGCTCACATGGGAGGTGCCGGACCCGCGCCGCGACGTCGAGGCGGCGCACCAGGAGATCCGCCACCGCCTGCGCGAGCTGATGGAGACCCTGCGCGGCGAGGAGGCGGATTGAGATGGGCGACCGTCGCGCCCTCGACCGTCGCGCCCTCGACCGTCGCGACCGTGCCTGGTGGATCGACAAGGGCGTCCGGTACCTGGTCTTCGTGGGCGGCATCTCGGCCGTCGTCTTCATCATCGGCATCTTCGTCTTCATCACCCGCGAGGGGCTCGGCTTCATCACCGGCACCCTCGACGCCGGCGAGTTCTTCGGCTCGCCGCGCTGGCGCCCGACCTCGCACCACAACCCCACCTACGGCGCCCTGGCCCTGATCGCCGGCACCGCCAGCGTCACCGGTCTGGCGATCGTGGTGGCGGTGCCGTTCTCGCTGGGGGCGGCGATCTACGTCGCCGAATTCGCCCACGGCAAGACGCGCGAAGCGCTCAAGGTGCTCGTGGAGCTGCTGGCGGCGATCCCGTCGGTGGTCTGGGGCTTCATCGGGCTCTCGATCATGAACCCGCTGATCATCCGCCTCTTCGACGTGCCGGTGGGGCTCAACGTGCTCAACTCCGGCCTCATCCTGGGGCTGATGGCGGCGCCGATCATGACGACGATCGCCGAAGACGCCCTGAAGGCGGTGCCCGACGCCTACCGCGAGGCCGCCGAGGCCCTCGGCGCCACCCGCGCCGAGACGGCGTTCCGGGTGGTGCTGCCGGCGGCCAAGAACGGCCTGGTGGCGGCGGTGCTGCTGGGAGTGGGGCGCGGCTTCGGCGAGACCATGGCGGTGCTGATGGCGAGCGGTCACTCGATCAACCTGCCCACCAGCGTCTTCGACTCGGTGCGCGCCCTGACCGCGACGATCGCCGCCGAGCTCGGGGAGACCGCGGTGGGCTCGGACCACTACCGGGCGCTCTTCACCCTGGGGATCCTGCTCTTCGCGGTGACCTTCGTGATCAACCTGACCGCCGACCTCATCGTCCGGGGCGTGGGTCCCTCGGCGATCCGGATCGCCAAGCGATGACGACGTCGTTCGCGGCCACCGAGCTCAACGTGCGCAAGCGCAAGGTCGAGGGGCTGGTGCGCGTGCTCTTCGGCCTGATGACGGTCCTGCTCATCCTGCCGGTGATCGTGATCCTGACGGTGCTGGTGGTTCGCGGCGGCCCCGCGCTCTCGCTCGAGCTCCTGCTCACCGAGCCCAAGGACGGCATGACCGCCGGCGGCATCATGCCGGCGCTGGTGGGCACCGTGTGGCTGGTGGCGGTGGCGCTGCTGGCGTCGGTGCCGATCGGCGTGGCGGCGGCCGTCTACCTCAGCGAGTACGCGTCCGACAACCTGCTGACGCGTCTGATCAACCTGGCGATCATCAACCTGGCAGGGGTGCCGTCGATCGTCCACGCGCTCTTCGGCGTCGGCGCCTTCGTGCTCTTCTTCGGCTTCGGCACCAGCATCCTCGCCGCCAGTCTGACCCTGGCGATCATGACCTTGCCGGTGGTGATCGTCTCCACCCGCGAATCGCTGCAGGCGGTGCCGCGGGCGTTCCGCGAGGCGTGCTGGAGCATGGGGGCGACGCGCTGGCAGACGATCCGCCGCGTGGTGTTGCCGAACTCGATCAGCGGCATCCTGACCGGCGTGATCCTCGAGGTCTCGCGCACCGCCGGCGAGACGGCGCCGATCA
The DNA here is from genome assembly GCA_036397835.1 of Thermoanaerobaculia bacterium. Lineage (GTDB taxonomy): Bacteria > Acidobacteriota > Thermoanaerobaculia > Multivoradales > J023 > DASWIG01. The sequence goes on from DASWIG010000536.1 coordinate 9,733, forward strand.
TGTTCACGGGCGCCGCCTTCTTCCTCCCCTTCCTGCCCCAGAGCGTCTACGACCAGACCATGGCCATGTCCCTCCACCTCTTCGTGATCTCCACCCAGGTGCCGGGGGTACCCGAGGAGCTGCCCTTCGGCGTCGCCCTGGTGCTGATCGCCATGGTGCTCGCCATGAACTCCCTGTCGATCGCCTTCCGCACGTACCTGCGCGGCAAGAAGAAATGGTAGAAGCGGCGAGCGTCAAGGTGAAGGTCCGCGATCTCGAGATCGCCTACGGCGCCAAGGTGGCGCTCACGGGCGCGAGCTTCGACGTCTACGAGCACGAGATCTTCGGCATCATCGGCCCGGCGGGCAGCGGCAAGACGTCGTTCCTGCGCGCCGTCAATCGCATGGACGAATTCACCTCGGGCATGCGGGTGGGCGGCGCGATCGAGATCGACGGCCGCGACGTGCGCAAGTGGCGCAACCTCTACGCGCTGCGCCGACGCATCGGCGTGGTCTTTCCGCTGCCGGTGGGCCTTCCCCTTTCGGTCTACGACAACGTGGCGCTGGCGCCACGGCTCGCAGGGACGCGCAAGCGCGCGGATCTCGACCAGGTCGTGGAGCGCTGCCTGCGCCGCGCGGCCCTGTGGGACGAGGTCAAGGACCGCCTGGGCGCGCTCGGCAGCCTCCTCTCCGGCGGCCAGCAGCAGCGCCTGACGATCGCCCGCGCCCTGTCGCAGGAGCCGGACCTGCTGCTGCTCGACGAGTTCTCGATCGCCGTCGACCCGGTGACGACGATGCGCATCGAAGAGGTCTTGAAGGAGCTGCGCCGCGAGATGACGATCGTGCTGGTGACCAACCTGGTGCAGCAGGCGCGCCGCCTGGCCGACCGCACGGCGTTCTTCCTGAGCGGCGAGCTGGTGGAGGTGGGTCCGACCGAAAGCTTTTTCACCGGCGAGGTGAAAGATCAACGCACCCGCGGTTACGTGGAGGGACGCTTTGGCTGAGAAAGCGGCTGAGGACGCTCCGCGATACGCGATCGAGACGCGCAAGCTGAACCTCTGGTACGGCACGTTCCAGGCGCTCGTCGACGTCGACCTGCGGATCATTCGGGGGATCGTCACGTCGATGATCGGTCCTTCGGGCTGCGGCAAGTCGACGTTCCTGCGCAGTTGCAACCGCATCAACGAGCGCCTCGGCTACGTGCGCACGACCGGCTCGGTCGAGGTTTTGGGCCGCGACGTCTACGCCGGCGAGGTGGAGATCGTGCAGGTACGCAAGCAGGTGGGGATGGTCTTCCAGCGTCCCAACCCGTTGCCGTTGTCGATCCGCGACAACGTGCTCTTCGGCTTCCGCACCCATACGCCCCACTATCGCCGGGTGCCGAAGGCGAAGCGCGACGAGATCGTGGAGCAGGCGCTGCGCCAGGTGCTGTTGTGGGACGCGGTCAAGGACCGGCTCGACCGCCGGGCTGGCGAGCTCTCGCTCGAGGAGCAGCAGAAGCTCTGCATCGCGCGTCTGCTGCCGGTGAAGCCCTCGGTGCTGCTGATGGACGAGCCGTGCTCGGCCCTCGACCCGGCGGGGACGGAGGCGGTCGAGGAGCTAATCTGGGAATTGCGCGGCGACTACACGATCCTGATCGTGACCCACAACATGGCGCAGGCGCGCCGCGCCAGCGACGAGTGCGTCTTCATGTTGCTCGGCAAGGTGATCGAGCACGCGCCGACGGACGAGATGTTCGTCACCCCGGCGCACAAGGAGACGGCGGA
>DASWIG010000537.1:0-14123 GCA_036397835.1 Thermoanaerobaculia bacterium
TCATGCACCCGCAACGCGCACGCCCCCTGCTGCTGCGCGGCAAGGTGGTGCGCGACGACGGCACCGCTCCCGACCGCTACGTGCTGGTGCGCGACGGGCGCATCGCGTCGATCAGCCGCCGGCGTCCGCCGCGCAGCGGCGACGCGCTCTACCTCGAGACCGGTCCCGACGACTGGGTCTTCCCCGGACTGCTCGACCTCCACACCCACGCCGACTACAACCTGCTGCCGCTATGGGAAGCGCCGCGGCGCTACGAGAACCGCTTCCAGTGGCGCGCCGACCCCAGGTACAAGAACGACGTCCGCGGCCTCGCCGAATACCTCGCCCGGCCCGACGAGGCCCACGCCCAGGAAAAGGCCCACGCCCGGACGATCGCCGTCTTCTCGGAGCTCCAGGCGGTGGCCGGCGGCACCGCGACGCTCCAGGAGGGCCGCAGTCTCGAACGCGAGGCCGGCCTCGGCGAGCCGGTGCTCTGCCGCAGCACCGCCAATCCGGAGGACCTCGGGCTGCCCGGCGACGCCCAGGTGCTCTCGCTGGTCGACTTCTTCCGGCCCGACGACGCCGGCCGCCCAGCGCCCGTGGACTGGGCCTTCGAGGCCTACCTGACCGCGCGCGACGCGGGCCGCCTGCACGCCACCCTCGCCCACCTCGCCGAGGGCCGCTCCGGCTTCGGCGCCGAGGCCGGCCCCGATCCTTACAGCCGGGCGGAATTCGCGGCCTTCATGGCCCATCCCGCGTTCGCCGACGCCGGCCGCGTGCGGTCGAGCCCGCTGGCGCTCATCCACGGCTGCGGCATCGACGTCGACGACGAGCGCCACCTGGCCTTCCTGCGCGAGCGCGGCATCTCGGTGATCTGGTCGCCGGTCTCGAACCTGCTGCTCTACGGCGAGACCCTGGACGTCGAGAAGCTGGTGGCGGCGGGCGTCAACGTGGCGCTGGGCTCCGACTGGAGCCCGAGCGGCTCGAAGCACGTGTGGGACGAGGCCAAGCTCGCGCGCTTCTACTTCGAGGCGATCGGCTCGGCGGTCAGCGACGTCCAGGTCTTCCGCATGGTGACGACGAACGCCGCCCGCTGCCTGGGCAGCGACCGGCTCGGCCGTCTGGTCGAGGGGGCGATGGCGGACTTCTTCATCCTGCGCAGCCCGCTCGAGTCCGACGTCGCCCTCGAGGTCTTCTTCAAGACCGCCGACCGGCACGTGCGCGGCGTCTTCATCGGCGGCGTGCCGCTCTACGGCGCCCGCGACTTCCTCGCGCCCTGCGGCCTGCCGCTCCAGGGCCTGCCCGCGCGCGAGGGCTCGGCGGTGGAGGGCAAGGCCGTCTACCTGCCGCCGCAGCTCACGAAGGCGGACGGCGAGCCCATCGACGTCGACCGCGACGTGACCCACCTCGAGGACCTGCTGAAGGCGGCGCCGCCGCCGCTGCCGGCGACCAGGCGCAGCAACCTGCTGGCGAGCTCCGACGGCCCCTACCGGCGGCGGCTGATCCGCCTGCGGCAAGACGTCGTGGACTACGGGGGTCGCGTCCAGGAGTGGCGGCGCCGGCGACGCTGATCCGCGACGATCCAGGTCACGACGAGCTCAGCAGCGCCTCCAGCGTGAAGTCGTAGCCGGCGAGCTGCGGATTCCTGGCCCGGGAGAACCTGGAGAAGTCGACGGGGCGCCAGCCCTCGTCGCGGCCTCTATCTGGCTTTTAGCGCCCAGTCTCGAGTAGGTTATCCTCGAAAGGGTAACGCAAGCCTAGTTCGAGACGGATTTCATCCATAACAGCCATGACGTCGACCGACATTTGGTGAGTCATCGCTGGGCTCTCGATCTGGTTCTCCATCACACAACGGGCCACTTCGCGGGCTTCATACTCAAACCCCGTAGAGCAAAAATTACAGGTCTCGCTCTGTTGCTGGTGCCCCGTCTTCAGATGAGCCGTAGTGGCGCGCCAGAAATTTTCAATATGAATGCTGCCGTCAGTTCCAAAAACGAATGCGTCGTGCCGGGTATTAGTACGCACAGCAGAGCTCAGGATCGCCAATTCGCCTTGATCGAAGCGGAGCAACATACCAGTCTGTTCATCGACCCCAGCCTAAGTCGGGGCTCGTAGGCAAGCAGCCCGCTCGCCTCGAGGGCGAGGACCCGCAGACCGCCCTCCGGATCGGGCTCGACGCCGGGCTGACGAAGCTCGAGCTCAAGGTACGGGAAGTCCTCGGCTTGCCAGCCGCGGAATCGAATCAGGTCACCCGTGACGAGCGTCTTCGCGGCCAGCGCCGAGAGCTTCGTCTGGCTCCTCGCGACAGGCGCTGTCTCGATCGGCGTAGAGGCCCGCTCCTCACAAGTGAGGGACCGTCGCGAGAACGTGGGAACGTACGCCTCAGCCGTAAGAGGCCCTTCCAAGGTTCTCGAAAGCGCGCCTTGTTCGTCAGGCGACCCAGCCGCATCCCCGGCATGAGCGCCTCACCGGTGAAGGACTGCTCCTGAGAGTCTGAGGAGCCTCTCCTGACGGTCAGGCGAGCGAGGAAAGTTCCTCCGGAGGCTCGCCTCACGAGTGAGGAACGCTCGCGAAGATCCGGGAACGCACGCCTCAACCGTGAGATGCGTCTTCCGAGATTCCTGCAAGGGCTCCTCAGGCCCGAGGAGCCGCTCTCGGGTTCTCGGAAGTGCGCCTCACCCGTGAGGGATACGACCTGAGACTCTGAAGCGACTCTCCTGACGGTGAGGCGAGCGAGGAAAGTTTCTCCGGAACCTCGCCTCACGGGTGAGAACGCCTCTTCGGATTCCGGGGGAGCGCCTCCTCACCCGTGAGGAAGGCCTCGGCACCGATCCCGGAAGTGGCTCCTCAGATGTGAGGCCGCGGAGCTCCTGGGCGAGCTGTCGGGAGGTTGCAGCCGCGACGAGCCCGCTCACGACGAGCTCAGCAGCGCCGCCAGCGTGAAGTCGTAGCCGGCGAGCTGCGGATTCCCGGCCCGGGAGAACCTGGAGAAGTCGACGCTGCGCCAGCCCTCGTCGAACAAGCGGGCGTACTGGTCGAGGTTGTCGCGGGTGATCACGGCGAAGGCCGACTTTTCCTGGAACGACTCGGAGAGGAAGCCGTGGTGCGCGTCGTGGAGCAGGACCAACGCCCAGGCGCCGTCCATGCAATGGCCTCCCGCCGAGGCCGTGAGCACGCCCTCGCGGATCTTCGCGGGCACGAACGACGCCCAGTCGACGCCGCCGATCAGGACGTCCTCGCCGGGCGTCCGGCCGGTGGCCGCGACGGCGTCGATGGCGCCGAGGGCCATCTCGTCGCTGGCGGCCCAGACGACCGTGACCTCCGGATCGTCCGCGAACTGGCGCGCCGTCACCTCCCTGGCCTTGGCCCGCTCCCAGTTGGCGGGGAACACGCCGCCGAGGCTCACGTCCTCGTGCGCGTGGACGGCCATCCGCAAGCCCGTCACCCGCGCCAGGGACGACATCGTGAAGGCGCCGCCGATGCCGCCGACGTGGACCTTGCCGTCGCCGCCCACCTTGCCGCGCGCCTTCGCTGCCGCGATCAGGCTCTCCGCCAGCAGGGAGCCGCACTGGCAGTCGTCCGGCACCAGCTCGCCGAGCCAGTGGGCGAGCTTCTCCCGCGGCTTGCCGATGCGGTCGCGCTCGGCCGTCAGCAGGCCCTCGTTGATGAGGAAGACCTTGATGCCGGCGGCGTCCGCCTGCGGCAGCAGCTCCGCCGCCAGGCTGCGGTGGTTGGTCATCAGCAGGTATTCGGGGGGCGGGTCGCGCTCGATCAGCGCCAGCCCCTCCCGCCGCACCCGAGCCGAATCGCGGTGGCAGTCGACGACCTCCAAGTCGATTCCCAGGTCGTCCGCGGCGGTCCGCATGAATGACGTCAGCTTGGCGAAGAAGGGATCCGCGTCACTTCCCAGGTTGAGAAAGCAGACTCTCATGGTCGTCCTCTCTGAGCGACCGGACCGACCGACCGGACGGTATCATATAACAGCAACGCCGGAGCGGAGCGGGCGGGCGCCCAAGAAACGACGGGGAGGGGGGACGATCCCCCCTCCCCGTTCTGAGGAGCAACGCACACGAGATCAGTTGTCTTTCTTGTCCTTCTTCCGCGGTTTCTTCGCGGAGACGGACGGCTTGGATCCTTTCTCGCGATCGGATCCGGACTTGGCGCGGTCGACCGCGCTCCGGCGGCTCGACGGCGCGCTCTCCACCGCCCGCGGCGCGGGCTTGGCAGGAGCCGACGGCGTCACCGTGGGCCGCGAGCTCTCGCGCGGCGAGGGCGCCGTGCGCGCCGGCTGCTTGTAACGCTCCACGTCCCGCGGAGTCACCGAGGGCCGCGAGGGCTCGGGGCGCGACGGGGCCGTGCGCGCCGGCTGCTTGTAACGCTCCACGTCCCGCGGAGTCACCGAAGGCCGCGAGGGCTCGGGGCGCGACGGGGCCGTGCGCGTGGGCTGCTTGTAGCGCTCCACGTCCCGCGGCGTCACCGAAGGCCGCGAGGGCTCGGCGCGGCGCTCGTCGGGCCGCTCGACGAGCCCTGGCTTGGTCGTGGGCTTGGCGCGCGAGACGTCGTCCCGATCGACCCGCGGCGCCTCTCTGCCGGTGCGCTCGTCGACTCGCGGCATCGGATCCCGCGGCGCGGCGCTGGTGCGCGGCGGCCGCGCGGGCAGTTGCCGCGACACGGAGCCGGGCTTGGACGCCACCGCCGGCCTGGACGCCGCCGCCGGCTTCGACGCGGTCACCGGCTTGGGCTTCAGCACGGCCTCGCGCAGGTCGCCGGCGAGGGGCTTGCGGGCCACGAAGTCCGACACGTCGGGCAGCCGGCGTCCGGTCGCGCGCTCGTGGCGCTCGGCGTCCTCGCGCAGGCGCCGGTAGACCTCGGCGGGGTCCCTGCCGGCCCGGCCCGGGTCGGAGGTGATGATCCCCTTGTGGAGCTGCGCCGACGACACCAGCCGCTCCATGTCGCGTGCCCGGCGGACGTGGCGGTCCTGGTGGCGGTCGCCGAAGTGGGCGGTGGACACGAAGCTCCAGTGATCGAAGCGTCCCCAACTGCCGCCGGCCCAGCCGTAGATGCCGAACGAGAGGCTGAGGCCCGCACGGCGGTGGCCATAGTAGCCGGGGCCGCCGTAGAAGCTGGCGTAGTAGCCGCTCGGGCACCAGCCGACGTATTCGGGACCCCAATACCAGTGGACCCAGGCCGGACGGTAGACGGACCCCGGATACCAAACCCAGCCGTAGCCGGGCACGTAGTCCCAGAGGCCGTAGTGGTGGGTCACGTAGCCCCAGGGCTCGTAGGACACCCAGGTGGGGCCTACCGGCGTGGTCCGCCAATAGCCGTGGCCGTAGGGCCGCCAGCTCAGCTCGACCCGCGGGCGCCAGGCCCAGCGGCTGCCGATCGACACCCAGCCGCCGTGGCTCGCCAGCGGCGCCGAGACGTAGCGCAGCGAGTCGTCGACGTGGGGCACCTGGGCGAGCTCGGCCTCGCGCGTCAGGTCCTCGCCCCAGAGCTCGAGCTCGTCGTAGCGGCCGGCGAGCCGCACCTCGAAAGTCGGCCGCGAGCCGCCCTGGGCCAGCGCCATGTCGCCCCGGTGGACCAGCGAGGAGCCGCGGTCGCCGACGATCTCGGCGCGGCCGTCGCGCACCACGAGCTCGGTCCAGCCCCGGTCCGACACGGTCAGGCGGTAGGTGCCGGGCTCGTGGACGTAGATCGTGGCGTCGGGCGTCACCAGTTGCGGCAGGGAGTCGCCGAGGGCGTCCTCGGGAACGACGAGCTGCAGGTGGCCGCGGCGCACGTCGAGCACGGTCGCGCGGTCGTCGGTGTCGGCGGAAAACGCGACGGACTCGAAGCCGATCTCGCTCTCGCCGAAGGCGCGCAGCAGGCTGAAGTCCGGGAGCACGAGCTCGAGACGCGAATCGTAGGGCACCCAGAGCCGGTCGCCGACGAGGATCGGCCGGTGGGCTTCCACGCTCTCGCGCTCGCCCGCGGCGCCGACCACCGTCGCCGGACCTTCGACCACGCTGGGAAAGGTGTAGCTCGATTCGGCCCAGGCCGGCGCGGCCAGCAGGGCCAGCGCCGCGACGAGGCCGGGGTAGAGCTTGTTGTTGACGATAGTTCTCATGGTCGTCACCTCTCTTCCTGTCGACCCTCACCTGAGCAAGGCATGTGCCAGCCACGGCGAACACCGATCGCAGGGGTCGAGCCCTTTTCCTTTCAGAGGTTTGAGGGACGCAGGGACCGCCGGGACGAAGGGGTTCAGGGTCGACCGTCCTCTCGATGAGACGTCTGGTCGTCGGCGCGATCTCCCGTGGAGGACGCCCGCGGACGGGACCGCTGACTCCCGCTTGCAGACGACGCCCGATCTGCTAAACTGGCACCTGAGAGGTGATCCCATGAGTTACGCGCAGAAGAGCTTCAGCCCATTCCTCGAGTCGCGACGCCGGGCGGCGCGGCGCCGGATGGGTTTACCACTGACCGAGCCACGGGAGACGGATTCCCGCCGACTGCTCGAGACACTGGCTCAAGATGGTCCCACTCGGGTGAGCGCTCTCCTCCATCGTTCCGAGATGGACCCCATCCCATTGGCGGCAATGCTCCAGAGTTTGAAGAAGGCCGGGCTCATTTCCGTGAGAGGGAGAGGGGCGAAGGGTGGTCAGCTCGTCGGACTGACGTCTCTCGGGCAGGAGATGACGGCGGAGTAGGCGAGTGTCGGGCTGGGGCGAGTACCTCGCGGTGTTCGTTCTCGGTGTCGCCGTGGGGCTTGCCGAGATCCTGTCGCGCTACCGCGAGGCTCCGCTCCGGGCCGCCGTGACCAAGCCGGGCCTGAGCTACGTCGCGCTCAACGGTCTCGTCTCGCTGGTTGCTCTGTGGATCTTCGGGATTTTCAACATCTCGTTCAACCTGACCGATCCGACGCAGAAGGCCGTGGCGAGGGTCGTCGTGGCCGGTTTCGGCGCGCTGACCTTCTTTCGCAGCTCCTTCACATTCCGTACCTCCGACAACGCTGTCTCCATCGGTCCCGGCGAGATCCTCGACACATTCTTCGTGGCCCTTGACCTCGAGATCAGCCGTTCGCTGGCGGCGGAGAAAGCGACCTTCGCCGTCGAGACGATGGCCAAGGTCGATTACTCGGAGGCCGAGGAGGCGTTGCCGATCCTCTGCATCCAGCTTCTCCGCGGCAGCCTGGGCGCCGAAGATCAGAGCCAGTTGGGTGAAGACGCCGCCTCCCTGGCACAGATTCAAGTGCCGTCGGAGATCAAGAAGGCCATCCTCGGCGTCATGCTGCTCAACGCCGTCGGGAAAGGCGTACTCGAGGCGGCGGCGAGGTCGCTGGTCGAGAGCCGCACCTCGCGACCGCCCGACGGGAGCGCGAGCGCTTGATGGCTTGAGTGGCTGTCGATTCGCGGCAGGAGAAGGCTTCGGTCGGCGCGGCCCGCCGGCGCCAAGGGGGCAGGGCCGTCACTCCCGCCGGTAGACGACGCCTTCCTTCATCACGAAGGTCACCTGCCGGAGCAGGGAGACGTCGGCGAGGGGATCGCCGCGGACGGCGACGACGTCGGCGAGCTTGCCCTCCTCCAGGCTGCCGAGGCGGTCGGCGACGCCGAGCATCTCGGCGGCCACGAGGGTCGCGGCGCGGATGGCCTCCATCGCCGGCATGCCCGCCTCCACCATGTACTCGAACTCCCGGGCGTTGTCGCCGTGCGGCGACACGCCGCTGTCGGTGCCGAAGGCGATCTTGACGCCCGCGGCGTAGGCACGGGCGAAGGTCTGCTGGGCGAGCGGGCCGATGGCGGCCGCCTTCTCGCGCACCATCGGCGGGTAGTAGCCCTCCTCGGCCGCCTTCTCGGCCACGAACTTGCCGGCCAGGATCGTCGGCACGTAGTAGGTGCCGTGCTCCTTGAACAGCGCGATCGCCTCCTCGTCCATGTAGGTGGCGTGCTCGATCGAGGTGACGCCGGCGCGGATCGCCCGCTTCATGCCCTCGGCGCCGTGGGCGTGCGCCGCCACGTGGAAGCCGTAGTCGCGGGCGGTCTCGACGATGGCGCGGATCTCCTCCTCGGTGAACTGCGGGTTGAGGCCGCTCTTGGCCTGGCTGAGCACGCCGCCGGTGGCGGTGATCTTGATCAGGTCGGCGCCGTCCTTGTAGCGCTGGCGCACCGCCTGGCGGGCCGCGTCGACGCCGTTGACCACGCCCTCACGCGGTCCCGGGTCGCCCTCGAGGTCGTCGCGCAGGCCGTTCGAGCGGTCGGCGTGGCCGCCGGTCGTGGCCAGGCTGGTGGCGGCGGTGAAGATGCGCGGGCCGCGGACGAAGCCGGCGGCGATGGCGTTGCGCAACGGGATCGACACCCCGAAGCGGTCGCCCAGGTCGCGCACCGTGGTGAAGCCGGCCAGCAGCGTGCGCTCGGCGTAGACGACGCCGCGGATCGCGTAGTCGCCCGGGTTGAGCCGCGGCGCCTCGGAGTAGGCGTCCTTGCTGCTCTGGCTGGAGAGATGGGTGTGTACGTCCATCAGTCCCGGCATCGCCGTCGCGTCCTTGAGGTCGATCACCTCGTCGCCGTCGCCGCCGGCGAGGTAGCCGTCGGCGATGGCGACGATGCGGCCGCCGTCGACGACGATCGACTTCTCGGTGGCCACGCCGTCCGACTTGCCGTCGATCATCCGGCCGACGTGGAGGATGGTGCGCGCGGAAGCGGCGCTCGCAGCGAGCGAGGCGAGGACGAGCAGGACACGGAATCTCATCGCGGATCGTCTCCTTGGAGCCAGGCGTGGACGAAAAGAGGCACGGCCGGCCGCAAGCGTAGCCGGCCGGCCGGGGGGCGTCAAGGAGACGGCGGCGGCGCTACCGGAGCTTGAAGTGGACCGTGAGGACGTAGAGCACGGCGACCGGCCGGCCGCCGACCGTCGAGGGCCGGAACTTCCACTGCTCCACCGCCGCCACGGCCTCCTCGGTGAGCCCCATGCCCAGACCCTTGAGGACCTGCAAGTCCACCACGTCGCCGCGCGCGTCGATCGTCGCCTGGAGGATCACGGTGCCTTCCAGACGGATCCTTCGGGCCAGCTCCGTGTAGCGGGGCTCGACGTCGTGGAGGCGCTCGGGCGGATCGACCTCGCCCACCCGGTAGACGAGCTTCTCGGGCTCGGGCGGCGCCGGCGGCGCATCGGGGAGCTCGAAGAAGGCCGTGTCGTCGACGTCGGCGAGAACCGGCGGCGGCGAGAGCTCGTCGTCGCTGACGTAGGGCTCGATCGCCTGCGGGTCGGGATCGGGGATCGGAACGTACGTCACCGGCAGGCGCGTGTCGGTGGGCGGCGGCGTCTGCTGTCTGAATCGGGGAGTCTGCACCACGTAGAGGACCTTCTTGTCGCTCGCCGCGGCGGGCGCCGCCGAATACTCCGGCACGGCCACGGCGAGCAAACCGCCGTGGAGCACCGCGGCCACCGCCAGCGACAGGCGCAGGCCGCGCTTTTCGCGGCGATCCTCTTGTGCCCAATTGTCGTAAAGGTTTGCTTCGAGAGCCGACATCTGCGTTCCTCCTTTTCCGTTCCGCGGCAAGCGGAAGGCGTTGTCGAAGCCAGGAGGTCGGGGCGCCGCGACCCAGTTGCCCCGGGTCGATCGGATAGACCCTCCCCGGCGTCACGAAGTTCCCGCCGCGATCGCGTATACTGCCGCCGACGCGAGAAGGCGGCGAAGAGAGGAGATACCGTCGTGCAATTGACGCTGGCCGAGATCAAGGCGGCTCAGGACCTCGACCTGGGAGTGAGCGCTCCCTTCACCGTCGACCAGGAGCGGATCGACCGTTTCGCCGACGCCACGGACGACCACCAGTGGATCCACGTCGACGCGTCGCGCGCCGCCGCCGGTCCGTTCGGCGCCACCATCGCCCACGGCTTCCTGACGCTGTCGCTGATGCCGCGGATGCTCTTCGACCTGGTGCAGTTCCCCGACGCCGGCATGATCGTCAACTACGGCCTCGACAAGGTGCGCTTCCTGACGCCGGTGCCGGCGGGCACCGAGCTGCGCCTGCGGGCGCGGCTGCTCTCGGGGACCGAGCGTGCCGGGGGGGTGCTCTTCCGCGTCCGCGGCGACCTTCTGCTCGGCGCCGACGGCCGCCGGGCCGCGGTCGCCGAGCTGCTCTTCCTGGCCCAACGGCCCCCCGGCGATTGACACCTCCGGGACAACCCTGTCTAATCCTGTGGCGCAGCCCCCGCGGGAAGCCGAGCGGAAGCGATCATGGATGCCCACGCCGACGAGATCACCCTCGCCGTGATCGGCGACGTCCACGGCGAGCTCTACAACCTCAAAAAGGTCGTCGACCACCTCGCCACGGTGCCGATCGCCGCCGTGCTGCTGGTCGGCGACTTCGGCTCCGCGCAGTACGAGCTGAGCCGGTGGAAGCGGGACAGCTCCCACGACATCCTGGTCAAGGAGGTGCAGCGCATCCTCGAGCTGGTCGCGGGGCTCGGGGTGCCCGCCGCCTGGGTGCCCGGCAACCACGACCACAAGGAGATCGAGCTGCCGGGCAACTGCGACCGCCGGATCCTGGAGGTGGCGGGCCTGCGCGTCTACGGCATCGGCGGCTCCGGACCGGGCCGCTTCGGCTTCCCCTACGAATGGGACGAGGAGGAGATCCGCGCCCTCGACGTCCCCCGCTGCGACGTGATCCTCTCGCACACGCCGCCGGCGCGCACGCCGCTCGACAAGCTCTTCCATGCCGACAAGCACGTGGGCAGCGAGGCGGTGCGCGAGATCGCCGAGCGCCACCGCGGCGCCATGGTCTCGGGTCACATCCACGAGGCCCACGGCACGCTGCGGCTCAACGACTGCCTGTGCATGAACGTCGGCAGCCTCGGCGACCCCTACGGCATGATCCAGGTCGGCTACGTGCGCTACAGCCCGCGCCGCGGCGACTGCGTCGCGGTGGTCCACGAGAACCTGCTGACCGGCAAGCAGAAGTCCGAGCGCCGATCCTCCTCCCCCCTTTGACCAAGGGGGGAGGAGGGGGATTCCTTACGGAGGGAACGGACCTTCGAAGGCCGTCTTGCGGATCGGCCGCGACCACTGCTCGGTGCCGCTGCGCAGGTCCACCGACCGCAGCTCGAGCGGCTCGTCGAGCCACTCCTCGCTCGCTGCTGACAGCCCGCCCTACGGCTGCGACTCCAGCTCCCGCTGGACGTCCCCGAGGGCCGCGGCCACCTCGTCCGCGTTTTGCGGGCGCAACGCCGGATCCTTCTCGAGCAGGGCGTCGATGAGCCGCGACAGCGACTCCGGCACGTCCGGGTTGAGCTGCATGGCCGGCGGCTGGCGGTGGAGGCAGAGCTGGGCCAGCGTCGCCGCCAGGCCGCTGCGGCGAAAAGGCGAATGGCCGGTGATCGCCTCGTAGAGCAAGGTGCCGAAGGAGAAGAGGTCGGAGCGCGGGTCCACCGGGAAGCCCTGGGCCTGCTCCGGCGACATGGCGCGGAAGGTGCCCACCACGCCGCCGTCGACCGTCAGCGAGACCTCGGTGTAGGTGGTCTCCTTGTCGCCCAGGGCGAAGCGCTTGGCGAGGCCGAAGTCCAGGATCTTGACGCCGCCGTCCGCCGTGACCATCACGTTCTCGGCCTTGAGGTCGCGGTGGACGATCCCTTCGGCGTGGGCCGCGGCCAGCCCTTCGGCGATCCCGCGGCCGAGGGCCACGAGCCGCGCGAGGTCGGGACGGCCGTCACTCATCAGGTCGGCCAGCGTCCGCCCTTCGACCAGCTCCATCACGATGCAGTCCCCCTCCTCGTGCTCGAGCACCTCGTAGATGCGCACCACGGCCGGGTGATCGAGCCGGCCGGCGGCGCGTGCCTCGCGCCGGAAGCGCTCGCGGATCTCGTCGTTCTCCGAGCGGTCGGGGCGCAGGAGCTTGAGCGCCACCAGGCGGCCGCCGCGCTCGTCGCGGGCGCGGTAGACCTCGCCCATGCCGCCGCGGCCGAGCAGGTCCAGCACCCGGTACCGTGCCACCATTCGGCCCGGGGAGAGCAAGTTGGGCTCCGGCGGGCCGGCCGCGGACGCCCCCGCCGAAGAGCTCTCGGCGAGCTCCAGGGACTGGCCGGTGGAGCTCGGGGGAAGCTGGACCTCGCAGGACACGCAACGCGGGTTGAACTCCGCGTTGCGGGCGCCGCAGCGGGGACAGACGACGTCGCCCATGCTCAGGCCTCGGCCGGCATCAGGTCGCTCAGGGCGTCGCGGTGCCGGGCGAGCAGCTTCTGGAGATGGCTGCGGTGGATGCCCGACTCCCGCGCCGCCTGCGACACGTTGCCGCCGGTGCGCTCCATCAGGGCGCGCAGGAACTCCTCCTCCGCCTCTTCGACGCGCGCCTCCTTGACCGCGTTGAGCTCGTCGCGGGTGAGCTTCTCGAAGACCGGGCGGGCCGCCTTGCGCTCGCCCGCCTCGCCGGCCACCTCGGCCGGCAGCGCCTCGAGGTCGAGCGTCGGCGAGGTGGCGAGCAGGCACGCCCGCTCCACCACGTGCATCAGCTCGCGGACGTTGCCCGGGTAATCGTAGGCCTGCAGCGCCGCGAGAGCGCGCGGCGTCCAGCGCGGCGCCTCCGTGCGCCGCCAGAAGCGCTTCATGAAGCTCTCGAGCAGCAGCGAGACGTCGCTGCGGCGCTCGCGCAAGGGCGGCAGGGTGACGTCGAGCACCTTGAGGCGAAAGTAGAGGTCCTCGCGGAACTGGTCGGCGGCGATCATCCCCTTGAGGTCGCGGTGGGTGGCGGCGACGATGCGCACGTCGACTTTCTCGACGCGGTCGGAGCCCAACCGCTGGATCTCGCCGAACTGGAGGAAACGCAGCATCTTCGCCTGCACCGCTATCGGGATCTCGGCGATCTCGTCGAGGAAGAGGGTGCCGCCGTCGGCGCCGGCGAGGCGGCCGCGGCGGTCGCGCTTGGCGTCGGTGAAGGCCCCCGCCACGTGGCCGAAGAGCTCGGCCTCGATGAGCTGCGTCGGCAGCGCCGAGCAGTGGACGGTCACCAGCGGACGGTCGCGCCGCCCGCTGTTGACGTGGATGGCGCGGGCGATCAGCTCCTTGCCGGTGCCGGTCTCGCCCTGGATCAGCACCGGCGCGTCGGCGTCGGCGACCTGGGCGACGAACTGCAGCACCTGGAGCATCCGCGGGTGCCGGGTGACGATGCCCTTGAAGTCGTGGCGCGCGAAGAGGTCGCTCTCGAGGCTGCGGTTGCGCTCGAGCAGGGCCTGGCGCTCGAGGGCGCGGCGCATGAACAGCCCCGCCACCTCGGCGAACTGCTCGAGGAAAGCGCGGCTCTCGGCGCTGAAGGCGTCGCGCTCGTGGTTCTCGAGGTAGACCACGCCGTAGACCTCGTCGGCGTAGAAGAGCGGCGCCACCAGCACCGAGCACTTGCCGATCAGCAGCGTCGACTCGGCGCTCGAGAAGCGCTGGTCCTCGATCAGGTTGGGCAGGTAGACGAGCTGGCGCTTCTCGATCGCCTCGCGCACCAGGGTACGGCTGAAGCGGCGTTCGGCGGCCGACACCGCGGCGCGGTCGTAGCGGTGCTCGAACTTCTGCTCGTAGCCGCCCTGCTCGCGCACCACGATGAAGCCGCGCTCGGCGCCGGTCTGGTCGACCACGCGCCGCAGCAGCCGCTCGGCCGTCTGCTCGTCGTCGACCTCCGAGAGGAGGATCTTGGAGATGCGGTAGAGCTCCTGGTAGGCGTCCATCCGGCGGGTCCCCCGGTCGCGTCGCGCCATAGCTTATCCGACCCGCGGCGGCGAAGCCGCGGAAATCCCCCCTCGGTCCCCCCTTTTTCAAAGGGGGGAGGCTGACTCCTCGCTGGCGCATCGGCTCGGCACTCACGAGAAATGGGCGTGCGTCCGCGCACGCGCGAGGCGAAGCTGGGCCATGGACGGCTTCCACGCCCTCATCTCCGTGCGTCCGCGCACGCGCGAGGCGAAGCGAGCCGTCAGGTACCCCCCTTTGAAAAAGGGGGGCAGGGGGGATTTCCGCGGCGAAGCCGCGGATCGGCAGGCTCCGGGTTTCAACCCGGAGCTGCTTGCACGGCCGCCGGACACCGCGCCCGACGCAGGGTTCAAACCCTGCGCTATATGCGGTCGTCCCTTCGGGACGAAGAGGGACGGCCTGCGGCAATTCACACCGGGAGGTTGTTCCTGAGCGTCTGGTA
>DASWIG010000538.1:0-2499 GCA_036397835.1 Thermoanaerobaculia bacterium
GCCATGCCGGGCGACGACCAGGGGCTTGCCCGGCTGGATGGCCACCTGGTCGAAGAGCGTCTCGCAGCCGAGCTCGGCGAGCACGTCCTCCACCAGGTCGAACTCCCCCATCGACACGCCGCCCGAGAGCAGCAGCACTTCCGACTCGAGGCCGCGCCCGACCAGCGCCCGCAGCTCGCCGGCCTCGTCGGGAGCGATGCCCAGGAAGCGCGGCTCGAGTCCCAGGGAGCGGCCGGCGGCGAGCAGGAAGGCGGAGTTCGAGTCGCGGAGCTGGCCCGGGCCCGGCTCGCTCTCGGGGGGCACCACCTCGTCGCCGGTCACCAGCACCGCCACCGTGGGCGGCGGCAGCACCGGCAGCTCGCCGTAGCCGTGGGCGGCGGCGAGCGAGATCGCCGCCGGCGTCAGCGGCGCGCCGGCGGCCAGCACCGGCTGGCCCCGGCGCGTCACCTCGCCGTGGCGGCGGATGTGCGCGCCGGCGGGCTCGATCTCGGTGAAGACGACGCTGTCGTCGCCGCGCTTCCCGCCGTCGCTCTTCTCGACCGGGATCACCCGGTCGGCGCCCGCCGGCACCATCGCGCCGGTCATGATCTTGCAGACCTCGCCGGAAGCGAGCTCGAAGCCGGCCGGCCGGCCGGCGGCGGCGGTGCCCGCCACCGGCAGCGGCGCCCCCACCGGCGGCGCGCCGGCCGCGGCGTAGCCGTCCATGGCCGAGACGTCGGCGGGCGGCATGTCGACCGTCGCCGTCAGGTCGGCCGCCAGGGCGAGGCCGCCGGCGCGGGCGCGCGGCACCTGCCGCGCGGCTCGAGGCTCGAGGCTCGAGGCGATCCGCGCCCACGCTTCTTCCGGCGTCAGGAGCTTGGTGGTGCCGGGCATCGTCGTAGCGATGCTATACTAAGCCGTGGACCCGCTCGGAAACGTGCGTTCGGGTCGCGCGTATGGGCAACTTCCAATACACTGGCAACTTGGAGGAGACCTTCCTCACCGACACGTTCGCGGTCATCTTCCAGCACAACGTGCCGGGAATCATGGAGATCTCGCGCGACGATTGCTGGAAGCGGATCTACGTCCACGGCGGCAACGTGGTCCACGCCATCTCGAGCGACCGCGCCGACCGGCTGGGCTCGCACCTCTACCGCTCGGGCCTGCTCACGCGCGACGACCTGCTCGAGACCGTGCGCGAGCGCGACCACAGCGACAAGCGCCACGGGCAGCTCCTCATCGAGAAGGGTCTGCTCTCGCCCAAGGAGCTCTACGAGGCCATCCGCGGCCAGATGGAGTCGATCGTCTGGAGCGTGTTCTCGTGGCAGAAGGGGCAGGTCACGTTCAAGATCGGCGAGCTCGACGGCGCCGGCAAGATCCGCATCCACCTGCCCATGCGCCAGGTCATCGTCCGCGGCATCAAGGAGGTGGCCGACACCAAGTCCCTGGTGGCGCGCCTGGGCACCAAGAGCACCGTCTTCCGGCCGGTCTACACCACCGAGAACCTGATCGAGCTGGCCCTCGACCGCGACGAGTACGCCCTGCTGAGCCTGATCGACGGCCAGCGGCGCTTCTTCGACGTCTGCAACCAGGGGCCCTTCGGCATGTCGGGCAACGCGCGCCTGATCTACGCCTTCCGGCTGCTCGGGCTCGTGGACACCGTCGAGCCCGCCCCCGGCCAGGGCGCGGGCGTCAAGATCCGGCTGGGCGGCGAATCCTCCGTCTAGCACCACTCCAAGGAGAACCGGCCAATGCCGCTCTACGAGTATGAATGTCAGAGTTGTGGGAAACGCACCGAGGTGCTGCAGCGCTTCAACGATCCGCCGCTGGCGAGCTGCGACTGCGGCGAGGAGGGCACGCTCAAGAAGCTGGTCTCCGCCCCCGCCTTCCAGTTCAAGGGCGAGGGCTGGTACGTGACCGACTACGCCCGCAAGGAGGGCAACGGCAAG
The DNA here is from genome assembly GCA_036397835.1 of Thermoanaerobaculia bacterium. Taxonomy (GTDB): domain Bacteria; phylum Acidobacteriota; class Thermoanaerobaculia; order Multivoradales; family J023; genus DASWIG01. The sequence goes on from DASWIG010000538.1 coordinate 1,929, forward strand.
AGCGACAAAGCCGACAAGGGCGACCAAGCCGAGGCCAAGGGCGACGGCGCAGACAGGGGCGACGGCGGCGACAAGAGCTCCGGCGGCGACAAGAGCTCCGGCGGCGACAAGAGCTCAGGCCGCGACAAGGGCTCAGGCAGCGACAAGGGCTCAGGCAGCGACAAGGGCTCCGGCAAGGACGCCGCCGCGAGCGATTCCACCGGCAGCAAGGCCGAGCGGGTGGCCGCCAAGACCACGCCGCCGGCGGCCTGAGGCCTGGTGCAGTGCAGAAGTCACCTCGAAGAGGTTCGGTTTACCCACTACCCCCGAGATAGCCCAGGGCGCGCAGCTCGTCCTCGATCTCCTGGGCGCGGCGCAGCCGCTCCTTCTCGCTGCCGTGCTCGAATTCCTCGGTCCAGGCCTTGAGCTCGCCGCGCAGCCGCAGGAAGTCCTCGCGGCGCTCGGCGGAGACGTCGCGCTCCTCCCCCGGATCGTCCACCAGGTCGAAGAGCCCGTAGAGCTTGGCGCCGAAGTGGATCACCAGCTTGTAGCGGTCGTCGTTGACGCTGCGATACGGACCCATGGCGCTGAA
>DASWIG010000539.1:0-11220 GCA_036397835.1 Thermoanaerobaculia bacterium
GGTACCGACGATGGCCACGGTTTCTCCGGGCTGGACTCGGCCTCGCTGGAGGATGTGGTGCCCGAGGGCATACATCTCGACCATGGCCGCGTGAGCCATGGGGACCCCGTCAGGCACTTTATATAGATGACTGGCCGGCGCGGCGACGTACTGGCCGTAGCCGCCGTCCAGATCGATGCCGAGGAGCTTCAGCGTGCGGCAGGCATTGACGTGTCCGGTGATGCAGGCCGGGCAACCGTGACAGGAGATCACCGGATCGACGGTCACCCGGTCACCGACGTTGTAGCCGCTCACTTCAGAGCCGACTTCTACGATCACGCCGGCGAATTCGTGGCCCTGGATGGCCGGATAGCCGACGCGGGATTCGAACTCTCCCAGGTAGATGTGCAGGGTCCGTGCCGCAAATCCCGGCGGCCTTCGATTCCACCAGGACTTCATCGGGTTGGATCTCGGGGGTGGGCGCTTCGCCCACCCGGAGGAATGAGAGAGTCGAGCGCCTCCGCGGTCTCCTGGGCCTGAGCCCTGTCGGGTGCCAGGGCCGGCCACAGGAGCCCCCACGTGGCGATGACGAGCACTGCGCGTTGGGTGGTCATCGGATCCTCCGTCGAGCCGGTAGTTTTCGACTTTATTGCCTTCTCGAGCTCATTGCCACCGATGGCACGCTCACCATACAATCTCCTCCATGGCCCGCCGCCCAGCCGTAGTCCGCCGCTCTTTGCCCGTCCTCTACAGTTGCGAGCGTTGTCCCGCCTACTGCTGCTCCTACGCCCGCATCGCGGTCCACCGGCGCGACCTCAGGCGTCTGGCCCGTCACTTCGGGATCAGCGAGGAGGCGGCGCGCCGGCGCTTCACCAAGCAGGGCGAGGAGGACGGCGAGCGCGTGCTGCGCCACCGCCGCGACGAGCACTACGGCACCGCCTGCCGTTTTCTCGACCGCGACACGCGCCGGTGCACGGTCTACCCGGCGCGTCCCGAGATCTGCCGGCACTTCCCCGGCACTCGACGCTGCGGCTACTACGACTTCCTCACCTTCGAGCGCCGGCTGCAGAACGACCCCGACTTCGTGGCGGTGGCCTACAATCCGTGACCCGACCGATGAGCGTCCAGGACCCTTTCGAGCGTTTCCGCGAGGTCTTCGCGGAGGCCCGCGCCACCGGGATGAGCGACCCCAACGCGATGATGCTCTCGACCGTCGGCGAGGGAGGGCGTCCGTCGGCGCGCATGGTGCTCCTGAAGGACTTCGACGAGCACGGCTTCGTGTTCTACACCAACCTCGAGAGCCGCAAGGGGCGCGAGATCCTCGCCCATCCCGAGGTCTGCCTGCTCTTCTACTGGCGCGAGCTCGACAAGCAGGTGCGCATCGAGGGCCGCGCCGAGCAGGTGAGCGACGAGGAGGCCGACGCCTACTTCGCCACCCGTCCCCACGGCTCTCAGGTCGGGGCGTGGGCGTCGCGCCAGAGCCGTCCGATGAAGAGCCGGGCGGAGCTGCTCGCCGCGGTGGCGAAGGTGAAGCTCCGCTATCCTGTCCGGGTGCCGCGCCCGCCGCACTGGTCGGGCTTCCGCGTCGTGCCTCGGGTTTTCGAGTTCTGGGTCTCCGGCAGGTTCCGTCTCCACGACCGCACCGTCTTCGAGCGGACGGCCGCGGGGTGGACGACGTCCACGCTGTTTCCGTGACGTTGATACGCTGACCCCGATGCACACCGTCCGCCATCGAGACGCCGATGGACCTCGCGGTAGACCTGTTGCCGTCGTCTGGACGGCGAGCTATCTCCACGTCGGCTCGTCCGATCCGCAGGACCACCACCCGTTCGCCTGGGTCGTCGTCGCGGTGCCGATCTTCGCCGCGGGCGCGATGGTCAGCCGCACCCTGCAGGCGGCGCGCCGGCCGTCGCTGGCCGCCCTTCCCTGGCGGATCGGGCTGCCGCTGCTCGAGATCGCGCTCTTCGCCCTGGTGATCGCCACCCACGGCCAGCTCGGCGTCGAGGAGGCGGTGGCGATCGCCGTGGCCGCGGTGGCCGTGGCGCTGGCGGTCGTGCTCGTCCATCGGCGCGGCCGGAAGTAGGAAAAGCGTCGTGGAGTAGACTCCCCACAAAAGGAGGCAGCCATGAAATCGACCAACCTGTTCGTTTGCGTCGTCCTCTGGGCGACGGTCATCTCGACTCCGGCAGCGGCCCAGGAGTGGGCCGTCCAGCGGCTGGACGCGTCGCCGCGCCATCACGAGTGGGTGGACGTTCCCGCCGGCGAGGGGCGGACGGTCCGCAGCTTCGTGGCCTACCCGGAGAAGTCCGGCAAGACCCTGGCGGTGATCGTGATCCACGAGAACCGGGGGCTCACCGACTGGGTGCGCCTGTTCGCCGACCAGGTGGCCGCCGCCGGGTACCTGGCGATCGCGCCCGACCTGCTCTCGGGCTTCGACGCCGAGCACGCCCACACCGGCGCTTTCGCGAGCTCGGACGCCGCCCGCGAGGCGATCTACAAGCTCGACGCCGACCAGGTCACGCGCGACCTCCTGGCGGTGCGCGAGCACGTCGGCGGGCTGCCCGCCGCTTCCGGCGTCACGGTGGTCGCGGGCTTCTGCTGGGGCGGCGCCCAGTCCTTCCGTCTCGCCACGAATTCCCCCGACCTCGCGGCGGCGCTCGTCTTCTACGGCACGGCGCCGGACGACCCGGAGCGGATCGCGGCGATCTCGGCCCCGGTCCACGGCTTCTACGGCGAGACCGACGAGCGGGTCAACGCCACCCTGCCCGAGACCCGTCGCCTCATGGAGGCGGCCGGCAAGACCTACGAGGTCGAGATCTACGAGGGCGCCGGCCACGCCTTCATGCGTCAGGCTGACGACCCCGAGGGGTCGCCCGAGGCGAAGAAGGCGCGCGACGACGCCTGGGCTCGCATCGAGCGCATCCTCTCGTCCATCGGGTAGATGCCGCTTGGTCGCTCGCGAGCAGGTCGAAGATCAGCTTGCGCCCGCGGGCGATCTCGCCAAGGTAGCGCAGCTCAATCCCCTCATCCCACAGGGGCTTTGCTCCGACTGACGATCGGATTGGCGGCCGTCGTCGCAGGGCCGCTGTCCTCGCTGCCTGAGGACGGTCAAGCCGGCACGGTTCGCAGCGGCCGGTCCGGAGCCGACCCTGCGTGCTCCGCCCGCCGCGCCCCGAGCACGAGGACGGCGGCCACGGCAGGACCAGGACCCGCCGCGGGACGGTCCGACCTTGTCATCGGGCGATTCACAGGAGAGCGCCGGGCTTCGGGTCAACAGTAGAGCGCAGCTCTCTCCTCGGGACTTCGGCACCTCCTCCGGTCCCGAGCGGCTTCTTGCGTCGTTGACCCTCCCACCCACGGCCCGTAGAATCCCTCGACGCTCAGACGAGGGAATACGATGGCCGTCGAGGTCTTCTTCTCCTACTCCCATCGCGACGACGACCTTCGCCAGTCGCTCTTGACGCACCTGGCCCTGCTCAAACGCGAGGGCCTGATCCTCCCGTGGCACGACCGCCAGATCGACGCTGGCGACGACTGGGAGGGCGAGATCGACGGCCACCTCGAGACGGCACAGATCGTCCTCCTCTTGGTGTCGCCGGACTTCATCGCCTCCGACTACTCCTACGACCGCGAGATGAAGCGGGCGCTCGAGCGCCACGAGCGCGGCGAGTGCCGGGTGATCCCGATCATCCTGCGCCCCGTGGACTGGCGCACCGCGCCGTTCAGCAAGCTCCAGGCCCTCCCCAGGGACGGCAAGCCCGTGACCTCGTGGACGAACAAGGACGAAGCCTTCGTCGACGTGGCGCGCGGCATTCGCGCCGTGATCTCAGGGCTTCCGGCGCCCGCGCCGGAAGATCCCGCGGACGACGGCGTCAACCCTTTCGGCCAGATCATGGCGATCCGCGAACCGAGCCTCTTCGTGGGACGGGAGAGCGAGCTGCGCGTCCTGCGGGCGTTGCTCACCAGGGGCTCGGTGGCGATCGTCGGGCCGTCGAAGGTGGGGAAGAGCTCGCTGCTATGGCAACTGGTGCGGAGCTGGGACGGCGCAGGCGAGGTGCTGGGGCCGATCGACCTCCAGGCCCTGGAAGACGTGGACGACTTCTACGGCGAGCTCGCCGAGCTCCTCGGCCTCGAGACCGGCAAGTGGCGTCCTCTGCGCGCCGAATTGCGGACGCGCGACGTGGTGCTGCTGCTCGACGAGCTCGACTCCGGGCCCGGTCGCAGCCTCGACAGCGACCATCTCGGGCGCTTCCGCGCCCTCTGCAATCAGAATCCCGCGTTCCGCATGGTGGCGGTGTCGCGGGGAGCGGTGAAGATCTCCTTTCCGGACGACGAGACGGGGTCCGCGGCGTACAGCTTTCTGCAGCCCATGATCCTGGCCGACCTGAGCGACCACGATGCCCGGCGTCTTCTCGATCATCCGTGGATGCCGGAAGCCCGCCGCTTCGACGCGGCGGCGGTCGAGGAGATCATCGCGCTCGCCGGGAAGCACCCGTTCAAGCTGCAACGGGCGGCATACCATCGCTACACGGCCTTGCGGGAGGCGGGCTACGACTGGCGGGCGGCTTGGAAGCGGGACATGGAGCACATGCTTTGAGCGAGACGGCGGTCCCGCGTCTCGATCTGGCGCCGCGGCGAAGGCGTCCGTTGTCGTTGTGGAATCCGTTCGACTATCTCGTCTTGATTTATTGGTCTCTTTTCTTCCCACAGGCTCTACGCTGGTACATAAGGACTTTTGGACCAGTTGTCCCGTTCGCCTCCGAAGATGAGAAGAAAGAGCTTCCGATGGCGCTCCGGAACTGGCTGGATTTCCAGAGACGACTTTATCTCCAAGTCTTTCTGGGTATGGTACTTGCGGCAGTCGGCGCTTTCTCCATTCTGAGAGCTCTCGGTGTTCAAGGGACTGTGTCGGAATGGGCTATTCTTCCTCTCTTATGGCTTGTCAGCGTAGCCGCCGGCTTGATCAGCATAACAGCTCTTTCTTCCGATCTAACCGCCTTGTTTGGCGCCCTCCTAGCCTTCAGCCTTGGCCTCTCAGAACTCTCTGGGAGCATCGCTCTCGGTGTTGTTTTCGGAGTTTCCTTAGGCGTAGCTTTTGGCGTCTTTCGCGGCCCTGGCGGAGGCGTTGGAAAAATCGCGCCGGGCGTCGCTTTCGGAGTCGCTTTTGGCCTCACCTTCGGCATCACAAGAGGATTCACTGGAGGCGCCTCTGGAGGTGTCGCTTTGGGCGTTGCTTCTGGCGCAGCTCTCGGGGTCTTGGCGGGCCTACTTTCCGGTCGATTCCTCGATTGGCTTCTTTCCTTGCCCTTGGCCCTTTTCACGGGAAGTCACCTTGGCAGCCGTGTAGTCTGGCTTCCAATACCAAAGCTGCAAAGTCGGATACAGCGATGGCTTCGACAGGATTGGGAAGCGGGGGTTTTTAATGTTAATCAGATATTGACCTATACGCTTCAGTACATTCCAGTCATCGCGGCCGTCAATGCCGAGCTGGCACGTTCGCCGGCCGATCAGCTTCTATCGCGGGTTGAAGCACTGGCTGTCGAGCCGAATGACTGGAAGCTGCTGCAATATGGATCTACTGGTCTTTTCAAGACACGGGGAAAAGGACCGAAAGCCAGTCCAGTAGCTGCCTTCTATGCCGATGCACTCCATGCCAAGTCCGCCGGTTCTGCGGGGGATCAGCCGAATCCTCGGGCTGAGGTGTTGGCTGACGAGATGGAAAGACTCGCTGAGCTTTTCAAAGCGCGGGGGAGACGATTCGATCCGCGAACTGACCGGTTGGCGGACCAGCTGGCACAATTTGGTAATCTGCTCGACGTACGGGGAAAGCGGCGACAGAGCCAAGAGACGATCGCGTTGCGCTTCGACACCCCGGCACGTGCCGCCTGCGCGGCTTTTTGGCTTTGGCACGAGAGCGATGCCGACGAGGCCGCAAACGCCTTTGAGCGGCTTAGTGGGTTGCCCCGCGGTCGAGAGCTGGCCGCCATCGCTCGGGCGATAGCCAGCGCTGGACATATCCGTGGGCTTTCCGACTTCCCGCACTGGATTCAAAGCACGGAGTGGCTAAAGTCTTTTTGGAAGGATTCCGTAGCCGAGGACCGACCTCGTCCCGGGACCGTGAGGACGCTCGATGTCATGCGATCAGCCGCTGTGGAAGCCGAGACCGCTCTCAGCTCCTATGCGCCGCTCAATCGCTCGACGGCGCTGGCCCGCTCCGCGGATCTGCTCAATCGTCTGCTCGAGTCCGGTGAGGAGACTTGCCTCTATCCCGAGTGGCCTCTCCTGAGAGTGGCCATTAGGAAGTGGCGTGACATCTTGGTTAGCACTGGCGGCGAGGCCGGGCGCAAGATTCTTCTCGAGCCTGCGCTCAATCCCTACGAGGGCTACTCCGGCCTGCCCGTGACCGGTATCAACTTCGTCGGCCGCGCCGGTGTCCTTCGCCAGATCGAGACGCGCTGGAGCACCACCGACCCGCCGGCCGTCATCCTCTACGGCCACCGCCGCATGGGCAAGACCTCCATCCTCCGCAACCTGGAGCAGGGCCTGCGCCCCGGCTACCTCCTCGTCTACCTCGACATGCAGGACTCGGCCAACCTCGTCGACCACACGGGACAGGTGCTCCTCGACTTCGCCGAAGCCATCCACAGTCGCGTCTCCACCGCCGGCCTCGACGCCGGCCCTCCTCCCTCCGAGGACGACTACCAGGACCTCGGCCGCGCCCGCCGCGCGCTGAACGCCCTCCTCGCCCGTCTCGCTCCCCAGATGACCGGCGACCGACGCCTGATCCTGGCAGTCGACGAGTTCGAGTACGTCGAAGAGGCCATCGTCGACGGCCGCGTCGACGCCGGCATCCTCCCCTACCTGCGCTCCGTCAACCAGCGTCACCGCTGGCTGGCCCTGATCTTCGCCGGGCTCCACACCCTCGACGAGATGGGCCGCGACTACAAGAGCGCCTTCTACGGACAGGCCGAGCACGTGCGCGTGGGCTACCTGCGCCGTGCCGACGCCGACGACCTCGTGCGGCGTCCTCATCCCGACTTCGCCCTCGAATACGCCGACGCCCTCGTCGACGAGATCTACCGGCTCACCTACGGCCAGCCCTACCTGCTCCAGCGCCTCTGCTGGGAGCTGGTACGGCGGTGGAACGAGCGCTTCATGAGACAAGGCGAGTCGACGCCACGCACCCTCGAGCTCGCGGAGCTCGAGCCGGTGCTGGACGCCGGCTTCTACGCCGCGGCCGAGTACTACTTCGACGGCGTCTGGTCCAACATGACCGAGGACGAGCGCAAGCTCATGGCGTCCATGGCGCGGCGCGAAGAACCGTGGACCCGGAGCGAGCTGACGGCGTCCGGCGACGCCGAGACCGCGCTCGAGCTGCTGAGACGCCACGACGTCGTCGCCGAGGACGATCAGGGCGTCCGATTCGCGAGCGAGCTCCTGCGCCGCTGGGTCGCGAGCTACCGTCCGGCGTCTTGAGGTGCCTGGTCTTCGAGAGTCGGCGCCGGATGCGGGATCGTAAGGACGTCGTGGTCTCATCCTCTTACTTCACCGCGTGGGATAAGGGCTTGCAGCGAGATTTGCCCAGGTTTTCGAGGGGGACGGCGTCCGCAGACGATTTCCGTACTCGTCTTTTCGGGAGACGCCGTGGCGTAAGAGGATGACGGCCCCTGACGGTGACGATCCCGTGTTTTCAGTCCATCATCGCGTCCCTGAATCCACTGCGCCCTGAATCGCCCGCGCCCGCGCCAACGCCTCGTTCGCCTCCAGCGGCCGCGTCCTCCCCCTGGCCGAGGACGCTCTGGGCCTGCATGATGCGGCGGTGGAGGCCGACCTTGTCCTTGGGGTCGGCGCGCTCGCCGTCATCCGCGGCTGTGACCTCGCCGCGGCCCGCCATGTAGCCGAGAGCCTGGAGCTGCGCCAGGGCCTCCTCGTCCACCGGCGCCGCCGGGGCCTCGCGGGCGTCGGCGTCGAGCTCGGCGGTCAGGGCGCGCAGGCGGTCGTGGAGCCGGCGGCTCTCCGGCCGGCGCTCCAGCAGCAGGTTGTCGCGTTCCGCGGGGTCCTCCGCCACGTCGTAGAGCTCGGGCGACGGCGCGTCGACGTACTTGTAGCGCGCCGTGCGCAGGGCGCGCAGCGGCGCCCAGCCGTAGTGCAGCAGGGGGTAGAACGACTCGCTGTAGACGGCGCGGTCCGCGCCCTCGTCGAGCCCGAGGACGAGGGGCAGCAGGCTCTCGCCCTGGACGCCCGCGGGCACCTCCCGGCCCACCGCCGCCAGGATCGTCGGCATCAGGTCGACGTGGCTGACGGCCGCCTCCACCACCCGCTCGCCGTCGAGCACGAAGGCGCTCACGAAGCCCGCGGTCTCGCGTCCGGCGGCGCGCAGCCGCTCGGCGAGGGTGGGCAGGCCGGCGTCGAGCGCGTAGCCCACGTTCTCGCGGATGCCTCTCGTCCATCGGGTAGATGCCGTTCACGCTGTCCGGCCGTCCACTGCGACCTCCAGCCCCACAAGACGCTCGAGGCCGAGCGCCACGACCGCGAAGCACCGCAGCCGCAAGTCCCCCTGGCGTCCTGTCAGGACGGCGGCGTAGCGCCGCAGTTGCTCCGCGGCCGCCGCCAGGTGCCGGCTCACCTCCGGCAGCTCCAAGAGCTGTTCGCGGTCGAGCCGCCGCAGCTTTGCGCCGCTCACTCCGAGCTTCTTGAGGCCGAGGTACTTGAGCTCGATCAACAGGTCCAGAAGGTTCGCCTCCCGCGCGTCGGGACGCAGCAGAAGACAGAGATCCGCGTAGCCCTTCGAGAGCTCCTGCTCGGACTGAATCGTATAGCTCACTTCATCGGCGAGCAGCGCCAGGAAGACGGCCTTGATGGTGGTTTCGTTCGCCCGGATGTAGTCGCGGTTGCTCAAATTGGGGAAGATCGCCTGTTCCACGTACTCAAGGAGCGGTTGGATGTCGCCGTCGGCGGTCAGCGCGGCGCTGGGGGCGCGAGCTTCTTCCGCGTGCAAGCCGAGATAGCGGCGCACGGAGTCGACGTAGAGCGTCTTGACGACCAGGTTCGGAGGCACCAGTCGGAGCTTGCGCTGGGGCGTCTCCCCCGCAAGCGTCAGCATGCCGAAATAGTAGAGAAACGACGCCAGGAAGGTCTCGCCCTGAAGCTCTCGCTCGAGGAGGTCCGCGAGCGTGAAGCGTTCCTCCAGCGTCGAGACCTCCACCGCCTGGTCGCTCGCGAGCAGGTCGAAGACCAGCTTGCGCCCGCGGGCGATCTCGCCAAGGTAGCGCAGCTTGTCCTCGTCGGCGGCGAGATTGGCGTCCAGCATCTGGCGTGGATAGTTCCCGGTGCGCGCCAGGTGCTTGAGGAAGTACAGCACCAGGGTGGGGTTGTAGACGGCCTCCTCGGCATTCGGGGCGAAGCGATAGCCGTTGTACCAGGTGCGCATCATCGCGCACGCCTCCTCGACGTCGACGCCCGTTTCCGCCTCCGCCGCGACGTGGGCCAGCAGCTCGCGCAGCTCGCCCTCGGTGAAGCCGCAAAGGGTGTTGAGCTCTTCGATCAGGTAGGCGTTCTCGCAGATGTTGAGGCCGCTCGAGAGGTCCGACATCACGACCGGCGACACGCCGGTGATGAACAGCCGTTCGAGCCCTTGGCCGCGCCGGGCCATCTTCACCCACTTGAAGAGCTGCTTGAAGGGGCCGTCGCTGTGGACCAGCCGGCCGTAGCTGCCCTGGTCCGCCGTCATCACCTCGTTGGCGAAGTTGTCGTACTCGTCGACCAGCAGGTAGAGCTTGCACGGCGTCCGACGGATGGCGGCCAGGACGTTTCCCAAGCTGTGGACCGGATGGTCCTCGATCTCGACGTCGGCGGGCAGGTGGTCGCGGTAGTCGGAGAGAAACGTGCGGAGGGTGTTGTTGACGTAGCCGTGGAGGCGGGCGCCGATCTCGTCGGCCGAGCCGCGGGGGTCGACGGCCGAGAAGTCCCATACCAGCACGAAGTAGCGGTTTGCCAGGGGCGTCGGATCGCGGCCGATCGCCAGACGTCCGAAGAGGGACCGGAGCTCGCCGGCGAGGCGAAGGTCGTAGTAGCAGCGCAGGGTGTCGAGCCACAGCGATTTGCCGAAGCGGCGCGGACGGATGAAGAGCAGGGCCTCGCCCAGGTCCTCGACCTGGCGGATCGCGGCCGTACGGTCGACGTAGGCGTAGCCGGCGGTGATGAGGTGGTGAAAGTCGGCGATGCCGTAAGGGAGCTTGAGCATGGCGTACGCAGAGCGTACCACGGGCCGTCGCGTCCCTTTTTTGCAGGGTTGCCGCTCGTGCCAGGACAGGCTCAGTCGATTTCCGCTTCCTGGCGGGACGCCGCCGCCCGGTGGACGGCCGAGGCGATGCGCACGTCCTGCACGGCGACGCCGGTCAGGTCGGCGACGGTGAGCTGGTCCTCGGACGTCCGCGCGCGGCCGCCGCGGATCACCTCGCCGAGCTCGCGCAGCGCCGACGCCTCGACGAGTCCGGCGGCGAGCGCGTGCGCCGTCTCGCCGCGCTCGGTGCACTGCGAGCGCGAGTCGACGACCACGAGGTCGGCGCGTCCCAGGATCGCCGCCTCGAGCTCCTGCTTGCCCACCGTGTCCGAGCCCACCGCCGTCACGTGGACGCCGGCGCCGACGTCGGCGGACGCGAGCAGCGGCTGCCTGGACGGCGTGGCGGTCACGATCAGGTTGGCGCCGCGCGCCACGCGTCCGGCGTCGGTCGTCGTCTCCACGCGGTAGCCCGCCGCCTGCATGTCGCGGCGGTAGCGCCCGAGCGACTCCTCGCTGCGTCCCCAGACGACGAGGTCCTTGCACGCCGTCACCGGCCTCAGGTACTCGACCTGGAGCCGCGCCTGGACGCCGGTGCCGACGACGCCGATGCGCTCGACGCGCTCGGGCGCCAGGTACTTGGCGGCGATCGCCCCGGCCACCGCGGTGCGCACGTCGGTGAGCAGTCCCTGGTCGCGGAGGATCGACGCCAGGCGTCCGGTACGCTGCTCGAAGAGCAGCATGAGGCCGTCGCCCGAGGGCAGGCCGAGCTTGGGGTTGTCGTAGAAGCCGGAGGCGATCTTGACGACGTAGTAGTCCTCGCCGCGCACGTACCCGTACTTGATGTGGACTTCGCCGGGCGGCTCGTCGAAGGTCAGCTCGCCCACCGGCGGCACCACCGAGCGGCCCTCGGAGTAGGCGACGAACGCCTCCTCGATCTCGGCCATCAGGTCGACGGCGGC
>DASWIG010000540.1:0-6308 GCA_036397835.1 Thermoanaerobaculia bacterium
CCGCCGAGAGGCAGGGGTAGCGGACCGTGGCGAAGAAGGACAGCATCGAGGTGGAAGGAGTGGTGAAGACGCCGCTCCCCAACGCCATGTTCAAGGTCGACCTGGCGAACGGGCATGAGGTGCTCGCCCACATCTCGGGCAAGATGCGCCTCAACTACATCAAGATCGTGCCCGGCGACCGCGTCCTCGTTGAGCTGTCACCGTACGACCTGGCGCGAGGCCGGATCACGTACCGCTTCCGTTAGGTAAAGAAGGCAGGGATGAAAGTACAAGCGTCCGTCAAGCGCCGCTGCGACAAGTGCCAGATCATTCGCCGCCATGGCATCGTGCGGATCATCTGCGAGAACCCCAAGCACAAGCAGCGCCAGGGTTGATCTCGGGAATCCGAGGAACAAGCCGCTTTCGAGGAACAAAACAATGGCGAGAATCGCTGGAATCGACTTACCGGCCAACAAGCAGATCTGGATCGGGCTGACCTACATCCACGGCATCGGCCGCGCCACGGCGTACAAGATCCTCGGCAAGGCCGAGGTGGCCGACGACGTCAAGGTCAAGGACCTGACGGAGGAGGATGCGCGCCGGATCCGCAAGGTCATCCAGGACGAGATCCGGGTGGAGGGCGATCTGCGCAAAGAGGTGTCGCAGAACGTCCGCCGCCTGATGGAGATCGGCTGCTATCGGGGCGTGCGCCACCGGCGCAACCTGCCCACCCGCGGCCAGCGTACCCACACCAACGCCCGGACCCGCAAGGGGCCGAAGCGGATGACCGTCGCCGGCAAGAAGAAGGCGAAGAAATAACCGGGAGCGTCGCGGACGGCGGAGCCCGTCAGCCCCGAAAGAATTGCGAGGACTCGAGCCATGGCCAAGGCTGGAAAAAAAGAGAAGAAGGTCAAGAAGAAGGAAAAGCGCGTGGTGCCCCACGCGCTGGCCCACATCAAGGCGACGTTCAACAACACGATGATCTCGATCACCGATCCGGAAGGCGGCATCCTGTCGTGGGCCACCGCCGGCAAGGTCGGTTTCAAGGGATCGCGCAAGGGCACGCCGTTCGCGGCCCAGATGGCCGGCCGCGAGGCCGGCAACCTGGCGCGCGACATGGGCGTGCGGACGATCGACGTCATGGTCAAGGGGCCGGGCGGCGGCCGCGAGTCGGCGATCCGCGCCCTGCAAGCCACGGGGCTGACGGTCAAGTCGATCAAGGACGTGACGCCCATCCCCCACAACGGCTGCCGGCCGCGCAAGCGGCGCCGGGTGTAGCACACGGATAGAACCGAAGGAGCAAGACGTTGGCGAGATACACGGGACCCGTTTGCCGGCTCTGCCGCCGCGAACGGATGAAACTTTTCCTCAAGGGCGACCGCTGCTTCAAGGAGAAGTGCGCGATCGAGCGCCGCGCCTACCCGCCCGGCCAGCACGGCCAGCGCCGCGGCCGGCGGATGATGGGCTACGGCATCCAGCTTCGCGAGAAGCAGAAGGTCAAGCGGATCTACGGCGTGCTGGAGCGCCAGTTCCGCAACTACTTCACCAAAGCCGACCGCAAGAAAGGCATCACCGGCGAGAACTTGCTGGTGATGCTCGAAAGGCGGCTCGACAACGTCGCCTACAGCCTGGGCTTCGGCGCCTCGCGCTCGCAGGCCCGGCAGCTCGTACGACACGGGCACGTCCTGGTCGACGGCAAGAAGGTCACGATCCCGTCCGCCCAGGTCAAGGTCGATCAGGTCGTCTCGGTCAAGGAGGCGAGCCGCAAGAACGACCTGGTGCGGGCCAGCGTCGAGACGGCGCGTGGCCGTGGCGTGCCGGATTGGCTCGAGCTCGACCCCGAGAGCTTCAGCGGCCGCGTGCTGAAGCTGCCGACGCGGGAAGAGATCAAGGTCCCGATCCAGGAGCAGCTCATCGTCGAGCTTTACAGCCGTTAGCAGGAAGGAGCTCCCAATGCAGTGGAAGGGTTTTCAGCGCCCCAAGCGCGTGGACATAGAAAAGGAATCGGCGACCCCGATCTTCGCTCGTTTCTCGGCGCAGCCGTTCGAGCGCGGCTTCGCCACGACGATCGGCAACGCCCTGCGGCGTTGCCTGCTCTCGTCGATCGAGGGCGCCGCCGTCACGGCCATCCATATCGAGGGCGTGCTGCACGAGTTCTCCTCGATCCCGGGCGTCGTCGAGGACGTGACCGACATCATCCTCAACCTGCGCCAGGTGCCGATCCGCCTCGACAGCGAGGAGGCCAAGTTCCTGAGCCTCGACGTCAAGGGACCGGGCACGGTGAGGGCCGGCGACCTGACCGGCGATCCGGCGATCGAGATCTGCGATCCCGACCTGCCGATCGCCACCTTGAACGAAGAGGCGCACCTGAAGATGCAGGTGCAGATCAGGCTCGGCCGCAGCTACGTGACCGCCGACAAGAACTTCGACGACACCATGGGCATCGGCTGGATCCCGATCGATTCGGTCCACAGCCCGGTGAGGCGCGTGAACTACAAGGTGGAGCCGGCGCGCGTGGGCCGCGCCACGGACTACGAGCGCCTGGTGCTCGAGATCCACACCAACGGCACGCTGCCGCCGGAAGAGACCCTGTCGCTCGCGTCGATGCTGCTGCGCGACCACCTGAGCATCTACACCCACGCCGAGGAGTCGATGCGCGACGAGCTGCCCGTCGGCGGCAGCGAAGAGGTCTCGGGCCTCGACCGCCTGCTGTCCAAGTCGATCGACGAGCTCGACCTCTCGGTGCGCTCGGCCAACTGCCTGAAGAACGCCAACATCAACTACCTGCGGGACCTGGTGCGCAAGACCGAGCGCGAGATGCTGGAGACCAAGAACTTCGGCAAGAAGTCGCTCGAGGAGCTCCAGGACGTCCTCGGCAAGCTCGGGCTCAGCTTCGGCATGGACGTGCCGGAGAAGGGGCCCGCGACCCTGGAATCCGCCCACAACTGAGACCGGCCGCAACGGCCACGACCTGAACGTCTCCGGAGCACCAGCCATGCGCCACGCCGTACACGGAAGAAAGCTCGGGCGCACGACCGCCCACCGTCGAGCCCTGTTTCGCAACCAGCTCGCGTCTCTGGTCGCGCACGGGCGCATCACCACCACGCTCGAGAAAGCCAAGGAGCTGCGGCCGATCGCCGAGAAGATGGTCACCCAGGGCAAGCGCGGCACGCTCCACGCGCGCCGCCGGGCCCAACGCCTTCTCGACCGCCACCTGGTCAAGAAGCTCTTCGACGACGTCGCGCCGCGTTTCGCCGAGCGGCCCGGCGGTTACACCCGCATCTTGAAGCTCGGCCCGCGCAAGGGCGACGGCGCCGAAATGGCCCTGATCGAGTTCGTGGACTACGAGCGCGGCGCCGCGCCGGCCGAGGCCGAAGAGAAATAAGACGCTGCGAGCAGCGGAGGAGCGCGGATGTTCTGTCCCGAGTGCGGAGCCGAGTACAGAGAAGGCATCGCCAGGTGCGCCGACTGCGACGTGCCCCTGGTCCTTGAGGCGCCCGGCGATTCCGAGGTCCCGAAGTACGTCACCATCCTCGAGACCTCGGACCTCTCGGTCATCCCGGTCTTGAAGACGGCGCTCGAAGGCGCCGGCATCCCCTACCGGACCCGCGGTGAGGGTCTGATGGACATCTTCCCGGCCGAGACCCTTGGCGCCCCCTTCCATTCCTCCGCCGGCGAGGTCGAGATCCGGGTGCCCGCGGAGCGCGCGGACGAGGCCCGCGAGCTCCTCGACACGGCGGCCACCGTCGAGGGGGACCCCGACGCGGGCACCCCGCCTTGACGGTCGGCGAGGTCCTCCGCGACGCCCGCGGCCGCCTCGCCCGCGCCTCCTTCAAGCCTTCTCCGCGCGAAGCCGCGCTGCTCCTGGGGAACGTCCTCGGTCGCGGCGAGGCGGCGCTCCTGGCGCGCGGCGACGAGACCGTGGACGCCGCCGCCCGCCGCCGCTTCGAGGCCCTCCTCGAGCGCCGGCTGCGCGGCGAGCCGGTCGCTTACCTGCTCGGCGAGCGCGAGTTCTACGGCCGTCCGTTCCGGGTCGACGACCGGGTCCTCATTCCGCGTCCCGAGACCGAGCACCTGATCGAGGCGGTCCTCGCCCTGGGGCTGCCTCTCGCCCCCCGCGTCCTCGACGTCGGCACGGGCTCCGGGGCGATCGCCGTCACGGTGGCGCTCGAGGTTCCCGGAGCGCGGGTGGTGGCGAGCGACCTGTCGCTGGGCACGCTCGAGGTCCTGGCCGCCAACGCGCGCGGCCACGGCGTCGCCGAGCGGGTCCTTCCCGTGCTGGGGGACCTGACGGCGGCGCTCGATCTCGGCGGTTTCGACCTGGTCGTCGCCAATCCGCCTTACGTCGATCCTGACGAAGCCGTGCGGCTCTCCCCGGAGGTGGTGGCCTTCGAGCCTCACCTGGCGCTCTTCGCGCCGGGCTCCGGGCGCTCGACGATCGCGCGTCTGCTCGCGGCGGCGCCGGCCCTGCGCCGCGGCACGCCGCTGGTGATCGAGATCGGCTACGACCAGTCCGAGTGGCTCGAAGGCGTCGTCGGCGAACTGCAGGGCCTCGAGCTCGAGGGGATCGTCAAGGACCTCGCCGGCCATCCCAGGACGGCGATCCTCAGGCGTAGGTGAGCATCAGTAGAGCAACGCCCCCTGCCGCTCGACGCGCCACGCGTCATGGCCGGCCGCGTCTGCCGCCACGATCTCGTCGACGCTCTTGCCGCTCGTGATCGCCGCGAAAAGACGCGGCGTGCCGACGAGGCGCGTCAAGGCCGCGCCGCCGTCGATCCACTCGAAGCCGTCCTGACGCGACAGCGCCGCCAGCAGCGCCACCCCCAACCGATAAGGCTGCGCCGTCGCCGCGTCGCGCAGGCGCAGGCGCCATCCCGCGCAGTCTTCGCCGAGGTACTTGGAGTCGTTGGGCGTGAAGCGCGCCGGCACGAGCTCGAAGCCGGGCGCGTCGACGGCGATCCGTCGCGGGTCGAGCCAGGGCGCTCCGAAGAGCAGGAAGGGCGTCTCCGTGCCCCGCCCCTCGGAGACGTTGACGGCCTCGAGCAGGGCCGTGCCCGGGTAGGCGAGGGCGGCCTCGGCGCTGCGCAAGTCGGGCGACGGCGCCACCCAGGGACGCCCGACGTCGTCCCACGTCATCTCGCGCCGCCAGCCGCGCATCGGCACCACGGTGAGCCGCGCCGGCCGCTCGCGCCGCGCGTTGACGTAAAGTGCCATCTCGCCCAGGGTGAGCCCGTACACGAGGGGCCCCGGCGCCATATTGAGGAAGCTCTCGGGCACCTCGTCGCGCGGCGCCGCCACCGGCCCCTCGACGCGCTCGCCCCCCAGGGGGTTGGGCCGGTCGAGCACGACGAATTCCACGTCCGCCTCGGCCGCCGCCTCGAGACAGAGGAGGAGCGTGCTCACGTAGGTGTAGAAGCGCACGCCGGCCCCCTGGAGGTCGAAGACGAGGGCGTCGAGCCCCGCGAGATCCTGGGACGACGGCTTGCGGCGCTCGCCGTAGAGGCTGACGACGGGCAGGCCGCTCGCGGCGTCGCGGCCGCCGTCGACGCGCTCGCCGGCCGCCGCCCGGCCGCGCAGGCCGTGCTCGGGGGCGAACAGGCGGACGACGTCGAGGCCAAGAGCGCGCGCCACGTCGACGGCGTGGCGGCCGTCGGCGGTGACCGACGCGGCGTGGACCACGAGGCCCAGGCGCTTGCCGGCGAGCGGCGCTCCGGCGTCGACCTCGAGCGTCTCTAGGCCGACCTGCACGACGGCTTGCACCGCCGCCCCGCTCTGGGCAAGCAAGAGCAGAATGGCCAATCCGCGCAGGCTCATTCGGGCTCCTCCGCTGGCGGCCCAATGCTCGGGCCGAGCTTGGGCTCGGTCAGCGCGTTGGTGTCGTGGCTTGCCAAAGCACTCTGCATCGACTAGCATCTTCGCACTTCCCAGTAAGGGTACACGTCGATCCGGATACCTATTCCTGGTACCAGGCTTTGGGAGACGAATGCGAGGGGCGCATGCAAGGCTGGGACCCCGGCGTCAAGCGAAGTGTCTGTGACGACAATCCTCTGTGACGACTATCCTCCCGGCGCCTTGGCCAACACCTGTCGCCGGCAGGCCGTTCTCGCCTCCGTGATTCGAGCTTGATCAGTAGTACCAGAATTGGTACGCTCCGCAGATGTTGAAGCTGCGGGTGATCTTCTATCGGACTAGGAGACAAAGGATGAACGAGAATCACCTGGGAAGTGACTTCGACGCTTTTCTGGAGGAGGAAGGTCTGCTCGAGGAAGCGGAAGCGGTCGCCACGAAACGGGTGCTCGCGTACCAGATCACCCGAGCCATGGAGGATC
>DASWIG010000541.1:0-15238 GCA_036397835.1 Thermoanaerobaculia bacterium
CCGCACGCTCGCCAACCCTGGGTGGCAAGGGTAAGCGACGCCATACGCGGCTCGAGACGAGAGGTGCCGTATGCTCGACGACGCAGCCGCGTACCACTTGCTTACCCTTGTTCGTCGGCCCAGCTACGAGCGCAAGGGTAAGGTTGATGTTCCCAACCCCGAAGGGGTTGTATCCCGCAGCCCAGGGTAAGCGCGAAGCGCGCCACCCTGGGTTGACGATCCGAAGGATCCAAAGAGGGTAGGGCGGAGGCAGAGCCTCCGCCCCCCCGTTGTCGCAATGAGGTCAATTCCCCACATTTACCGGCGTGAGGGTCACTCACCGGGCGACCCCGATAGAAGTTGCCCCGATACGTCGAGGAGTCACGCGACGCGCTTTGCCATGTCGGTCTATCCTGGTGCAGAACTCTTCCAGCGTGAGCAATCCGAGCTTCCGGCGAAAGAACGGGACACGTACCTTGCGGTTGTCGTTGTAGTTCTTGCGCTTGAGCTTCATACAGCGTAGGCGCATTCGTATCCACGAGTCCAGCTTCTGGAACATCCAACGGTTGGTCGTGAAGCTGGCCGCGTAGTAATTCGCCGTTCCCCTGACAACTCGGTTGAGTTTCTCGATGACGTCCTTGTCCAGGTTGTGTTTGCGGATGGTGAGCTCCCGTACCTTGGTCTTGAACCTCTGCACTGACTTGTCGCGCATGCGTCGTGACCGAGACGACAGGAAGAACCCGAGAAACTCGTAGCCCTTCCCATAGGTCGTGACCTTCGTCTTCTCCGGACTGAGTGCCAGCCCGATGTCCTTCAGCGTACGCTGAACCGTGTCCAGTGCCTCTTGCGCCTGCTGGGGAGTCAGACAAACAATGACGAAGTCGTCGGCATATCGCACGAAGCGATGGCCGGCGTCTTCCAGTCTCCAATCAAGGTGGTTGAGTACCAGATTCGCCAGGAGTGGGGAGATCACACCGCCTTGCGGCGTACCCACCGTCGTGGGTTTGAAGACCCCGTTCTCCATGACACCAGCAGTGAGAAATCCTTCCACCAAGCGCAGAATATTCCCGTCCGCTACTCTCGCCGCGAGTGCTGCCATGATGACAGGATGTGGGATGTTGTCGAAGAAGGCGGCGATATCGGCATCCAGAACGACCCGATACCCCTCTTTATGGTACTTCAACAGCCTCCTGACTGCCTGATGGCAGTTCCGCTTTGGGATGTATCCAAAGGACGCTTCGTGAAACGTCGGTTCGAAGATCGGTGCCAAGAGGCCGCGAACAACCTCCTGAGCAATCCGATCACGCACAGCCGGAATGCCCAGCGGGCGAAGTTTCGTCGTTCCGGGACCTTTGGGGATGTAGACTCGGCGTAGTGGACAGGGCCGGAACGACCCGTCCTTCAAGTCCCGTGTCAGGGCCGTGAGGTTCTCGCGAAGGTTCGCCCGAAACATGTCGATGCTCACCTTGTCGATGCCCGCGGCCCCTCTGTTTCGCTTTACCGCCAGGTAGGCCCGATACACCCGTTCCCAGGTGATCCGGCCCGTCAGAGAATGCACTTTCTGTATCCGGTTCATGGTGTGTCTGTCACGTCTTGCAACCACGGACTTCGGGCCTTCGATCTCTTTGGGGGTGTTTCTTAGCGGCTCGTCGGGTTTCCCTGCAAGAGCGAGGGTGGGCCATTTGGTGGCTTCAGTCGTCGAGGCTAACTGCCCCCATGTGATCAGCGCCTTGATCCGTCTTCTACGGTTTCTCCTTTCACTCGTGCCACTTTGTGGCATCCAGCTACTCCGGATCTGCTGTGGTCCCCAAAGTGGAGGCGGCTCAGACAGCCTTCTCCCCACCGCCGCGTAACCAGGACCCTTTCACCTACGGCTTATAGGCCCGGCTTACCGAACGCCGGGCGGCGTGGAACCTCACCGGTATAGCTCAGCGCCATTTTCCTCAGGCGGCGACATGCATCACCCGCGGGAGCCGACGCCGGTAACCACATCCCCGACGTCGGGAAGGCTCGCAGGGTTGAGCCTCCAGTGCTTCATTTGAGGGGCGGTAACTGGCACCTCCAACAGGCCGAAATGCCGTCTCCCGAAGTCGCTCTGCCTGGCTCCTCCGTGACCGACCCTTCTCCGGACTCTCCGGTGGGACGACCCTAGCTGCGTACCCCCGCGGTGGTGCGAGGTTCGAGCAGAGCGTTCTGCACAAGCGTGGACTCGCACAGGTAGGCTTCGGTGCTTCGTTGGTCCTCCTTTCTGTCACCTCACCGTTTTATCGACTAAGCGCTGAGCCATGGCGGCTCACGCACCCCGTTGGGGTTCGGAACGTGGTGGCGCCGGTTACCCAGGGTGGCGCGCTTCGCGCTTACCCTGGGCTTTGAAATACAACCCCGTTGGGGTAAAGAGACACCTGGCGTCCCGCCAGGGACCGGCCAAAGAGTGGGAGAAAGGGGTCCTCGGGCTTACCCTTGCCACCCGGCGTCCAGCGACGCCAGGTTCTCGCGGACGAGCTTCGTATCGGGATGGTCGGGGCCGAGCCCGGCCTCGAGGATCGCCAGGGCGCGTTCGTAGTGTTGCGCCCCCGCCAGCGTCGTCCATCGTCGCCGTCCGGCCCCAACCTATCAAAAAGTGATGGGCAACCGATCAAAAAGTGATCTCGACAAGCCCCGTTTCCTCCTCCACACTCCCTGGACAGAAACGGGCCGGGACGTCCGGCCCGTGAAACCCAGCAACCCGGAGCGGCATGGAGCCGCCCCGGAGACCAAAGGAGGTGACCTATGTTCAGGTCCGTCACTCAGTCCGTGAGGCACGTCCTGGACGTGGTGGCGTCGGTCTTGACTCTCGGCCAGGAGGTCGCGGAGTCATTCGTCGCCCGCGCGTCCCGGACCCTCAAAGCAGGAGAGGAGCTCACCGTAGCGGCGGTCCTCTCCCTGCAGGTCGCGGTCGTCCGCATGATCGAGGACGCCCGCGACACCCTGGAAGCCGCCGAGAAGGCGCATCGCAAGGAGCTGCGCAAGGAAGTCGAGCTGCGGGAACGCCGCGACCTGGAGCAGGAAGCGGTCTACCGTGAGGTGCTCGCGGTGCGCAACGCCATGGATGGCGCGTTCGGCAAGAAGACGAGCGAAAAGCTCGTGGGTCTCGACCCCGGGCTCGGAGCCGTCGACGTCCAGGTGCTGTGCCGCTACGCGTGGGAATCGGTCGAGGTGCTCTCCGAGCCGGGCTTTACGATGCCCGACACGGCCTTGACCAAGACGCCGGAGGAGTACGCCTCCGGCGTCCGCGAGCCGCTCGAGCGGCTCGAGTCCACGCTCGTCGCGCTGGCGGCCCAGAAGCGTCTGACGCAGAAGGCCCAGAAGGTCAAGAACCGTGCCCTCGAGGTGTGCCGCAAGACGTTTCGTCTACGGCGCGCGCTGGCTCGAGGCGCACTACGTCCTGGCCGGAGAGGACTTCTATTCGGAGCGTCTGCGGCCGTCGAGCTCGACGCCGGCGGAGACGGATCCTCTCCCGCTGCCGGAGCCCGAAGCTCCGGCGGAGGCGGAGGAGCCGGTCGAAGGTCCGCCCGTCGTCGTCCCCTGACGGCGTCTTGATCCCTTGTCTTCCCTTCGAGGCCGGCGTTCGCGCCGGCCTCTTTTTTTCTTCCGCGGGGGACGACTACTACTCTTCTTCCAGCAGCGCCGCGACGACGCGGTCCGCGTCGTCCCGCCGCAGGTCGAGGTGGACGGCGGCGAGGCCGGCGCCGTCCACGACCCGGTCCCAGGCCCGCCGCCGCTCTTCCCACCGCTTCTCCTCCCCCGGCAGGCGGTCGCGGAAGGCGGAGCCGTCGACGACGATGGCCAGCCGCTGGCCGTCCGGCGACGCTTCGGCGAGCGCCGCGACGAACCGGCCGTGGACCTCGATCTCCGGCGTCTGCGCCAGGTTGAAGACCACCAGCCAGCAACGTCCGACCGCCAGCTCGAGCTCGCCGGCCGGCGTGCCGTACTCGACCGGGGGACGGAAGCGGATCTCGGAGCGCGCGCCGAAGACGTCGTGGAGCCGTGCCCGCAAGGCGTCGGCGAGCGCGGCCGGCAGGCGGTAGCTGTAGGGGACGACCTCGACCCGCTGCGTGGAGCTCGAGACCGCCGCCAGCAGCCGGCGCAAATAGACCTCGGTAACCTCGATCGGCAGCCGCCGGCCGAGACGCGCCACGCGGACGCTCTCCGCCAGCGCCAGCAGCGCCCGCGGCAGGACGACGAAGAGCGCCGCCGTGAGGGCCCAGAGGTGGATCCAGGGGGCGGCGTTGTCGTCCTGGAGACGCTCCACGGGCGGGACGTCGGTGCCCAGGACCGCGGCCGCCGGGGCGAGCACCGCGCCGAGGACGGCGTCGACCTGGGCGCCGCTCAGGAAGGTGCTCTCCCAGGCGGCGCGGTACTCGAAGACGACGCCGCGCAGGTACATGCCGGCGACGGCCCCGGCGACGAGCAGGAGCGCCGCGGCGTGGAGCAGCCGGCGGATCCGCGCCGCGGCCAGCGGCGCGAGGGCGGGCAGCCAGTTCCGCAAGTAGGCGGCGAGCGCCTCGCGGGTGACGTCGGGCGCGTCGGCTGCCGCCGGAAGCCGCCCGACGAGACGGCGGATCCACCCTTCGAGGGCGTCGAGCAGCCACGGCCGCGCGCCGCGCCAGACCCGGGCCCAGGGCACGGCCCGGCGCACGGCGAGGAAGGCGAGGACGGCGAGGTTCCAGGCGAGGACGCCGGCCAGCGGCAGTGCCAGGACGTGGACCCGCTTCTCCGGTCCCAGCGCGTTGGTGGCCACGCCGGCGGCGAAGGCCACGACGGCCGCCGGCGCCAGCAGCCCGCGGGCGAGGTCGGTGGCGCGCAGCAACCGCGGCAGGAAGCTCCAACGCCGCTCCAATACCGCGGCGAGCGCCAGCGCCCGCCGCCCGAGCCAGGCGTCGCCGGAGCCTTCCGGCGACGCCTCCGCGGTGGCCTGACGCCGCGCCTCGTGGGGCAGGACGGCGCCGCGCCGGTCGACTTCCTCCACCGCGCGCACCAGCACCAGGGCCTGGGCCTCGCGGTGCCCGAGCCGGAGGCGGTGGGACGGCGGGGACGTCATCCCCGGATTCCGGCCGCCACCTGCTGCTGCTCCTCCTGGCGCCGCCGGACCTCGGCGGGCCACGGCCGCGAGATCACGCAGGCGTTGACGCCGCCGATGCCCATCGATAGCTTGCCGACGACCCCGTCCGGGGCCTCGTGGACGGCGTCGAAGGCGAAGTTCTCGTGGACGGCGGCGATCTGCTCGTTGAGCTCGCCGCGGCCGAGAGGGGTGGGAAAGACCTTGCCGCGCTCCCAGGAAAGGTATTGCGCCGTGAGCTCCCAGCCGCCGCCGGCCGACATGCCGTGGCCGAAGGTGCCCTTGCGGGCGGTGACCAGGGTGTCCGGCGGCAGCAGGGAGCGCACCATCTCGACCTCGTTGAAGTCGCCCGGCGTGGCGGTGGCGTGGAGGTCCCAGGAGACCACCTCCCGCCCTTCCGTGCGCGCCGCGGCCAGGGCCATGCGCATCGCCGCCATCGGCCCTTCGCGCGAGGGCGTGATGATGTGATCGGCGTCGGAGGTCACGCCGACGGCCAGCGGCTCCATGCCGAGGGGCCGCATGCCGAGCGCCAGCATGCGCTCGATCTCGCAGACGACCCACACCACCGAGCCTCCCGCCACGTGGGTGCCGCGCAGCTCGGTCAGGGGCTTGGAGATCTTGCCGTCGGCGGAGATCACCCGCGCGTTGTAGAAGGCGCCGACGGTCAGGGGGTGGGGGGGCGGGTCGGTGGCCCCGATCACCACCGCGTCGGCCTGGTCGCAGCGGATGGCGTCGATGGCCAGCTTGAGGGCCACGCCGAAGGTGGAGCAGGCGGCTTGCGGGCACATCGTCATCCCCGTCAAGCCTCCCAGCATCGAGATCTGCGCCGCCGGGATGTTGTCGATGTTCCAGATCAGGTTGGGGGAGACCGACTCCCAGGGAGGATCGGGGGCTCCCCAGCGTGCCGCCAGCCTGCGGCGCCGCCGCTGCTTCTCCTTGATCGCCGCCAGCTTGCCGGCCTCGACCTCGCCTTCGACGGCGATGGACTCGACGTCGCGCAGCTCGTCGAGGTAGCTCGCCAGCTCCGGGGAGCGCTCGGTCCAGAACTCCCACCAGGCCTCGTCGGCCTCGTCGCGCTCGGCGTCGGGCGCGGTGCCCGGAGGGGGCGGCGGCGCCACTTCCGGCGCCGCCCCCGCGAGGTAGGCGGTGAGCGCCGAGTTGCGCTCCGGCGCCGCCCAGAACCGGTTCCACCGGCGCAGGGCATGGTGCAGCGCCAGGGCCTGGTCCTGCTTGGTGCCGAGGTCTCCGAGCCCGGTACCGACGTAGACGTGGGCGCGGTGGCCGAGCCGGCGCAGCTCGTGCTCCAGGCCCGGGTTCTGGCCCAGGGCCTGGATGAAGGCGCCGATCGCATACTTGACGGGAAGCCCCATCTTGCTCTCGAGCTGGGAGAAGCGGTTGGGCTTGAAGCGCGCGTCGATCCAGGGACGGTAGATCTGGAAGGAGAACTCAGGCTTGCCGACGAGGAAGGTGTCCGGGCCGAAGCCGTTGAAAGGCTCCAGCCAGCTCGTCGCGGCCGCCAGGTTGTCGGCGAAAGCGTCGACGTTCGGGGAACGGGGGGCGACCACCCCCCAGCCAAAGACTCCGACTCTGCGCAAGAGCTGCTCCTTCCGATCAGAGGGCCGAGCCCCGCCGCGGATCCCCCAGAGGCCGGTGTTGGTAGAGCTCGCCGTCGGCGAAGCCCAATCTACGATAATACTCCCTGGTGCCGACCGACGAAATCACCGCCAGGTCCGCGTAGCCGCGCGCGCGCGCCCGCCTCGCCGACGCTTCCACCAGCCGGCGCCCCAGCCCGAGGTGCTGCGCCCGCTCGCCGCTCTCGCGGCCGATGCCCACCACCGCGCCGTAGACGTGGACCTCCCGCAGCAAGGCGCTGCCGGCGATCTCGGCGATGAAGCCCCCCGCCCGGGGGAGCGCCAGACGGCAGAAGCCCACCAGCCGGTCCTCGGGCGTCACGTACTGCAGGAAGACCTCGTCGCCGATCGCGCTCTCGTAGTCCAGGGACTCCAGGCGCAGGCGGCCGAGGTCGACCTCGCCGCCGCGGATCTCGCGCGCGCGGATGTCGCGGCTGGCCCGGCCGCGGGCGGCAAGCTCGCGCTCCACCACCTCGCGGAAGTTGGTGACCGTGTTGCCGGTGACGATCTCGTCGCCGGGGATGTCGCGGATCATCCGCGTGATCCGGCAATACGCGGGCACCTCGGCGACGCACGCCGTCAGCACCGCGAGGAGCTCTTCGGCGCCGTAGGGCCGCCAGCTCCCGTCCTCGTAGCGCTGCATCAGCTCGGCGGTCTCGACGAGGGAGCAGGGATAGACCTTGAGCTCGTCGGGCCGCAGACCCGGGTCGGCGAAGAGACGCCGGAAGTCCGCCACGTCGGCTTGCGGGTCGGAGCCGTAGAGGTTCGGCATCCAGTGGGCGTGGACCTTGAAGCCCGCCTGGCGCGCCAGGCGCACGGCGCGCCGCGTGGCCGCCACGTCGTGGCCGCGCCGGTTGCGCCGCAGGACCTCGTCGGAGAGGCTCTGGAAGCCGATCTGGACCTTGGTCGCCCCGAGCCGGCGCAGGCGGGTCACTTCCTCCTCCGAGACGTGGTCCGGCCGGGTCTCCAGGACCAGGCCCACGCAGCGGGCGCGGCTCGTCTCGTTGCGCCGCTGCGCCGCCAGAAGCTCGTCCCACGCCGCCGCTTCCCCGGCGTCGAGCAGCCGGCCGTCCAGGCGCCCCTTCAGGAAGTCGGCGACGACCTGGTTGTAGGTGCGCTCGAGCGAGCGCCCGGCCACGGTCTCGGCGAGGTCGCGGAAGTCGACGGATGCCGCCGGCGCGCCGGACCCCGCGGGCGCGGCGGCGCCGGCGAAGTCGTTGAGCGCGTCGAAGCAGCGCTTGACGAACCAGACCTGGTAGGGCTCGGGATAGAACGACCAGGTCCCCCCGAGCACGATGAGCTCGACCTTGTCGACCTCGTGCCCGGTGTTGTAGAGCGCCCGCAGCCGGCTGCGGGTCTGGGCGTAGGGGTCGAAGCGGTGCTGGGCCGCCCGCTGGGCCCCGGGCTCGCGCGACAGGTAGCTCTTGGGCATCCGCACGTCGTTGGGGCAGAAAATGCACCGGCCGGGGCAGGGATAGGGCTTGGTCAGGACGGTGACGGGCGCGACGCCGCTCTGGGTGCGCACGGGCTTCATCCGCACCTTGCGCAGGAAGCTCGCCTCGTCGTCGAAGCGATGGCGCTGCTGGAAGAAGCGGTAGCCGCGGATGATCTCGCTCTTGGAGAAGGCCCCTCGTCCGTCCTTCGGGTGCCGACGGACGATACGATTCAGCGTGCGGGCGTCCAGCTCGTCCTCGGCCTGGATGGCCCGGATGATCGCGACCAGCTCGCGCTCGTGGAGCCGGGGCTCGAAATGGTAGGAACGCTGCTGCATCGTGGGGTCCAAGGGCCCGGCAAGGATACCATGGCCGCGAAAGAGCCGTGAACGACCTCACCCGACGAGCTCTGCTGGAGCTCAACCGCCGCTTCTACTCACGCTTCGCCGCCGGCTTCAGCGCCAGCCGCGAGCGTCCCTGGGCCGGCTGGGACCGCCTGCTGGAGCTCCTCTCCGGAGCTGCCGGGGGAGCCCTGCGGGTGCTCGACGCCGGCTGCGGCAACGGCCGGTTCGGCGCCTACCTCGCCGCCCGCGTCGGCGAGATCGACTACCTCGGAATCGACGGCTGCGGCGAGCTGCTGCGGCTCGCTCGCCGGCGTTTGGCCGCCGGCCGCGTTGCGGCCCGGTGGGCGGAGCTGGAGCTCGCCGAGGAGGCGCTGGGGCGCCGCCTCGGCGAGGAACGCTTCGACCTCGTCGCCCTCTTCGGCGTGCTCCACCACGTTCCCGGACGCCGCCACCGCGCCCGGCTCATGGCCCGGCTCGCGGCCCACGTCGACGCCGGGGGCCTCCTGGCGGCGTCGGTCTGGCGCTTCGACCGGGAAGCTCGCCTGGCCTCGAAGGTGCTGCCGTGGGACGACTACAACCGCGGCGCCGAGCTCCCCGTGGACGTGCGCGAGCTGGAGCCCGGCGACCATCTCCTGACCTGGGCGGGGGACAGGGCGACGCCCCGCTATTGCCATCTCGTGGGCGAGGACGAGGTCGCGGAGCTCGCCGCGGTGACCGGCCTGGCCTGCCGCGCCCGCTTCGCGGCCGACGGACCGGGAGGGGAGCGCAACCTCTACCTCGTCTTCGCCCACCCGGCCAGCCCCCGTGCTACATTCCCACCTCGCCCGTCCGCCCCGCTCCGGCGTCCCTGAAACCCGATGCCCATGCTCCGCGTTTTCCTGCGCGCTCCCGCGATCCTGGCGGTGACGCTCCTGAGCTACCTCGGGATCGTCGCGTCGCTTCCTCTCCGGCGCTTTGCCGCAGCGCGCCAGCTTCGCCTGCGCAACGCGATCTTCCGCGCCTGGGCGCGCCTCTGCGCCCGGATCGTCGGCTTGCGCGTCGAGGTCGAAGGCGTGCCGCCGCGGGGGGGGTTCCTGCTGGTCTCCAACCACGTGAGCTACATGGACGTCATCCTGCTCGCCACCCGCCTCGACGCGGCCTTCGTCGCCAAGGCTGACCTGCGCGGCTGGCCGGTCCTCGGCCGCGCCTTCGCGGTGGCCGACACCATCTTCATCGACCGCAGCCGCCGCCGTGACGTGCTGCGGGTGATGGAACAGGTCGGGCGGGAGCTGGACCGGGGTCTCGGCGTGGTGATCTTTCCCGAAGGTACGAGCGGCAAAGGGGACGGGATCCTCCGCTTCAAGCCGTCGCTGCTCGATTACGCCGCCCGCCGCGACCTGCCGGTCCACTTCGTGGCTCTGAGCTACGCCACTCCCGACGGCTACGGTCCGCCGAGCCGCCTGGTCTGCTGGTGGGGGGACGCCCCTTTCCTCCCCCACTTCCTCGAGCTCCTGCGTTTGCCGTCCTTCCAGGCGCGCCTGGTCTTCGGCGAGGCCCCGGTCCACGACGGCGACCGTAAAGCGCTCGCCGGCGCCCTGCGCGGGGCGGTCGCCGAGCGCTTCGCCCCGATGCCATAGGGTTCTCCCCCTGCCATCGGGCGCCGAGGAGGACGGGAGCCGCAGGCTCACCCCAACGGGCCGAGATCCGGATCGGGGTCGGCGGCCTTGGCTGCCGCGATGATCTCTTCGAGACTCACGATGTCCTTGTCGACCATGAGCTGGACCAATCCCCGCACCATCGCCCGCAACTGGTGGTAGTTGCGGTAGAACTCGCTGTAGGATTCACCCTCCGGCACCAGCGCGGGGCCGAAGAGCGACTCCCCGAGTTGCGGGTCCGCGTACTCGTCGAGATTGCGCAGCCGGTAGTCGGGCCGCCCAAACTGGTAGAGCTCCGCGTAGAACTCTTTGGGGTCGACCTTGATGGTCTCGAGGATCAGCAGCACCTGCTCGACCCGGAGGGACTTCTGCTTCGTGAGCAACTGACTGATGTAGCTGCGTCCCCAGTTGAGCTTCTCCTGGACCTCCAACTGGGTGAAGCCCCGCTCGCGGATCTTGTTCCGGAGGAGGGTGAGGATGCGATCGACTTCTTTCTCTATTGAAGACATTGGCCTGCATTCTACTGTCAAAGTTGCAATTTTCAAGCTTTAACTTCCCAAGTGACGCCCGGTTTCAGCATTTCTCTCTTTACGAGAGAAACTGCCGCTAAAAAGACCGAGGTGCCATTCTCGGTTTCAGAAATCAGTAACGGTCTCTTCTATTCAGTGCAAAGGACCGGCGATCCCTTGTCATGGTCATCACCTCCTTGGTTGGCTCAGCGGCAAACCGGGCCGTGGACGGCGGGAGCCGTGAGATTGTCCCCTTAAATCGTCCATCATGAGCCTGTCCGCGTTCGACTTCGGCGTCATGACGCTTGGTTACCGCCTTCAACTAATATAAGGCCGCTCCGACGCCTTGTCAAGCGTCGTCGAACGGATCGACCACGGCGGGAGGAGATCAACGCCGGCGGACGAGGATCTCGAGGCGATTCTCGCGCGCACGGAGCTCGGCCAGGGTCATGTGCTCGGAGCTCAGATCGAAGACGAGGTTCAGACGATTGCCGGCGTGGAGACCGGTGCGGATGCGGTCGAGCTCGAGGGTGCCGACCTCGACCGTGCTCGCGTAAGGCGTGCCGATGCCGGAGAGCACCAACTGCTCCTTGCGGGGAGCGTAGGTGAGCTCGTCATGCTCGTACCGCGAGGCCGTGAGGCCGCCGTCGAGCCACACGGTCACCCGGGTCCCCTCGGCCGCCTGGTCGTAGGTGATGCGCTCGACGCGGGTCGCCGGCACCAGGGGCGCGTCCGCGCCGGGGCGCTCGTCCCGCGGGAGCTCCGTCTCGGAGGCGGCGGGCCGCGGCGGGAGATCGGGCGTAGCGGCGGCCGTCTCCGCTCCCCCCTCGACCTCGATCGGATCGGAAGCGCCCCCCGGCGCCACGGATTCGGATGGGCCAGCGGACGCCGGATCGCCGGCCGCCGGATCGCCGGCCGGCGGCGGCTCCTCCTCGGGCGCCGCCAGGGGAGCCGTTGAAACTTCCTCGACCGGGGGCGAGCCGAGGCCGACCCAGGCCAGGATCCGCTCTTCGAAGATCAGGGCGGCGACGACCGTGAGGAGAAGGACCAGGATGAGGATGAAGCGTCCGGAGGATTCCGCCAGCGTGATCTGCAGCCGGTGAAGGACGCCGCGCAGCCCCGAATCTCGCTCCTCCTCCCATTCCGCGTCCCCATCGTCCCGCTCCCAGGCTGCGCCGTGGTCAGCGGCCGCGGACCACGAAGTCGGCCGCGAGGACGGGGGCTCGGGCAGGCCGAATCGGGAGACCGGCTCCTGGTCGTCCGCGGCGGCGGGCTCGGGCCACGGCGAGCTCGCGGATCCCAGGTCGCTGAGCAGCTCGGCGGCGGGATCGCCGAGCGGGGCGTCGACGTCGGAGACGCCCAGCCCGGCCTCCGGAGGCGCAGCGGCGAGCGGCATGTCGACGTCCTCGAAGCCCGGCGCGTCGAAGCCCGGTGCGTCGAAGCTCGGCATGTCGAAGCTCGGCGCAGGAGATTCGCCGTCCAGAGCCTCGTCGGAGAAGGAAATCTCGTCCGGAGCCTCGGAGAGCGCGGCTTCCGGACCGGCCTCCAGGTCGAGCAGATCCGTGTCGGCGCCGAATCCCGCCTCGCTGAGGTCGGAATCGAAATCCTCGTACGCCGCCGCCAGCGCGTCGCCGTCGAGCGGCGGCTCGATCACGTCGTCGGGGAGGGCGGGCAGCTCCTGACCCCAGGGCGCTTTGAACTCGTCGGCGGCCGCGGGCGGCGACTCCGCGGGGACGAGCGCCGGACGCGAAAAGGTGGAGGCGGGATCCTCCTGGGGTCCCGCCGGCGGCGACCGGCGAGTGTGCGTCGACGCGGGGTCCTCGCGCGGCGCCGGCGGCGGGCCGGTCACGCCGTCCGGCGGCACCCGCTCGACCTCGAACGGCTCGCCGCCTCCTTTGACCTGCTCCTCCAGGATCCTGAGGATCAGCTCGCGGCCCTGGTCGTCGAGCGCCAGGAAGCGGACTCCCATTCCCGCCGGCCGGCCGGGGCCGGCGGCCGCTCGCCGCAGCCACACCACCTCGCCCACGGCCCGGCAGAGGCGGAAGCCGTCGGCGAGCTGGAACTCGCAGGAGACGCGGGTCCCCACCGGTTGAGGCTGCGAGCTCTCGAGGAAGACCCCGCCCAACGAGATCTTCGGCCGGTACTCGTCGACGAAGCCCTGGAACTTGTCGAACACGAGCCGGATCTGTGATTCGGAAGAGGCCGGGAGGCGTTGGGTCGCGTCCGCCCTCGGCTGAGGCTCGATCTGCGCCATGGACACGCTTTTCCGTTGCTCGAATTGAGATCGCCGCGCCGGCGGCATCGCACGTCATCGCGGCTCGACCGGTGCCGAGCCTGCCCGCACGCCGATTATAGTCTCGTTGCCCCTCGGTTGTGGGCCGCCGGCCCTCCGGGCTACCATCCGGACCGTGGCGAGCATCACTCAGGAGCCCTCCATCGGCCGCCTCATCCTCCTGCCCGAGGACGAGGCCACCCGGACCTTCTTCGATTCCGGGAACTGCCGCACGCTCTTCCGGCTCCTCCTGGTCGCCCTGCCGGCGGCCCTGGCCATCGCCGTGGCGATGGCGGCGCAGGAGCGCTATGCCGAGCTCTCGGTGCCCGCTCTCAACCTCCTCGTCATCCGCGTCCTCTTCGCCTGGCGGGAAAGGGACGTCTTCTCGCGGCACTTCCGGCCGCTCCTCCTCGCCTACCTGGTGATCCAGACCCTCCTCTGGAAGGCGGCCTTCTTCGCTCCGGCGGCGACCTGGCATCCCGCCGACTTCGCGGCGCCGGTCTTCTTCGTCTTCTTCCGTCTCGCTCCCGGCGCTCTGGCGATCCCCCTCGGCGCCGCCTGGGCGCTGTCGGTGGGCCGCCACCTCATCACGGCGGCCCTGGGCTTCACCGAGCTGGAATACGGCTACGTGATCGCCCAGACCGCGGTGACCGCGGTCGTCTTCTCGATCGTCCGCGACGCCACCCGCAAGAAGCGCCGCGACTTCCTCGTCAACTGGCGGCGGGAGCTGCACCGGCACCGCGAGCAGCGCCGCATGCAGGAGGAGCTCGACGACGCCCGCAAGATCCAGCTCAGCATGCTGCCGCGCAGCGAGCCCAGGATCCCGTGGCTCGAGACCGCCGGCATCTCGATACCCGCCAGCGAGGTCGGCGGCGACTACTACGACTACTTCACGATCTCGGCGACGCGCCAGGCCATCGTCGTCGGCGACGTGGCCGGGCACGGGGTGGCGAGCGGGCTGCTGCTCTCCGGCGTGCGCAGTTGTCTGCACCTGCTGCACGAAGCTCCGGTGGCGCCGGTCGAGGTCCTCGGCAAGATCGACCGCATGCTGCGCCGCACCATCGTCCAGCGCGGCTTCGTCACCCTGCTCTACGCCCTCTTCGACTACGAGCGCCGCTCGCTGACGTTCGCGGCGGCCGGACACCCTCCGCTGCTGCGGCTGCGAGGGCTCGACGGCAGCGTCGAAGAGCTCGAGCTCCACGCCCTGCCGCTGGGGACCCGCCTCGGGAGCCAGTCCCAGGAGCGGACCGTCACGATCGCCGACGACGACGTCTTCGTCCTCTTCACCGACGGCATCGCCGAGACCGTGAACGCCCACGGCGAGGTCTACGGCGCGGACCGGCTGCAGAAGCTGCTGCGGCGGATCTCGCCCCGCCGCAGCGCCCGCGAGATCCGCGACACGGTGCTCGGCGACGTCTGGACCTTCAAGGCCGACGGCCTCCAATTGGACGACATCACGATCGTGGTGGCGCGAGTCCGCGCGCCGGCGGCGTAAGGGAAACTCTGCCAGAGCGGATTTTTTTCAAGAAACCGTCGAAATTCTTCGTCCAGGGGGTAGCCAAGCGCGTCGGCTTCTGCTAGAGTGATTTCGGGCCGGGGGTGCTACCTGCTTACTCGACCGGACACGATCCCCCCCTCTCTCTCTTGTGCCCTCGGCCCACCTGATCCCCCCCTGAAAGGAAAATACCCTGGCTTGGAACCGCGTCTGGTCTGAACTCGCTCGGGGCGGGCAGCCCTGACGCGAGCAAGCTCGCGCAGCGCGACGTCGCGCAAGCGGCGGGTCTCGATCGGCGTCAGGTCCAGCGGGATCCAAGCCAGGGGATCGGCCCCGGCGAGGCGCCGAGCGATGATGCCGGCGAGCTCGTCGACGCTGCTGCCGCCGACGCGGTGCTGGAGCTCCGTGCCGGCAGCTCGCGCACGGCCGAGCCGGCCTTAGCCAGATCTCGGAAGGCCGCCGAGCTCGCCGGCGTCACCCGCGACAAGGTGTATTCTTCTCCGCGTCCTTGCGATCGCGGACCGTAGCACGGCCAATTTGCGAGAGTGTGACCCGACACCTGTTCGACATCGTGGACAGTCGCTTCACAGTGACAGGCCCAGCGGAGTCGGTCTTCATGGTCAAAGTGCGCTTCGCGGGCTACGGCACGGACGCGAACAACGCGCAGTCGCTGGGCGGAGTGTTCATCGCCCATCGGCCGTTCCCGCACTTGCCGGACTGGTGGGAAGAGGACGTCTCCGTCACCCGCTTCGCGGCCTTCGGCTTTCCCGTCGACCAGACCGACCACTTCACCTTCCCGGCGGAGGAGGGCGTGGACTATCACTTCAGCGTCTGGATGTTTTC
>DASWIG010000542.1:0-9448 GCA_036397835.1 Thermoanaerobaculia bacterium
ACTTGTTGCCGGCCTTGGAGATCCGGGTCTTGCCCTGGAAAGCGCCAGATTCAAAGTGGCGGGGATCCAGACCGGCGTGAGCGACCCACTGGCGTGCTGTCATGTCCTTCGGCAAGACACAGAGCTCGCCGTAGACTTGGATGGCGCTGCGAAAGGCGATGCCTTTGACGGAGATGATCCGTGCGATAGGCGCTTGAAGCTGAGGATGCCGGTCGATCAGGATCTTGGCTTGCTTTTCGAGGGCTTTGATCCGGCGGTCGAAGTGGCGGATGCTCACCTCGATATCGTGGGTGATGCACTTCATCTCAGCAGAGCTCTGAGCAGCGTGAAGGCGGTTCTTCTCCTGAGTCCTCATCTCGACCAAGGCTGCGATGCGCCGGGCCAAGGCTCGGAGTCGAAGCCGCTCGCTGGCCGGCGGCGACCAGGGGACAAACTCCATGCGCCGCGCATACTCGCGCAGCGCTCGGGCATCGACGGGATCGGTCTTGGACCGCTGCGCGAGGGCTTCGGCAAAGCGGCGAGCGATGCGGGGATTGAGCACCATGAC
This sequence comes from Thermoanaerobaculia bacterium, assembly GCA_036397835.1. GTDB lineage: Bacteria > Acidobacteriota > Thermoanaerobaculia > Multivoradales > J023 > DASWIG01. Next base: position 548 of record DASWIG010000542.1, read on the forward strand.
CTCAACGCCCCGAGCTCGCTGGAGAGCCAAGGCCCCCTGCGTCTCAAGCGCGGGGAGGCGGCTAGCCGCCCGCCCGCGCCACGCGGCGATTCGTCGGTACGGCCGTCGCTGTAGAGCCCCACGATCCGCTCCGGACGGCCGTTGTCGGCGGCTCGAAGCGGAGGCGGAACGTCGGCAGCCCTCCGAGCATGAAGGTGTCCGCCGTCATCGGCGCGAGCCGGTACTCGCGTCCGCCGTCGCGGTGGTAGAAGAGCACGCCGTCGCGCAACTCGACGTGGCGCAGGCCGTAATCCCGGGAGCGCCGTCCCGTGATCCGCCCTTCGGCAGACAGCGTTGACTCCTGGTGCCCGGTCACCTAGCTAGACTGGTCACATGGTGACCATCAACGCTTCGGAGTTCAAGGCGAAGTGCCTGGCTATCCTCGACGAGGTCGCCGACACCGGCGAGGCCGTTATGATCCTCAAACGGGGACGGCCCGTGGCGCAGCTTGTGCCACCGCCGCCGTCCGACTCCCGATACCCTCAGGATGAGCTTCGGGGCAGCGTCATCATCAAAGGCGACGTCATAGGACCGGTGCTTCCGGAAGAGGCCTGGGAAGCTCTGGGCGAAGCGGACGAGTGAAGGCCCTGCTCGATACCCACATTCTCCTCTGGTGGCTGGGACCAGCTACCCGTTTATCCCGTGCGCAGTGGGAAGTGATCGAGCAGGCAGGCCCCGAGGAACCGCTCTGGGTCTCGGAAATAACCCTGTGGGAGATCGCGACCCTTCACAGCCTGGGACGCATCGAGCTGCGGCTTGGGCTACGCGACTGGCTCGAGAAGGCCACCTCACATCCGCTCGTTCGCCGATTCGGAATCTCGCCGGCTGTGGCCGCCGAGGTCGCCGCCTTGCCCGACACGTTTCATCGCGAACCAGCGGACAGGATCCTGGTGGCGACTGCCCGGATACTGGGAGCGACGCTCCTGACTCAGGATCGTCGAATCATTGAGGCAGCGGTCGTTCCGACGCTTGCCTAGCCCCGCGGCGATTCGTCGGTACGGCCGTCGCTGTAGAGCCCCACGATCCGCTCCGGACGCCCGTCGCCGGCGGGCTCGAAACGGACGCGGAACGTGGGCTCGCCTTCGAGCGCGAAGGTGTCCGCCGTCAGCGCCGCGAGACGGTACTCGCGGCCGCCGTCGCGGTGGTAGAAGAGCGCGCCGTCGCGCAGCTCGACGTGACGCTGGCCGTAGTCCCCCGCGAGCCGCAAGAGCTCCTCCGCGGAGGGCGCCGGCGGGCTCGCCAGGGCCGCGACGCGGGCGTCGACCCACGCCACGCGCGCGGCGGCGTCGCTGCCGGGCGCCAGCTCGAGCGCCCGCCGGTAGGACGCGAGCGCGCCTTCCCAGTCGCCCGCGTGCATCTGGGCCTCACCGAGGCTGTCCCAGACGTTGGCCGACTCGGGGAAGGCGCCGGCGTTGGCGCGGAAGACCGCGACGGCCCGCTCCGGGTCGTCGCTTCCCAGGTGGTCGTAGCCGATGGCGTTGACCAGCCGCTCGGCGAGGGCCGCGAGCTCCGGGGCGGCGTCCGACGTCTCGCGGTAAAGACGCAGGACCTCGTCGGCCCGGCGTTCCCGGTAGGGGGGCAAGAGCCGCTCGACCTGGACCGCCACCGGCGCGTAGGCGTCCGCGAGGGCGGCGAGGCGACGGTCGAGCTCGCCACGCGGCAGCCAGCGGCCGTTCACCGCCACGCCGGCGACGCGGGCGGCGTTGGCCACGTCCGCCAGCGGGTCGGCGTCCACCAGCACCAGGTCCGCCCGCTTGCCCACGGCCACGGTGCCGGCGTCGGCGGCGATCCCGAGCTCCGCGGCGGGCGTCGCCGTGGCGGCGCGCAGGGCCTCATACGGCGTCAAGCCGCTCGCCGCCAGCAGCGCCAGCTCGCGGTGGACGGCGAAGCCGGGATAGACGAAGGTCAGGGGCGCGTCGGTGCCGACCATGATCGGCACGCCGGCGTCCTGGAAACCGCGGACGATCGTCATCTGCAGCTCGAGGCTGCGGCGCAGGATCTGCTCGACGGCCGCCAGGCGGTCGGCCCAGCTCGTGCGGTAGCGGTTGAAGTCCGGGCCCCAGTCGACGCGGGTGAGCGGGCTCACGTAGCGCGTCTCGGGCGCCTCGAGCAGCTCCGCGTATTGCTGCGTGGTCTGGCGCCAGATGGTCTCGAAGGCGACCAGCGTCGGGGTCACGGCGAGCCCGGCGGCGAGGGCCTCGGCCGCCAGCCGCTCGACCGCCGGCGCCATCAGGGGACGCAGGTCGGGCAGGGCGGCGAGCGCGTCCCCGACCTCGTCGGGCTCGACGCGGCCGAACTGGAGGTCGAGGAGCGGCCCGATGACGTCGACGATCGGCTGGTAGGTGTAGACGATCTCCTCCATGTGGTCGATCGAGTCCTGCCCCGCTTCGAGGACAACGGCGAACGGATGGTTGCGCGGCGCGTGGCCGACCACCCGCAGCCCCGCCTCGTGGGCCGCGGTGATCAACCGGGCGTAGGTCTCGCGGGTCATCGAGTCGGCGCCGTCGCCGTACATCTTGACCGCGTCGTAGCCCGCCGCCTGCTGCTCGCGGACGACGCGCTGCGCCTTCTCAGGGGAGTCGACGCGCTCGCTGGCGGTGGTGGGGCCGGTGGTCAGGATGCGCGGCCCGGAGAGCTCGCCGGCGGCGACGCGGCGGCGCAGCTCGAGCTGGTGGGGGCCGCCGTGCATGCTCTGCACGGTGGTCACGCCGCTCGCCAGGTAGAGCGCGAGGTGCTCATCGCGCTCCTCCTCGTTGAGGTGGACGTGGGTGTCGAAGAGACCCGGCAGCAGGTAGCGCCCGCCGCCGTCGATCACCGTGGCCCCGGGCGGCGGCGCCAGCTCGGCGCTCGGGCCGAGGGCGGCGATGAGCCCGCCGTCGACGATCACGGTGTGGTCGGCGAGCACGCGCTCGGCGTCCATGGGGACGACGTTGACGTGGACGAAGGCGAGCGGGGCGTCGTCGGGAGGCGAGGCGCAGGCCGTGAGGACGGCCGCGGCGAGGACGGCGAGGATCGAGGGACGCACGGGGACGGTCATGGTCGGGCTCCTCTTCGGGTTACCCTGGTGAGTACGCCGAGGGGCACGGAAGGTTGGCTGGCTCGCCCACGCTCGTCGCGCCCGCCGACAGCCGCCGGCGGGCGTGGCGGACGCTCGTCGAGCTTGTCCACACCCGTCCGACACCGTTGCAGACGCTTGTGAGGCGTTCCCTCCTGAGTCCCGAAGGGACGTCCGCGTCCAGCGCAGGGTTTCAACCCTGCGTCGCGACTCGACCGGCTCAGCCGTGGTAGTGGTCGAGGGTGTCGAAGACGTAGCCGCGGCCGCGCAGCAGCTCGACAAGCCGCTCCAGCTTCGGCAGGTTGAGGGTCGCGCCGGGGCCCCGCGGGCCGTCCTCGAAGAGGAAGTCGTGGGTGAGGAGCACCACTTTCCCTTCCCGCTCCGGCGCCTCGCAGGGGAAGTCGGCGGCGCGCGAGTGGGCGGGCTGGCCGGCGGCGGGCGGGCAGCCCGCCATCGCCTCGGCGACGGCCGCCGCCAGCGTCTCGGCGCCGGTGAGGGTGCGCACCGGCTCGGGGTCGTCCCAGCTCTCGGGCGACCACTCGAGGTCCCAGCCGAAGACCTCGAAGCCGGCCGCCGCCAGCGCGTGCGCCACCTCGCCGGAGAGCAGCGCGCTCCGGCTCGGATTCTCCTCCGAGCAGGTCGAGGCGGGGTCCCAGGGCGGCAGGTCGTCAGTGGTGCAGCACGGGCAGTCGACGTCGAGCCCGGCGACGCGCCAGGCGTTGGTGTAGGGCAGCCGGGCGAGGCGGTCGAGGCGCTCGTTCGGCCACTCGCGGGCGAGCAGCTCGCGCACCGGGTCCACGTTGCCGGGGACGAAGGCCGCCAGGTCGACCGCGAGGTCGCGGTACGAGCGGATGCTCCAGGCCCGGGTGCGGTTGCAGGCGACGGCGCCGCACTCCTCGCCGTCGCAGCAGTTGTGGAGCATGTGGTCCCAACTGTGGTTGCCCACCAGGTGCCCTTCCGCCAGCGTGCGCTCGAGGGCGGCGAGGGCGTGGCCCTCGTTCTCGCCGCCTTCGCCGGTCAGGTGGATGCCGTTGACGAAGAAGGTCGCCTTCACGCCCTGGCGGGCGAGCACGTCGAGGACCCCGGCGGTGGCGTCGATCGGGCCGTCGTCGAAGGTGAGGTAGACGACGCCGGGCGGGCGCTCGTCGGCCGGCGGGGCGGCGCAGGCCGCGAAGGCCGGCAGCAGGGCGGTGAGGGCGGTCGTGGATCGTCGCATGGCGGGCAAGCACATGATATCGCGGCTCGGATCGTCAGCGCGTCGACGCGACGAGGTCGACGAAGCTGGGCGAGAAGCCGTCTCCGGGGACGACGGCGTCGTCGGCGGCGCGGCCGGCGCGGATCTCTTCGAGGCTGCGCTCGCGCAGCGCCGGATCCTCTTCGCCGCCACGCACGTAGAGCGCGTGGCAGGCCGCGGCCCGCAGCAGATGAGCCCAGGCCTCCTCGTGGGGACCCGACATGCCGCCGGCGGCGGTCGCGGCCAGCGCGGCGTCGAAGTCCCCGGCGAGAAACGCCTCGGCGGCCGCGCGGAGCCGCTCCGAGGGCGCCGCGTCGAGGCCGCGTAGAAGCCCGCTCACCGACAGCTCGACGGCGTCCGCGCCGACGCTCTCTCTTTCCGTTCGGGGCCCGGAGAGCACACCGGACAAGGCCAGCCCGAGCGCCAGCGACGCCGCCACGATCAGCGCCGCCGACGCGACGGCCCGACGGCCCGATCGTGGGCGGGGCGGCGGCACGGCGGCGTCCTCGGCGGTCGCCGCCGGGCCCAGGGGCAGGTCGCCGGCGTCGAAGCCCGCCGCGGCCGAGGTCCGGGGCTGCCGCGGGATCAGCAGCGAGATCTCGTCGACGCTGCGCCTGAGCACGGCGGTGGGCGCGGAGTGCGCGGGAGGCGCCGGCGGGGGCGGGACGGTGGCCAGGGGCCGTGTGGCGAGCGCCGGCGGCGGCTCCGCCGTCCTCCTGACTTGCGGCAGGAGCTCGGTCGGGGCGCGTCCCACGTCGTCCTCCGGGATCTCGAGCAGCGTGGTCGGGGCGCGGGCGGCCTCGTCGTCCTTCTCGAGCTCGACGACGACCTGTCTGATCAGCTTGTGGCGCGGCGCCCGCTCGCGCAAGGCGCGCGCCTTGTCGAGAGCCTCCTCGAGGCGTCCGGCGGCCCGCAGGGCCTCGACCTGCGCCAGCTCCGCTTCCACCTGGCGAGCCGGCGGCGTGGACGGCGCCGTGATCTCTTCGATCACCGCGATGCGCTCGCCGAGCTCCCAGAGCTCCGGCGTCTCGCCCTCGGCCGCCACGGCCTGGCGCAGCTCCTCGCGGGCGGCCGCGAAATCGTTGGCGGCGATCAGGGCCTCGATGCGCCGCACCCGGCCGCAGGGCTCGCCGATGAGCTCGAGGAGGCGCCGGGCCGCGTCGTCGTCGGGGTCGAAGCGCCGGCGCAGGGGCGCCAGGGCCGCCGCGAAGGCCGCCGCCGAGGCGTGGCGGTCGGCCGGCTCCTTGGCCAGGGCGCGCATGACGACCCGGCGCAGGTCCTCGGGCACCCGGCCCGCGAGGTCGGTGGCGCCGAAATCGAGAGGCGCCCGGAAGAGGTGGCCGGCGATCAGCGACGACGCCGACTTGCCCAGGATCGGGTAACGCCCGGTCAGCAGCTCGTAGAGCACCAGCCCGAACGAGTAAAGGTCGCTCGTCGGGCCCGGCGCGGCGCCGCGGCCGAACTGCTCGGGCGAGGCGTAACGGAACTTGCCCACGAAGACGCCGGCGGCGGTCAGGTTGCCCGAGGTGGCGATCGACTTGATCAACCCGAGGTCGATCAGCTTCACCGCGGCCCGGCCGTCGACGTCGCGGGTCAGCATCAGGTTGTCGGGCGAGATGTCGCGGTGGATCACCCCTTGGGCGTGCAGGTGGCCGAGCGCCCGCAGGCCCTGGTCGGCGATCTCGAGGGTCAGGCCGAGGGGCGGCAGCTCGCCGCGGGCGATCAGGTCGTCGAGGGTCCAGCCGGGGATGTACTCCATCACGATGTAGGCGTTGCCCACGTCGTCGGCCGCGAAGTCGTAAAGCCGCGCGATGTTGGGGTGGATCAGCCGGGTGGCGGCACGCGCCTCGCGGTGGAAGCGCTGCCGCAGCTCCGGGTCGTGCATGAGCTGGGGGCGCATGACCTTGACCACGCGCTCGTCGCCCAGCAGGCGGTGGCGCACCTTGTAGATGGCGCCCATGCCGCCGACCTGGAGCCTCTCCAGGATCTCGTACTTGCCTTCGATCTCGGCGAGCGTCCCGCTCACGGTACCTCTGCTCCGGCCGGCCGCCCCGGACTGCGCGCCGGGGACTGGCGCGGCGCCTGCCGGCCGTCCCTATCTCTTGCGGAAGTCCTCGAGCGAGACCACGTTGTCGCCGGTCCGGCGGGGCGCGGCCCCGGCCGGCTCGGCCACCGGCTCGAGGTCCGGCTCGGCCGCGGCGTCCTTGGCGCGCCGCGGCTCTTCGGCCTCGAATCCCGGCGGCGCGGCGAAGCGCAGGCCGAACTCGGCCGGCGGGTCGACGAAGGAGACCACCGCCGAGAACGGCACCGTCAGCGTCTGCTGCACCGACGAGAACGACAGCGCCACCGAGAACTTCTCGTCGTCCACCTCGAGGTTCCAGAACTGGTGCTGGATGATGATCGTCATCTCGTCGGGATAGCGGGCCACCAGCTCGGGCGCCACCTCCACGCCCGGCGCCTGGGTGACGAAGGTGACGTAGAAGAAGTGCCCGGACGGCAGCCCGCTCTCGGCGACGATGGCCAGGGCGCGGCGCACCACGTCGCGCATCGCCCCCTGCATCAGTTGATGGTAGTCGATCGTGTCTTGGCTCATACCTTCTTCCAGGGACCGAAAACTCCTCGGGCGACTCCGAATACCCTATCATCATCCATCGACACCGAAACCCGAACGCGAACCCGCAAGGAGACCGCCATGCGTCCCGACGCCGATGACCGCCGTTTCGCCCCCGGCCCCCTGCTCGCCCTCCCGCTGACCCTGGTGCTGGCCCTCGCCGTGGTGCCCCCGGAGGTGGCGCCGGCCGCCGCCGGCGAGCCGGACCCCGAGGCGGCCGCCGTCGCCCAGCGCACCCTCGAAGCCATGGGCGGGGAAGAGGCATGGGAGGCCACGCGCTTCCTCCGCTTCAACTTCTTCGGCTTCCGCCTCCACCACTGGGACCGTTACACCGGCCGTCACCGGCTCGAGGGCAAGAACCGGGAGGGCGATTCCTACCTGGTGCTCCACAACGTCCGGACCCGCGAGGGCGAGGCCTGGGTCAACGGCGAGCGCCAGCAAGGCGACGCCGCGAAGGAGTGGCTCGAGCGCGCCTACGGCGCCTGGGTCAACGACTCCTACTGGCTGCTCATGCCCTACAAGCTGCGCGATCCCGGGGTGAACCTCACCTACGAAGGCCAGGAGGAGATCGAGGGCACCGCCTACGACAAGCTCAAGCTCACGTTCGACGGCGTCGGGCTGACGCCGGGCGACACCTACTGGGCCTGGATCAACCGCGGCACCGGGCTGATGGACCGCTGGGCCTACCGCCTCGAGGGCTGGGAGGCCGACCGTGCGCCCACGCCCTGGCTGTGGCAGGGCTGGCAGACCTACGGCGGCGTCAAGCTGGCGCCGCGGCGCAAGAACCTGGAGGACGGCCGCGAGACCGAGCTCGGCGAGCTGGCGGTCTTCGACCAGCTCCCCGACGCCGTCTTCACCGCGGTCGAGCTGCCGGAGCTCTGAGGCCGGATCCGTCCGGGGCCGCCCGAGAACGACCCCACCTCAGCCTACGTCGAGGCGGCCCGAGACTCCTCGAACTGACGGGAGAGCTCCCGCGCCTCCTCCTCGGTGTCGACGTCCCGTCCCAGCGTCAGGCCGTCGTGGACCATGACCCGGCCGCGGCGCTCGGGATGACGGCGGCGATGGTCCGCGTGGACCCAGATCCGCCGCAGCCGGTCCTCCATCTCGCGCTGGCCGCAGCCGGTGGTCACCAGCTTGCGGACCAGCGCGAGGCCGTTCCACAACATGTCGAAGGTGACGCCGGGACGCCGCAGAGTGACGAGGCGCTTCAAGTCGGCGGCCAGGAGCGCCCCGAGGAGGCCGCTGACGACCACCCTCCGGCGGTAGCGGGTCGGGCGGTTGCGGGTGCGGTAGGCGAGCTCGAACGCGCGGTAGAGCACGTCGAGGCGAGCGATCCGGGGATCCGCCACCAGCAGGTGTCCCGGCAGCGTCGCCACCGGCTCGGCCTCGCCCTCGGGACGGATGAGGTACTTGGGCTTCCAGCCCGAGGCTCCGAGCGCGCCGGCGTCGCGCACCCGGCACTCGACGGTCCAGAAGTCGCACGGCTGGTGACGCTCGAGGTCGTCGAGCGCGGCACGCAGCTCGCCGGGATCGGGGAGCACGTCGCTGGTCATGAACGCCACCTGGCCCACCAGCCCGCGGCGGCGGACCCCCTCGATGGCGGCGCGGATGTTGTCGCCGAAGTCGCGGTCGGTGTCGATCAGCTCGACGCCCCTGAGGGCCGCGTAGACGCGGGCCGGGCCGGCCACGAAGATCGGGCCGAAGGCGCCGCTGTCACGCAACGTCTCGAGCAGACGCTCGATGAGCGGGCGTCCGGCGATCTCGAGCTCCACGGCCTTGTAGCCGTGCAGCGGGTGTTGGTCGCGCCCGGCCTCGGGCAGCGGCGCCCCCTTCCGGTCGCGGCCGGCGAGCAGCACCAGCGGCAATGACGTCGACATCCTGGCCTCAGGATATCGCAGACCGCGGCGTCGAGCTCTTGAATTGTGGTGCAGGCGTCCCGCCAGTTTCCAGGTGCAGGCGGGA
>DASWIG010000543.1:0-1823 GCA_036397835.1 Thermoanaerobaculia bacterium
CACGCCGACGTCGCGTCGGCGATCGAGCACCAACCGATGACGCCGTTCCAGACGGTGGCCGTCGGCATCTGCATGGTGCTCAACATGATCGACGGCTTCGACGTCCTGGCGATCGCTTTCGCGTCTCCCGTGCTCTCCGCGGAGTGGAGCCTGCCGCCGGAGACCCTGGGGCTGCTCTTCAGCTCGGGCCTCGCGGGCATGGTCCTCGGCTCCCTGCTCATCGCGCCGCTGGCGGACCGGCTGGGGCGGCGCTGGATGATGATGGCGAGCCTCCTGGGCGTCACCGTCGGCATGCTGCTGGCGGCCCTCACCCAGACCTGGCAGCAGCTCGCGCTCGCCCGCGTCGTCACCGGGCTCGGCATCGGCGCCATGCTGCCGAGCCTGGCCACCGTCGTCGCCGAGCTCTCCTCGGCGCGGCGCCGGGCGCTGTGCGTCAGCATCATGTCGACGGGGTACCCGATCGGGGCCACGATCGGCGGCATCGCCGCCGTCTTCATCGTCCGGAGCTTCGGCTGGCGCGGGATTTTCGTCTTCGGCGGCCTGCTGTCGCTGGCGATGATCCCGATCGTCCTCTGGCGTCTGCCCGAGTCGCTCGCCTTCCTGGCCGAGCGCCGGCCCAAGGACGCGCTCGAGCGCATCAACCAGCTCCTGCGCCGCCTCGGCCGTCCGGAGATCGACCGCATCCCCGAGGGGCGCAAGCGCGGGGAGAAAGCCGCCGCCCGCGACCTCGTGAGGGGCCGCCTCGGCGCGTCGTCGGCGGCGCTGTGGACGGCCTTCTTCTGCGTCATGGCGAGCTTCTACTTCGTCATCAACTGGACTCCCAAGCTGCTCGTCAGCGCCGGGCTCAACCCCGAGCAGGGGATCTCCGGAGGCGTGCTCTTGAACGTCGGCGGGATCGCCGGCGGGATCCTCCTCGGACTGTTGGCCGCTCGCGTCGGCACCTTCAGGATCGTGGCCCTCACCATGCTCGCGGGATCGGCGTCGGTGGTCGCCTTCGGCTTCCTCGCCGACACGCTGAACGTCGCGATGGGCCTGGCGCTGGTGGTCGGCTACCTCCTGTTCGGATCCATGGTGGGCCTCTACGCGATCATGCCCTCGGTCTACCCCACCGAGGTCCGCAACACGGGAGCCGGGCTCACCATCGGCGTCGGACGGTTCGGGGGGGTCCTGAGCCCCTGGGTCGCCGGCGTGCTGCTCGAGGCCGGCTGGACCTCCTCCGCGACCCACGTCGTCATGGCCGTCCCGCTCGTCGTCGCCGCCGTATCCACCCTCACGCTGGCCTGGTTGCGCGCCGGGCAACCTGATTCGGCGAGCTTCGCTCGCGAACCCTCACCCCCGGCCCCTCTCCCCGGGGGAGAGGGGAGGTAAGATGCCGGTGATCGAGCCCCCCTCTCCTCCTGGGAGAGGGGGGTTGGGGGGTGAGGGTTTCCCAGGAGCACGAGAATGAGAACGCGACCGCCCTTCCGCGCCGACCACGTCGGCAGCTTCCTCCGTCCCGCCCGGCTCGCCGAGGCCCGGCGCCGCTCCGCCGCCGGCGAAAGCTCGCCCGAGGAGCTGCGCCAGATCGAGGACGACTGCATCCGCAAGCTCGTGCGGCGCGAGGAAGCGGTGGGCCTCTCGGGGATCACCGACGGCGAGCTCCGCCGCGCCTTCTTCCACACCGACTTCCTTTCACGGCTCGAAGGGGTCACCGTCGCCGAGGGCGACTACCTGGCCAGCTTCCGCAAGAGCGACGGCACCGAGATCGGCTTCCGGCCGCCGACCATGCGCGTCAGCGCCCGGCTCCGGCACGCCGGCCCCATCCAGGGCGAGGACTTCGACTT
>DASWIG010000544.1:0-7716 GCA_036397835.1 Thermoanaerobaculia bacterium
GATCCCCAATGCCCCCTTCGCGCGAAGATCAAGATCCTTTTGGCGGCGGGGATCCTGACGGACCGCGAGGCCGAGGCCACGCTTGCCTCCTGGCTCGGTCATGAGACGCGACCGGACCGCCAGGGCTCGCACCAGGGCGACTGCACCACCGAGGAGCCTCGGTGATGACGCTCAGGCGAGCGGCGAGGCTTGCTCAGAGCGATCAACGGACACCGGGGCTTTGGTACCAGGAACCGAGGAAACCTCCCTCTCGCACCGCGTCCAGTTGGGCGCCCTCGCCAACCTACTTCGGCACCTCCACCTCCGCCGCCACCCGCTCCAGGATGCGGCGGGCGCTGTGGCCTTCGAGCTCGGCCTCGGCGGTCAATAACAGGCGGTGCTCCCAGCAGGGGACGAGGAAGCGCTTGAAGTCGTCGGGCACGGCAAAGTCGCGCCCCTCGACGAACGCCGCGGCCCGCGCCGCGGCCAGCAGCGCCAGGGCGCCGCGTGGGCTGATGCCGAGCTCCAGGTGCTCGCAGGCGCGCACCTGGCGGGTCAGCCGCCCGAGGTAGTCGAGCAGGTCCTCGGCGACGTGGACGCGCGCCGCGGCGTGGCGCAGGGCCGCGGCTTCGAGCGAGGTGACCGCCGGCTCCGGAACCGCGCCGAAGCCCCAGACGCCGGCGTCCTCCTCGGCGCGCACCGCCCGGCGGTAGAGCTCGAGCTCCTGCTCGGGAGGCGGCAGCGGCATCTCGATGCGGGTCAGGAAACGGTCGAGCTGGGCCTCGGGCAGCGGGTAGGTGCCCTCGAACTCGACCGGGTTCTGGGTGGCGATCACGAAGAAGTCGCCGCCCAGGCCGTGGCGCTCGCCGTCGATCGTCACCTGCTTCTCCTGCATCGCCTCGAGCAGGGCCGACTGCGTCTTGGGGGGCGTGCGGTTGATCTCGTCGGCCATCAGGACCTCGCTGAAGATCGGTCCGCGCACCAGGCGAAAGCTCCCTTTGTCCTGGTCGAAGACGTTGGCGCCGATGACGTCGCCGGGCATCAGGTCGGGAGTGAACTGCACGCGCTGGAAGCGCCGACCCAGGACCGCCGCGAAGGTGCGGGCCAGCAGCGTCTTGCCCACCCCCGGCACGCCTTCGAGCAGGGCATGGCCGCCCGCCATGTAGGTCACCACCAGGGCCTCGCAGGTCGCGCGCTGGCCGAGCACGTGGTCGTCCAGCACCGCCAGCAGTCGGTCGGCGACGGCGGCCAGCTCGGCGACGGAAGGGACGGATGCGGTCATGGCGAAGCTCCTCGGGTCAGCCGGCGGGCGAAGCGCACCAGCTCGGCGTCGTTGGTCACGTCGGGTACGGGCAAGTCGGGCAGCGCGGGGTCGAGCCGGCGCGCCCGCTCGCCCAGCAGCCGCGCCGCCGCGCGGTGGTGGCCGAGCTCGCGGTGCAGGGCGCCGAGCTGGCGCAGGTAGGCGGCGGTCGAGCCGGCGGCGGCCGCGGCCTCGCGCCAGGGAGGGCCGAAGCGGCGCGCCAGCCCCAGGAAACCCAGCGCGTAGAAGAGGGCGAGGTGGAGCATGAAGAGGTCCCAGGCGAAGGTCGAGCCGCCGGCGGCGGCGCTCCGCGGGTCCACGAGCCCGTGATGATACTCGTCGAAGCGCCACTCCTCGCCCAGCCAGCGGCGCAGGCTCTCGAGCAAGTCGGCGTGGCCGGCCGCCAGCAGGTAGCCGTTGGCGAGCACGTCGGCGGGCAGCGCCACCACCCGGCCGCGGTGGAACGAGTAGCTGAAGATCAGCGGCAGGTCGACGCCGGCGTCGCGCCAGCGGTAGAGCACCTCGGCGCCGGCCGGCGAGCGCGGCACGGCGCGACGCGCCGGCACCGCGAGCTCGGGGGCGGCGCCGTCCCAGCCGTCGGCGCCCTCCAGGACCCACGTCCGGCGCTGGTAGGCCCACCATCGCCACGGCACCAGCGGCGGCGGCCCCTGAAGCTCCCTCGTGTCGAGCCCGAGCGTTTCCAGCACCGTCTGCTCCTGGTACTGCTCCAGGGTCCGCGAATAGGCCAGGAGCACCGTGCCGCCGGCGCGCAGGTGGGCGGTGAGGGCGGCGAGCTCGCCGTCGCCGAGCCGGCCCTGCCAGGGGAACGCCAGCACCCAGGTGCCGGCGCCCGGCGGCGCCGCGCCCAGGGGGGCGTCGGCGAGCGTCACCGCGGCGCCGCGGCGCTCGAGGTAGCGGCGGGCGGCCAGCCAGCCGCGCGAGTCGGCCGCCAGGGCGCTGGCGTCCGCCCCCTGCCGCGGCACCGCGACGAGCGTCCCGAGGACGACGGCGGCGGCCATCGCCGCGCACCCCCAGGCGAGGGCGCGCCGGCTCATCCGAGGGCCTCCTCGAGCTCGCGCCACAGGCGCCGGACGTCGTCGACGGCGGGCGCCGCGGCGCCGTAGGTCATGCGCTCGAGCCGCCGCACCGGCGCCGCCAGGTCGCGGCGTCCGGTGCGGGCCAGGAGCTCGCGGCTCGTCCACGAGCCGGCCACGGCGTCGCCGGCGAGGGCCTGGGCGAGCCACCACCAGAGGGCCTCGCAGGCGGCGGCGACCTCGCCCGCGGCGAGCCGCCGGCGCAGCTCGCCCGCCCAATCGAGGCGCGGTCGCTGCGCCTCGGTGCCGCCGGCCACCGTCACGGCCGCCTCGCCTCGTCGGCGGCGGGCGAGCTGGCCGCGCAGCACGCGGAAGACCAGGACGGCGAGCAAAGCGAGCGCCACGGCGAAGATCAGGCCGGCGCCGACGCGCGCGGCCTCCACGACGAAGGCGTCCATGTCCGGCGCCAGGCGCTCCAGCAGGTCGGCGATCCACTCCATCACGACGTCGCCCAGGTCGCGGGCGTAGGCGGCGAAGCTCGGCGCTTCCGGCACGGCGACGACGCCGCTTTCGGCGACGATCTCCGCGAGCGCGTCACGGTCGGCCGGCGCGAGGCTCGGCCGCGGCTCGGCCGCGGCCAGGGGCAGGGCCACCAGGGTGAGCAGCGCCAGGGCGCGTCGCGTGCTCCTCATGACGCCACCAGCCGCTCGACCGCCTCTTCGAGGTCCGGCGCTTCCTTGCGGCGGCGCAGCTCGCGGAAGAGCAGGCAGATCCCGAAGGCCGAGTAGAGCCAGGTCACCGCCGACGCCAGGGCTCCCAGGAGACTCGCCGGGAGCTGCAGCCACAGCGCCACCCTCATGGCGTCGGCGGCCTCGGGCCCGGAGAACGTCTCGCGCAGGAAGAGGAGCTGCTGCACGACGACGAAGGGCATCTGCACGACGAGGTTGGCCGCGTAGTTGAGGACCGCGCCCACCAGCAGGAGCAGGAAGACCTGCAGCCAGGGGCTGTGGACGAGACGTCCGGTGGGGTTGAAGCGCACCAGCTCGGCGCTGCGCCGCAGGGCGTCGAAGCCCACCAGGCCTTCGTCGACCATCGCCGGCAGCGTCAGGCTCAGGAGCGGCACGACGTAGAGCGCCGGCAGCACGAAGGCGCAGACGCTCAGGGTGTCGAGCAAGCCCACCAGCACCAGGGTCGCGAAGACCGGCGGGCGGAAGACGAAGCCCCAGGCCCGCGCCATGCGCACCTCGCGGCCGGAGACGGCGTCCATGGCGGCCACGGTCAAAGCGTTGAACGCCATGCCGAGCACGAACCAGGTGAGCACCAACAGCAGCATCAGGACCACGCAGCCGGCGAAGAAGCTCCCGAGGTCGTCGGGCGCCGTGACCAGCGCGCTCTGCGACCAGCGGACCTGGTACACCGCGGTCGCCACGCTCATGACGGCCACCGGCAGCCCGATCGGGACGAGCGTCTCCCGCACGTGACGGCGCGCCGGCACCACCACGTGGTCGAGAAGGGTGCGGAAGGGGATGAGGTCGAGCTCGTTCACGGCGTCACCTCGCGCCGCGGCCGTCCCTCGTCCCGGGTGAAGGGGTTGAAGGCCACGAAGAGGAAGAGGGCCTCGAGCAGCAGGCCCAGCGCCGCCTTGAACGCCGTGCCCACCTCCTGCGAAGGCGAGACGTAGCCCTCGACGAAGCCCAGCAGCAAGATCCACGGCAGGCAGCCGGCGAGCACCACCAGGGCGTCGCGGGCGGCCTCGCGCAGGAGCTCGGCGCGCGGCCGGTCCGTCGCGACGACCAGCGCCCTGCCCACCGCCAGGCCGGCGGCGGCGCAGATCACGATCAGGCTCAGCTCGAGCGGGCCGTGGGCGGCGATGAACTCGAAGAGCGGGCCCGCCATGGAGTAGCGCGCCGTGGTCGCCAGCACCGCGCCCAGCATGAGGCCGTTCACGAGCACCACGTAGAGGGCGCCGAGACCCGCCAACACGCCGCCGGCCCAGGCGGTGATCGCCACCGAGAGGTTGTTGGTGGCGATCGCCGACGACACCACCGACCCGGGCACGACGCTGAAGACGGACTCGGTCCACAGCCGGCCCCGCTTGAGGTCGTCGACGGCGCCGGGCGTGAGGAAAGACGCGCCCACCGCCGGCTCGACGGTGGCGAGGCTGAAGCCGAAGAGCCCCGAGACGAGAAAGAGGCCGACCATCGCCGCGATCAGCGGCGAAAGGCGGCGCATGGCGGCCGGGAAGTCGTGGAGAAAGAAACGTCCGACCCCCGGTAAGTGCTCGCCGACGTCGCGTTGCAGGTAGTGGGTGCCGGCGAGAGCCAGGCGGGCGAGGCGCCGGGCCACCGCCGTGCCCGGGTAACGCGACGAGGCCAGCGCGTGGTCGTGGAGGACCTGCCGGTAGCGCACCGCCAGGTCCTCGAGGTCCTCGTAAGAGAGCTGCCGGGGCCGCGCCCTCGCGGCCCCCAGGCGACGCTCGAACTCGGCGCTGCCGCGTCGGCGCAGCTCCTCGAAACGGGCGTAGTCCATCAACCTCCCTCGGCCCGCAAAAGACGCCGTAGCAGGGCTACCCGGTCCTCGCCGGGCGAGAGGCCGGCAAGGACCTCGGGCTCGCCGGCCGCCGCCACGAGCTCGCTCTCCTCGCGGGCAATCCAGCCGAGGAGCTTGCCCGCGAGCTCCTGGGCGCGGCGCGGCTCCATGCGGTCGGCGCGGCGCAGGAAGCTCTCCGCCACCACGACTTCGCGCGCCCCCCAGCCCGCCGGCAGGCGGCGCAGCGCCACCTCGTCGCCGGCGCCGGGCGGCCGCTCGTGGACCACGAGGGTGCCGGCCGCCATGTCGCCGAGGCGGCGCGAGCGCCGGTCGACGGCCATCGCCGGCAGGCCGAAGACCAGGTCGAGGGCGCGGATCAGGTTGCGCACCAGCAGCGCCCCGGCGCTCGCGCGTCCGCCGCGGTCGGCGACGACCCGCAGCCCGACCACGTTCTTGCCGGGCGTCTGCCCTTGCATGACGATCTCGAGCACCGCGAAGTAGCCCCACTGGATGAGGAACGAGCCCAGGACGAGGATCGCCCAGAACCACCCCTGCGCGAGCGCGAAGAGGCCCATGGTGGCGAGTCCGGCGGTCCACCAGACGCCGAGCAGGGCGAGCAGCAAGAGGTAGTCGACGAGCCCTGCCAGCGTACGGCTGCCGACGCCGGCGATCGGCAGCTCGAGGGGGACGTTGTCGAGCCCGAGGATCTCCGCGCCGGTGGGGACGTTGAGGGACTGCGAGCTCATGGCCGGCTAGTCTAACGAACGCCCGCGTAGCGAAGTCACTCCTCCCTCCGATATCGTGGGCGCCGCCCATGACGAATCCCACGGCTCGCCCACCCGCCGCCGAAGCCTCGCTGGTCCGGCGCCTCGGCCTGCTCGGCCTCGCCGCCACCGGCATCTGCTCGATGATGGGCGGGGCGATCAACATCCTGCCCATCGCCTTGCAGCGCAACGTGCCGGGCATCGGCCCGCACGTGCTCGCCGCCTACGCCCTGGGGGCGGTGCCGGCGGTGCTGGCGGCCCTGGCCTACGCCATCCTCGGCTCGGCGATGCCGCGCGCCGGCGGCAGCTACATCTACGCCAGCCGCTCGCTCTCGCCCTACCTCGGCTTCGTCGCCAGCTTCTCCCACTGGTTCGGGCTCTCGATCGGCATCGGCGTGGTCTCCTACATCGCGGTGCCCTTCTTGCGCGACGTCGCCAAGCCCCTCGGTCTCACAGGTCTGGCGGCGTGGCTCGACGCGGGGCCGGTGCGGGTGGGCGTGGCGCTCGGCTTCCTGTGGCTCTTCACCGGCGTCAACGTCCTCGGCGTCAAGGCCTACGAGCGCACCCTGGTTCCGCTCATGTTCCTGATGTTCGCGCTCGGCTCGGTGGTGATCTTCGCCGGCTTCGGCCACGACCCCGCCGACTTCGCGGCCGCGGTGGCGGCGCGCGAGGGCGTCGAGATCGTCCTGCCCGCCGCCGCGCCGCCCCTCGACCTGTGGAAGCTGCTGGCCGCCTCGGCGATCCTCTTCTCGAGCTTCATCGGCTTCGACTCGATCGCCCAGGCGGGCGGCGAGGCCCGCGACCCGGGCCGCAACCTGCCGCTCGCGGTCGGCATCGCCGTGGTCACGGTGGGGACCTTCTACCTGCTCTTCACCGGCGCGGTCTACCACACCGTGCCGTGGACGTTCATGGCCGAGCGCTCGGCGAACGCCGACCTGACGGCGCCGGGGCTGCTGGGCTACGTGCTGTCGCCGGGCTGGACGGTGGCGATCGTCGGCGGCGCCGCGATCGCCCTGGTCAACGACCTGCCGGCCATGCTGCTCTCGGTGTCGCGGCTGATGTTCGCGTGGGCCGAGGACGGCATCTTCCCGCCCGTGGTGGCGAGGATCCACCGGCGGTTCCACACGCCGCACGTGGCCATCGTGCTCTCGGCCCTGGTCGCCACCGGCGGCATTCTCGGCAGTCACCTGGCGGGCGACTTCTTCCTCGGCGTCGACGTCCTGGTGACGTCGATGCTGGTCAACTTCCTGCTGATGTGCGTCTCGGTGCTCGCCCTGCCGCGCCGCAACCCGGCGTTGGCGCGCGAGATCCGCTTCGGCCGCGGCCGGACGCTGCAGCGCGTCGTCGGCGCCGGCGGCGCCCTGGTGCTGGCGGGCTACCTGGGGATCCACGTCGTCAAGGATCTGAGTGCCGACGTCCCCGCCTGGTACCTCCACTCGACGTGGATCTGGATCGGCGTGCTCAGCGCCGCCAGCGTCGTGTTCGCGGTGGAGTGGCGGCGGCTGAAGCGTCGGGGCGTCGACGTCGACGCGCGCTTCTCCGTCTTGCCGCCGCAATAACCCCCGAGTCCTTCGTCCCGTCTGGCGGAGCGTTCGTCCCCAACGCTCCCTTCCGGCCGAGCTCTTGCAAATAGCAGAACGCCGGAGGCGTTGAAGACCTGGATTGACCCATCTCCGACCAGGACTCGTCCTTGCCCGAGGTGATCCAAGCCGAGAGCCTCAATGATCGCGAGCGGCAATGTGAGGTGCCCGGAGAATCCTGTGTCGATGATGGCGGCGACGCCCTGGCTCTGACCGTTTGGGCCACGGACCGTCAAGGGCACCCGTCCCCGCTGGGAGCGCAGGCGTCAACCCCGACGCGCCAACGCCACCCAACCTCGATCCGCTGCCCGACGACCGCTTCCGGTCCTTCAACTTCAGCCTCAGCGCCTCGTTCTGACGCGACGCGTCCTGATGGTATTCTCCACTGTATCATGCGCGTCCGGCCGATTCTCCCCCTGCTGCTCGCCGCTGCCGCGGCGGCGGCCTTGACGGGAATCGCCGAAGACGCCGATCCGCTCGCCGCCTTGAACGAGGGCAACCGCCTCTTCCGCAACGGCCAGCTCGAGGCG
>DASWIG010000545.1:0-3508 GCA_036397835.1 Thermoanaerobaculia bacterium
CGCCCGCTCGAGCTCGTTTTCCCCGAGATCGAGCTCGCCGCGGTCGACGTGGAGCCCACCGAGGTTGGCCCTTTGTAGCGCAAGGTCGTGGGCATAGGATCCGGGTTGTACGGCTTCAAGCTGCTCGAAGAGCGAGACGGCGCGCTGGTGCGCGGTGACCGCGGATTCCGACGCTTCACGATCGCTTTTCCGCCCCGAGTCTTGAAGGAGGGTACCCGCCAGCCTCGCGTAGATCCTCGCCAGAAAGGGGAGGTAGACTCCCGGCTGGGACTGGTCCAGGCCCGCGAACAGCTCATGGGCTTCTTCAAGCCTCTTCGCCGCCGTGGCGTAGGAGCCAAGCTCCCAATCGTTGGATGCCAGGTTGGCCAGGGTCAGGGCTATGTCCGCGGTATATCCGCCGGGCTCTTCGCTTTCGAACCGCCGAAATCGAGCCAGGCTCTCCTCGTAGAGCTTTGTCCGTACTCCGTGGGCGTGAAGTACTTCGCTCTCTGCGGGTTGGGCGAGCGGGACGACCACCTCGACGTGCCGCTCTGCGCCACGCCGCTCGCCGCCGGCTCCGGCGCCCGCGGCACGATCGGCGACGTGGCCCGCGACGACGAGGACTACTTCACGTTCACGCTCGACGCGCCGGCCACGGTGAAGCTCGCCGTGCGCAGCGAGGAGACGGTGACGGCCGCGCTCTACGACGAGGACGGTCAACGGCTCGCCGTCTGGGAGGCGTGCCCCGGCGGGTGCGCGGAGGGGATCGTCCGGGCGCTGGGGCGGGGACGCTTCTACGTAGGCGTCGCGAGCGCCGAGGCTTCGGGGGGGAGGTATAGCGTCCGGGTGGGCGTGCGGTAAGTTCCCTACGCGGCTTCGCCGCGAATCCCCCCTGCCCCCCTTTTTCAAAGGGGGGTATCTGACGGCTCGCTTCGCCTCGCGCGTGCGAAGACGCACGCCCATCCCGTACGGCGCCGAGCCGATGCGAAGCGAGGAGTCAGCCTCCCCCCTTTGAAAAAGGGGGGACCGAGGGGGGATTTCCGGGGGCTAAAAGCCCCTGGTTCTTTCTTACCTCCTCCAGCAACGGCCGGCCCGGGAGTCGCTCCGCCAGCGCGACCGCTTCGGCGAAAAGCTCCCGGGCCTCGTCCTGGTCGCCCAACGACAGGCGCAGGAGGGCCAGGTGGTTGAGGCTGGCCACGACCTGGGCGTGGCCGTCCGGATAGAGCCGGCGGCGCAGGCGCAGCGCCTCCTGGTGAAGGGGGAGGGCCTCCCGCGGGCGGCCGGCTTCGACGAGGAGGTCCGCCAGGTTGTTGAGGGCGTTGGCCAGCTCCGGGGTGACGGCGGCCTTCTTGCGGCGGATCTCGATCACCCGGCGATAGAGCTTTTCGGCCTCGTCCACGTCGCCCTGGTCTTTGCGGATGGTGGCCAGGGTGTTGAGCGCGTAGGCGACCTCGGGGTGATCGGGGCCGAAGAGGCTGAGCCTCATGGCGAGGGCTTCGCGGGCCGGCACCTCGGCCTCGGCCGGACGGCCGGCGCGTCGCAGCAGGCCCGCGAGGTTGTTGAGGCCGCGCGCCAGGTCCCGGTGGCCGCCGGGGAAGGCGCGGCGCTGGATGGCGATGGCCTCGCGCATCCGATCTTCGGCGCGCTCGCTCTCGCCCGCCCGCAGCTCCAGGTTGGCGAGGTTGTGGAGGCTTTCAGCTACCAGCGGGTGCTCGTCGCCGAAGCTCGCGCGGCGCAGGGCCAGGGCTTCTTCCAGGAAGGGGCGGGCCTCCGCGAAGAGGCCGCGGTCACGGTAGACGCCGCCGACCGCGTCGGCGAGGGTGGCGCGGACCTCGGGAGCGAGCTCGGGGGCGCTTCCGAGGCGCTCGACGGCGGCGTCGAACGCTTCCCGGATCGTCAGCGTCCGTCCCTCGGTCCGGCTCGGGTCCGCGCTCTTCAGGAGCTCGACGAGGAAGCTCGTGACGCCGTCGGCGAGCTGGCGCTCGCGGGCGATCTCGGCGTCCATCCGCTCGAGCCTGGCCTTGCGGGCTTGCGAGGTGACGGTCAGGGCCGTGACGCCCGTCAGCAGGACGGCCAGAACCGCGGCGGCGGACACGCCCCAGGCGTGCCGGCGGACGAACTTGCCGGCGCGGTAGGCGAGGGTGTCCGGACGCGAGCGCACCGGCCGGTCTTCGAGGTAGCGGCCGAGCTCTTCGGAGAGCTGCTCGGCCGATGCGAAGCGCCGCTCCGGATCCTTGCGCAGCGCCTTCATGACGACGTTGTCGAGGTCGCCCGAGAGCTGGCGGCGCAGCCGCCGCGGGTCGGCGCCGCGCAGGCGGCTGAGCGACTCGGGGGCCTGCGTCGCGCCGCGAAGCTCGCGGGGGCGCCCGACCACGGTGCTGGGACGCGGCGGCACCGTGTCGCAGACGGCGCGTTCGACGTCCCCCGGCGTCAGGGTGTCGAAGCGGTGGACGCGGTGTCCGGTGAGGATCTCGTAGAGGAGCACGCCCAGGGAGTAGACGTCCGAGGCGGTCGTCACGGGCTCGCCGCGGACCTGCTCGGGGCTGGCGTACTGCAGCGTCATCGGCGCCGGCTGAAGGGTGGCGGTGGCGGAGGGGTCCGGGGCCGACGCGTCGCGGCGCAGCAGCTTGGCGATGCCGAAATCGAGGAGCTTGACGACGCCGTCGCCGGTCACCAGCACGTTGGCGGGCTTGAGGTCGCGGTGGACTACCAGGTTGCGGTGCGCGAACTCGACCGCCGCGCAGACCGACCTGAAGAGGCGGACGCGCTCGCGCGTGGTCAGGCCCCGCGCGTCGCAGTACTGGTCGATGGGCTCGCCCTCGACGTACTCCATCGCGAAGTAGGGGCGGCCGTCGGCGGCGGTGCCGCCGTCGAAGAGCTGGGCCACGTTCGGGTGGGTGAGGCGCGCCAGGATCCGGCGCTCGGCGCGGAAGCGGCGAAGGACCTCTTCGGTGTCGAAGCCCTGGAGGAGCTTGACGGCGACGCGTTGCTCGAACTGCCCGTCGTCGCGCTCGGCCAGCCAGACCGTCCCCATGCCGCCGCGTCCGAGGGGACGCACCAGGCGATAGGGGCCGATCCTGCGGCCGGCCTCGTCCTCGGGGTCGTCCCCGTGCAGGGAGAAGACGGGCCGCAGGAAGTCGTCCGTGTGCGCGTCGGCGGCGATCAGGCGCTCGAGGCGCCGGCGCAGGGCTTCGTCGTCTGCGCAGACCTCGGCGAGGAAGCGGGGGCGCTCGTCCTCAGACAAATCCAACGCTTTGCTCAGGATCTCCGCGATCTCTGGCCAGCGCTCATCCGGTGTCATCGTCGTCTTCGGTCGGATCGGGTACAGCGCTGAGCTGCTCGCGCAGCCAGGCCTTGGCCAGCCGGAAATCCCTCTTGGCCGTCTCGGCCGCGATGCCCAGCACCTCGCCGATCTCCTCGTACGTCAGGCCCGCGAAGAAGCGCATCTCGACGACCCGGCTCTGCCGTTCGTCGATCCTGGCCAGGTCCCGCAGGGAATCGTCGAGCGCGATGAGCTCGAGGTCGCGCT
>DASWIG010000546.1:0-5329 GCA_036397835.1 Thermoanaerobaculia bacterium
GACGGCGACCGCCGCACCCTGGCGCGCGGCCTCGCCGCCGCGAATCACCGTGAGCGTGTCGGCCTGGACCTGGCGGGCGACGATGGCTTGCGACGCCTCGAGGATCTCCGGGTGCGCCTTGGCGTGGACCTCCACGTCCACTTTTGCGCCCGGTTCGAGTCCCTGCTCGACGCGAACGCCGCGCACCGCCGCGATCAGGCGCACCACCGCGTCCACGCCCTCGGCGTCGGTCGCGTAGTCGTGGGCCGGCTCGGCGACCGGCCAGGCGGCCCGGATCAGCATGCCCTCGCCCACCAGCTCCTGCCACAGCTTCTCGGTGACGAAAGGCAGGAAGGGATGGAAGAGCTTGAGGTAGGTCGTGAACACCGCGAAGACGACCGCCGCGGTCTCGTCGCTCTCGGCGAGCTCGGGGATCTTGATCGCCTCGAGGTAGAAGTCGCAGAAGTCGCCCCAGAACGAGCCGCGGACGATCTCGGCGGCGTCGCCGAAGTGGTACTCGGCCAGCCGCGCGTCCACCCGCTCGACGAGCTCCCGCTGCTTGTGCAGCATCCAGCGGTTGACGGGGTGCGCGACGGTGAAGGCCGACATGGTGAGGGCGGCGCGGGCGCGCCCGCCCACCGTGCGGTCGACGAGCTTGGCGGCGTTCCAGATCTTGTTGATCAGCCGCTTGCAGCCCACCACGCGCTCCGGCGTCAGCTTCAGGTCCTTGCCGGGGCCGTTGCCGATCACCAGCGCCAGGCGCATGGTGTCGGCGCCGTTCTCCTCGATCGTGTCGAGCGGGTCGATCGAGGTCTCGGGCTTGGTCTTCGACATCTTGTCGCCGTCGCGGTCCAGGATCATGCCGTGGAGGTAGACGGTACGGAACGGCACCTGGCCGGTGGCGTAGGTGGTCGCCAGGATCATCCGCGCCACCCAGAAAAAAAGGATGTCGTAGCCCGTCTCCATCACCGAGGTGGGATGGAAGCGCTGGAAGTCGCGGCTGCCGGCCAGGATCTCGTCGAGCTCGCGGTGACGGTACTTTCCCCCCCGATCCCCCCCGAGAGGGCCGTCCGCCGCCAGCTCCGGGTCGAGGAGCGTCGACCAGGTCCACAGCGCCGAGGAGAACCAGGTGTCCAGGGTGTCGGGGTCCTGGGTCCAGCCTTCGCCTTCGGGGGGGTGGTGGCCTACGTACAGGTCCTCGCGGCCGCGGTACCACACCGGGACGCGGTGGCCCCACCAGATCTGGCGCGAGATGCACCAGTCGCGCAGGTTGTCGATCCAGTGGAAGTACTTCTTTTCCTCGTGCTGCGGCAGGATGACGATCTCGCCCGAGGCGACCACGTCGTGGAGCACGTGGCGCAGGCTCTGCTTGCGCCCTTTCCAGGGCACCGCGGGCTCGTTGACGTTGACGAACCACTGCTCCTTGGGCAGCGGCTCGATCGGCTGCTTGGATCGGTAGCAGATCGGGGTGGGCTGCACGTAGTCCTCGACTTTGGCCAGCAGGCCGGCGGCGTCGAGCTCGCGGGCAAAGGCCGCGCGGCACTCCTCGACCGTCATGCCCGCGTAGTGGGGGCCGGCGGCGGCGGTCATGCGGCCGTCCTCGCCGATCACCTGGACCAGAGGCAGGTTGTGGCGGCGGGCGATCTCGAAGTCGACCTGGCTGTGGGCCGGGGTCACGCCCAGGGCACCGGTGCCGGTCTCGGGGTCGACCTGCTCGTCGGCGACCACCTTGACGGTGATCGTGGGCCCCTTGGGCCACGCCACCTCGTAGGTCTTGCCCACCTGCTCGCGCCAGCGCTCGTCGCCGGGGTGGACGGCCACCGCGGTGTCGCCGAGCTTGGTCTCGGGCCGGCTGGTGCCGACCAGGAAAGGGCCGTAGCGAAGGGTGTAGAACCGGGCCGGCCGCTCCTGGGTGTCGATCTCGTCGTCGGAGACCGTCGTCTGCAGGTACGGGTCCCAGTTGACGATGCGCGGGCCGCGGTAGATCAGGCCGTCGCGGAACATGCGGCCGAAGACGGCGTCGACCGCGCGGTGGAGCTGCGGGTCCATGGTGTAGCGCTCGCGCGACCAGTCGCAGCTCGAGCCCATGGCGCGGATCTGCTGCCGGATGCGGTCGCGCGAGGAGGCCACGAACTCGGCGATGCGTCGCACCAGCTCCTCGCGTCCGAGCTCGCCGCGCGGGTCCGCCATCCCTTCTTCCTGCAGCCGCCGGATCACCACGCTCTCGGTGGCGATGGCGGCGTGGTCGGTGCCCGGCAGCCACAGCACCTCGTCGCCGGCCATCCGCCGCCAGCGCGCCATCAGGTCCTCGATCGCCAGCATCACCGCGTGCCCGAGGTGGAGCGTGCCGGTGGCGTTGGGCGGCGGCATCGAGATGGTGAAGGCCGGCTTCGCGGAGCCGGCGTCGGCGCGAAACGCCCCCGACTCCTCCCACGTGCGATAGATCTCCGGCTCGTATCGCCGAGGCTCGAAATACTGTTCGAGTGCCATCGATTCCGTCCGTTGTCGGGGATTGGAGGGTGCGGGGCGGTCTCAGGCTTCGGCGACCGCCGCCGCGCGCGGCGCCCCGAGCGCCGTGGACTGTGTTGCCGTTGCAGACCGTGCCGCGGTCCAGGCGGCGAGCTTATCGAAAACGTAGGGGCACACGGGGCTGAATCCGGCGTGTAGCCGGCGTACCGCCTCGGCGACCGTGACGCCGACCGACGCCAGCGTCTCGCGGTCGCGGTGGCGGGCGGCCTGGCCGGCATAGCGCGCGAAGTCGTCGATGGCGGCGATCAGCCGGCGGCCGGCCTCGGGGAGCCGGCGCTCGGCGTAGGCCGCGTGAGCCGCGGCCACGTGCGCGTCGGCGCGCTCGAGGATCCAGGCGTCGTCGAGGTCGTCCGTTCGATTGCCCGGCGGCTCCCCCCGACTCTCCGCCGCCGGCCCCCGCGCCGCGACCAGGCCGATCAGGCGGTAGAGACCCGTGACCTTGGCATTGAGCCGCGCCACCGCGTGCCGCGCCTCGCGCAGGTGCGACTCGGCGGCGGTCGTCACCTCGGGCAAGCTGCGGTCGAGCGCCAGCAGGTAGCCGAGGCGCAGGGCGTCGGCGCCGAAACGGCGGATGAGCGTCTGCGGCTCGACGGCGCCGTCGAGCTGGCGGCGGGCCAGGAGCCGCTTGTGGCGCACCACGAAGCGCTCCTCGTCGGGGTCCGCGTCGCGAGCGTCCGGGCGCTGCTCGAGCACCCGTACGGGAACGTGCAGGGCGCCGTGGACCTCGACCCGGCGGAAGGCCGGGCGTCCCGTAAGCTGCAGGGCGACGAGCTGCGACGGCACCACCCAGCGCATCAGCAGGTCGGGGTCCACGTAGACCTCGGCGATCGGCTCCGGCACCGCCTCCTCGGGCCAGTGGAGGGCGCGCAGGGTCCAGGCGACGAGCGCGAACCACACCGAGAGCACCTCGGCGTCGTCGCCCGCCCCGACTTCGCCCGCCCGGCCGTCGTCCGGCGTGCCGGGCAGCGGGTGTCCCCACCAGTGATGGCGGGAGATCGTCCACGGCTCGGGCTCGGCGATCGCCTCGAGCACCCGGTGGGTCCAGCGCTCGGCCGAGAAGGTGACGGCGCCCCTCGCCATGGCGCGTTCGAGGTGGCGGGCCGCGGCGTCGAGACGCACGAAGTGGTGCTCGGTCTCGCCGCGGTCCTCGAGCTCGCGGGTGCGCCGGCCGCGGATGTGCCCGACCGCTTCCTCGCCGGGGGCGAGCAGCTCGGTCTGCTGCACCGGGTCGAAGTAGCTGCGCCGGCGCTCGCGAAAGACCAGGCCGGCGTCGAGCAGGGCCACGTAGAGGCGCTGTACCACGCGGCTGCCCGCCGGGCTCATCGGATCGAGCCACGACGGCGGATCGAAGCCCACGCCGAGCTGGTGGAGCTGCTCGCGGAGAGCCGCGTCCTGGCTGCGGTACACGTCCTGGCAGCGCTCCACGAAGCGCGCGCGGCCGATCTCCTCGCGCTCGTAGGAGAGCGAGCGCTCCACGGCGAGCTCGAGGGCGAGGCCGCCGTGGTCCGAGCCCGCCACCCGCCGCGGCCGGGCCTCGCCGAGCACCTCGAGGGCGCGGGCGCGCACGTCCATCAACACCGCCGACAGGAAGCTCGAGAGGTCGGGACGGCCGGCGGCCGAGATCGGCGCCGCGGCGAGCGCCGGACCGTGGCCGCGGAAGCGCGCCTCGCGCTCCCAGCGCACCCGCTCGCCGGGCTCGTCGCGCGGCGGGTCGAAGGCCAGGGCCTGGCGGCCCTGCTCGCGCCGCTCCCGGCGCCGGCCACGGCGCACGCCGGCCCAGTCGGAGGCGATGAGGTGGTCGATGATGCGGCGACCGCGGTGGCCGATCATCGGGTGGAGCTCGCAGGCGGCGAGGTCGGCGAGCTGGTCCGCCGCCGCCGCCGGCGTGATCTCGTGGCGGGCGGCGTGGCGCAGCACCCGCAGGGTGTCGGGGTAGACGCGCTCGGCGGCGAGCTCGACGTCCTCGCGCAGGTAGCCGAAGCTCTCGTCGCAGCAGTTGGTCACGCCCATGCGGTTGCACAGGTAGTCGGGCACGAACGTGATGCCGCGCTCGCGCAGCCGCTCGCCGTCCGCCGGCGAGGCCAGGATGTTGTTGGCGGCGCCGCACACGAGCTCGACCTTGAGGCGCGGGATCGTGCGCTGATTGACCACCGCGCCGATGGCGCACGGCGCCAGCACGTCGGCGTCGAGGTCGAAGATCGCGTCGGGGTCGCCGAGGACCTCGATCCGCGGCCGCCGCGCCTTGAGGGCCGCGAGCGCGTCGCGGTCGATGTCGCTCACCCACACCCGCGCCCCGGCGTCGTCGAGCTCCTCGACGAGGAATCCGCCGACGTTGCCCGCGCCCTGGACGCCGACGCGAACGCCGGCGAGGTCGTCGCTGGCGTGCAGGAAGTGCCAGGCCGCCTGCATGCCGCGGAAGACGCCGCGGGCGGTGAAGGGCGACGGGTTGCCGCTGCCGCCGAATTCCCTGCCGATGCAGGTGGTGAAGCGGTTCTGGGCGTGCAGGGCGTTCATGTCGGAGGTCTTGGTGCCCACGTCCTCGGCCGTGTAGTAGACGCCGCCGAGGCTGGCCACGAAGCGGCCGTAGGCGCCGAAGAGCGCGCGGCGCTGGGGGCTGCCTTCGCGCCGCCAGGCCGCGGCGTCGAGGCCGCGGGTGATCGGCACCACGCCTTTGCCGCCTCCCCACCAGAGGCCGGCCAGCGCGTTCTTGCGGGTCATGCCGCGGGCCAGGCGCAGGTTGTCGACGAGCACCTCGGCGAGCGAGCGGTAGGGCTTGAAGCGCAGCCCGCCCTGGGCCAGGCCGCGGCGGGTGTTGTGGACG
>DASWIG010000547.1:0-6555 GCA_036397835.1 Thermoanaerobaculia bacterium
TCCACCCGCCGCGAGCTCCGCGTGGCGGATCGCTCATACCGCATCGCCAGCCTGCCGGCGCTCGCCGCGGCGGGACACGACCTCGAGCGCCTGCCTTTCGCCACCCGGGTGCTGCTCGAGAACCTGCTGCGCCGCGAGGACGGCTCCCAGGTGACGGCCGCCGACGTCGAGGCGGTGCTCGGCTGGGACCCGGCGGCGCAGCCGTCGACCGAGATCGCCTTCATGCCCGCCCGCGTGCTGCTCCAGGACTTCACCGGCGTGCCCGCCGTGGTCGACCTGGCGGCGATGCGCGACGCCATGGCGCGGATGGGCGGCGATCCCCAGAAGATCAATCCGCTCCAGCCCGCCGAGCTGGTGATCGACCACTCCGTGCAGGTCGACGAGTACGGCTCGGCGGCGGCGCTGCTGATCAACGCCGAGCGCGAGTTCGAGCGCAACTACGAGCGCTACGCCTTCCTGCGCTGGGGCCAGGGCGCCTTCGAGAACTTCAAGGTGGTGCCGCCGGCCACCGGCATCGTCCACCAGGTGAACCTCGAGTACCTGGCGCGGGTGGTGATGACGAGCGCCGAAGACGGGAGCGCGGGCGGCGCGTCGCCGTGGGCCTATCCCGACACCCTGGTGGGCACCGACTCGCACACCACGATGATCAACGGCCTCGGCGTGCTCGGCTGGGGCGTGGGCGGCATCGAGGCCGAGGCCGCGATGCTCGGCCAGCCGATCTCGATGCTGATCCCGCAGGTGGTGGGCTTTCGCCTGACCGGGGAGCTGCCGGAGGGCGCGACCGCCACCGACCTGGTGCTGCGCGTCACCGAGCTGCTGCGCGCGCAGGGCGTGGTGGGGAAGTTCGTCGAGTTCTTCGGCCCCGGGCTCGCCCACCTCCCGCTCGCCGACCGCGCCACCATCGCCAACATGGCGCCGGAGTACGGGGCCACCTGCGGCATCTTCCCGGTCGACCGGGTGAGCCTCGACTACCTGCGTTTCACCGGCCGGCCCCCGGAGCAGCTCGAGCTGGTGGAGGCCTACATGAAGGAGCAGGGGCTGTGGCACGACGGCGGCGGCCCCGAGGCGGCGTACAGCGACGTGCTGGCGCTCGACCTGGCGACGGTGGAGCCGAGCCTGGCGGGCCCCAAGCGGCCGCAGGACCGCATCAGCCTGCGCGCGGTGGCGAGCTCGTTCCGCGGCCAGCTCGAGGGCCTCATGGGGGTCGCGGCCAGGTCGTCGTCGCTGCCGGTGGCCGGCGGCGGCGCCGCGGTGGCCGCGGCGCCGGCGTCCGCCGGGGTCAGGACCTCGCTCGGCGGCGTCGATTTCGAGCTCGAGCACGGCGCGGTGGTGATCGCCGCGATCACCAGTTGCACCAACACCTCGAACCCTTCGGTGATGGTGGCGGCGGGGCTGCTGGCCAAGAAGGCCGTGGAGCGCGGACTCAGGACCCGCCCGTGGGTGAAGACCAGCCTGGCGCCCGGCTCGAAGGTGGTCACCCGCTATCTCGACGCGGCGGGGCTCACGCCCTTTCTCGAGGCGCTCAAGTTCCACCTCGTGGGTTACGGCTGCACGACCTGCATCGGCAACAGCGGGCCGCTGCCGAAGCCGATCTCGAAGGCGATCCGCGAGGGCAACCTGGTGACCGCGTCGGTGCTCTCGGGCAACCGCAATTTCGAGGGCCGGATCAGCCCCGACACCCGCGCCAACTACCTCGCCTCGCCGCCGCTGGTGGTGGCCTACGCGCTCGCCGGGCGCATCGACGTGGACCTCTCGAGCGAGCCCCTGGGCTTCGACGGCGCGGGCGAGCCGGTGTTCCTGAAGGACGTGTGGCCGAGCCGCCACGAGATCGCGGAGACGGTGCTGAGCTCGCTCAAGGCCGAGATGTTCCACAAGGAGTACGCCGACGTCTTCACCGGCGACGCGCGGTGGCGCGAGCTGCCCACGCCCGAGGGGGCCACCTTCGACTGGCAGCCGTCGTCGACCTACGTGCGCCTGCCGCCCTACTTCGAGGGCATGCCGCGCACGCCGTCGCCGCCCGCCGACGTGCGCGGCGCGCGGGTGCTGGCGCTGCTGGGCGACTCGGTGACCACCGACCACATCTCGCCCGCCGGGGCGATCAAGCGCGACAGCCCGGCGGGCAAGTACCTGGTCGAGCACGGCGTGGAGCCGCGGGAGTTCAATTCCTACGGCTCGCGGCGCGGCAACCACGAGGTGATGGTGCGCGGCACCTTCGCCAACGTGCGCCTGCGCAACCGCCTGGTGCCGGAGATCGAGGGTGGCTACACCGTGCACCTGCCCGACGGCGAGCCGATGACGATCTACGACGCCGCCGTGAAGTACCAGCAGGAAGGCGTGGCGCTGCTGGTGCTGGCGGGCAGGGAGTACGGCGCCGGGTCCTCGCGCGACTGGGCCGCCAAGGGCTCGCTGCTGCTGGGCGTGAAGGCGGTGATCGCCCAGAGCTTCGAGCGCATCCACCGCAGCAACCTGATCGGGATGGGGATCCTGCCGCTCGAGCACATGCCCGGCGAGACGGCGGCGAGCCTCGGGCTCGACGGCCGCGAGAGCTACGACGTCGCGGGCCTCGCGGCGCTGGTGGAGGGCGACTTCGTGCCCGGCCGGGAGCTCGCCGTGACCGCCCGCTCCGACGCCGGCGAGACGACCGAGCTGCGGGTCCGAGTGCGTCTCGACACGCCGCAGGAGGCGCAGTACTACCTCCACGGCGGCATCCTGCAATACGTGCTGAGGCAGTTGCTCTGAGGAGGATCGCTCAAAAAAGAGCCCCGTGCCGTGGAGGGACCGGCACGGGGGGAGGAGAGGAGCTGAGGGTGTCGGGCAAGTGCCCGGACAGCCCATCGCTACCATTAATTACAACGCAGATGGTCGAGACCAGATTCCCGCCGCCGAGACCTTCCGCCGGTGTCCTGATCGCCGGCTGCGGCGACGTCGGTAGCGAGCTCGGGCGCCGGCTGGCCGCCGCCGGCCACGCCGTGTGGGGCCTGCGGCGGCGGGCCCGGGACCTGCCTTCCTGCATCCGCCCGCTGGCCGCCGACCTCGCCGATCCGGCGACGCTCGCCGCGCTGCCGGCCTGCGACTACGTGGTCTACGCGGCCGCCGCCGAGCGCCACGACGAAGCGGCCTACCGGCGCTCCTACGTGGACGGGGTGAGCCACCTCATCGCCGCCTTGCGCGGGCAGGACGCCGTGCCCCGGCGGGTCTTCTTCACGTCGTCGACCGCCGTCTACGGCCAGGATCGGGGCGAGTGGGTGGACGAGACCTCGCCGGCCGAGCCGGCGTCGTTCAGCGGCCGGGTGCTCCTCGAAGGGGAGGAGACGCTCAGGACGAGCGGGATCCCCGCCACCGTCGTGCGCCTCGCCGGCATCTACGGTCCGGGGCGCACGCGGCTGATCGACGAGGTCAGGAGCGGCCGCGCCGGGCGCGCCGCGGCAAGCTACACGAACCGCATCCACCGCGACGACTGCGCCGGCTTCCTGGCGCACCTGGTGGCGATGGATCTCGCCGGCGAGGCGGTGGAGGAGGTCTACCTCGGCGTCGACGACGAGCCGGCGGAGCGCGGCGAGGTGATCCGGTGGCTGGCCGCGCGGCTCGGCGTGGCGGCGCCGGCGGCGGAGGCGGCGCCGCCGGCCGGGCGCAACAAGCGCTGCCGCAACGCCCGCCTCAAGGCGACGGGCTACCGGCTGCGCTTCCCGACCTTCCGCGAAGGCTACGCGGCGATCCTCGACGGCTAGGCTTCGAGGAAGTGGCGCAGCTTGGAGGAGCGGCTGGGGTGGCGCAGCTTGCGCAGCGCCTTGGACTCGATCTGGCGGATGCGCTCGCGGGTGACGTTGAAGGAGCGCCCGACCTCCTCGAGGGTGTGCTCGGACTTCTCGCCGACGCCGAAGCGCAGCCGCAGCACCTGCTCCTCGCGCTGGGTGAGGGTCTTGAGAACGTGGCTGGTCTGGCGCGCGAGGTTGGTGTTGACCACGGCGTCGATGGGGGAAGCGGCGTTCTTGTCCTCGATGAAGTCGCCGAGGTGGGAATCCTCCTCCTCGCCGATCGGCGTCTCCAGCGAGATGGGCTCCTGGGCGATCTTCATGATCTTGCGCACCTTGGCCGCCGAGAGGTCCATGCGCTCGCCGATCTCCTCGGCGGTGGGCTCGTGGCCGAGCTCCTGCACCAGCGAGCGGCTGGTGCGGGTGAGCTTGTTGATGGTCTCGATCATGTGCACCGGGATGCGGATCGTCCGCGCCTGGTCGGCGATCGCCCGGGTGATCGCCTGGCGGATCCACCAGGTGGCGTAGGTCGAGAACTTGTAGCCGCGGCGGTACTCGAACTTCTCGACCGCCTTCATCAGGCCGATGTTCCCCTCCTGGATGAGGTCGAGGAACTGCAGGCCGCGGTTGGTGTACTTCTTGGCGATCGACACCACGAGGCGCAGGTTGGCGACGATGAGCTGCTCCTTGGCGCGCTCGCACTCGGCCTCGCCGTGGCGGATCTTGGTGATGGTCTCGGTGGCGTCCTGGTAGGAGGTGCCGTAGCGCTTCTCGAGCTCGCGGATCTTGGCGCTGTACTTCTCGGCGCGGCGCTCCTGGAGCGCCTGGAGCTCCACGTTCTTCTCGCGCTCGAGGGCCTTGCGGG
The DNA here is from genome assembly GCA_036397835.1 of Thermoanaerobaculia bacterium. Classification (GTDB taxonomy): domain Bacteria; phylum Acidobacteriota; class Thermoanaerobaculia; order Multivoradales; family J023; genus DASWIG01. The sequence continues at coordinate 4,618 of DASWIG010000547.1, forward strand.
CGCGCCGCAGGTCGTTGCTCAGCCGCGAGAACTCGCGGTGGATGTTGCGCAGCAGGCTCACCAGGCGGTTGCGGGTCTGCACGTTGAAGTCGATCGAGCGGATGTCCTTGGCGATCTTGGCCATGTAGCGGTCCACGTCGCGCTCGATCTCCTGGAACCTGGGCTCGTCCTCGGCGATCTGCTGCTGGCTCGCGCGCAGGTTGCGGATCGCGGCGTCGTTCCTGGCGATGCGCTCGAAGGTCTTGAGGTTCTTCTTGATCCGCTCGGCGGCCTTGGCGTCGATCTCCTCCTCGGTCTCGGCGGTGAGCTCGCGCATCACCCGCGGGTCCTTGTGGGCGATCTCGTTGAGGCGCAGGAGCTCGCCGAGCACGACCTTGTTCGAGCACAGGGCCTCGTAGATCATCCACTCGCCGTTCTCGATGCGCTGGGCGATCTCCACCTCGCCCTCGCGGTCGAGCAGCGGCACGGTCCCCATCTCGCGCAGGTACATCCGCACCGGGTCGTTGGTCTTCTCTTGCGCCGTGAGGACGTAGTCGGCGGTCTCTTCGTCCTTCTTGTCGAAGTCCCCGACCGGGACCGCGTCGCTCTCGCGGTTCTGGTACCGCTCCGGGCGATCGATCACCGCGATGCCGAGGTCCGCGAGGCGCACGTAGACCTCGTCGAGCTCGTCAGGCAGGTTGACGACCTCCTCGGGCAAGAGCTCGTAAATCTCGTCGTAGAGAAGGTAGCTCTTGTCCTGGCCCAGCTCGATGAGCTTCTTGACTGAGCCGTACTTCTCCTCGACCGACGCCGCTTTGGTCGCCAACTCTCGTCTCCTGTTTCGATGCCGTGCCTCGCCGACTACCACCACTTGCCGGTCATTTCGGGATGGAGGCTTCGCATTGGTTGCTTCTTCTCGTCGAGAAGCTCGGCAAGACGCACCGCATCACCTTGTTCCTGGGCTTCCCGGATCTGCCGCACCAACTCGCCCTGTCGCCGTTTATGCCACCGCCTGATCAGCTGAGAGAGGATCGCTTCAAGATCTCCTTCTTCCGAAGACGATTCTTCTAGCAGAAGGCGGGCTATGCGGTCAATAGCCCCCCTCTCGTCGCCGAGTCGCGCCAGCACCTCGTCAATGGCCGGAGGAGAGTCTCCTCCGTCCCTATATAGAGCGCAAAACGCGGCGTAAATATTCCGGCAATCGCGATCAAAGAAGATTTCTTCCGCGGGAAGAGGCCGTGCCAGGGCCCCGGCGCCGGCGCCGAGGAGCAGTTGGAGGGCCCGTTCCTCGTGGTCGAACGTCCCGCGCGAGGGCTCCTTCGGCGGCGATTCGGTGAAGAGCCGGGCGCCCAGGCGCTTCAGGAGGACGTCCTCCGGCACGCCGAGGCGCTCGGCGGCGCGCCGGGTGTAGGTGCGGCGGATCAGCTCGTCGCGTACCGGACGCAGGACCTCGAGCATGGCCTGGGCCGCGCGGGCGAGCTCGGCCCGCGAGAGCTCGCCGGAGCCCGCCAGCCGGTCGAGCTCGAGCTCCACGCCGTCGCGCGCCCCGTCGACGACCTCGCGCACGGCCTCGGCGCCCGCCGCGAGGCGCAGCGAATCCGGATCATGGCCCTCCGGGAAGACGGCGCGCCGGACGTGGAGGCCGGCCGCGAGGAGGATCGGCAGGGATCGCTGGAAGGCCTTCTCGCCGGCCTCGTCGCCGTCGTAGGCCACGACGACCTCGTCGACGTAACGGGCGAGGAGGGCGGCCTGCTCCCGGGTGAGCGCGGTGCCCATACCCGCCACCGCGTATTCGATGCCGCTCGCGACGGCGCCGAGGACGTCGAAATAGCCCTCCACGAGGAGCGCCGTGCCTTTCTCGCGCAGCACGCGCTTGGCCAGGTGGAAGCCATAGAGGAGCCTGCCTTTGTGGAACTCCGCGGTCTCCGCCGTATTGACGTACTTGGCCTTGTCGTCGCC
>DASWIG010000548.1:0-11032 GCA_036397835.1 Thermoanaerobaculia bacterium
TGGAGTTACCGCAACCGGTCGGAAGCGGGACATGGCCGAGTGATCGAGGCCCGTGAACATTGGCGGGATTCCGCCCGCATTGCATACGAAGAACAGCAGGAAGCCCGGGATCGTTTCCATGAGGCGTCACTCGTACCGCAACGCCGCGAGCGGGTCGATCCGCGTCGCCCGCCACGCCGGGACGAGGCTCCCGAGGGCGACGATCCCCGCCAGGACGCCCGCCGCCGCGCCGAAGACCCACGGATCCGTGGCGCTGACGCCGAAGAGCAGGCTCGCGAGCAGGCGGCTCGCCGCCGCCGCGCCCGCGAGCCCGAGGACGATCCCGATCGACGCCTGCACCGCGCCCTGCCGCAGCACCAGGCCGAGGACGTCGGCGCCGCGGGCGCCCAGGGCCACGCGGACGCCGAATTCCCGCGTCCGCTGGCTGACGGCGAACGCCGTCACGCCGTAGACGCCGATGCCCACGAGCAGCAGGCCGAGGACGCCGAAGATCCCCGTCACCGCCGACGCCACCCGCTGCGGCAGCAGCGAGACGCTGATCGCCCGCGCCAGCGTCGTCTCCTCGGCCACCGGCAGCCGGCGGTCGAGCGCCCGGATCTCCTCGCGCACCGCCCCCGGCACGCCCGCCGCGCCCGCGCGCTGGCGCACGTGCAGCGTCATCCGCGGGGAGAATTCCTGGGCCAGGGGCAGGTAGACGTAGAAGCGCGGCGCCTCGCCGAGCGTGCGGTACTTCACGTCGGCGGCCACGCCCACCACCTCCACCTCGGGCTCGCTGCCGAGAGCGCCGAAGACGATCCGGCGCCCCACCGGGCTCTCGCCGGGCCAGAAGCGCTCGGCCAGCGTGGCGTTGACGACCGCTACCGGCGGCGCGCCGGCCCGGTCCGACGCCGTGAAGCCGCGGCCGGCCACGAGCGGGATCTCCATCACCCGGAAGTAGTCGACGTCCACCGTGTTCCAGTCGGCGCCGTACATGCGCTCCTCCGGCGGCGGCTCGTGGCCCGGCACGTTGAAGCCGGTGGTGCTGTTGCCGAGGCCGAGGGGGACCATGAACGCGTAGCTCGCCGCCTCGACGCCGGGAAGCGACGCCACCCGTTCGCGCAACGACGCGAAGAAGGCCGCGCCGGCCTCCTCGCCGTAGCCGTGGAGCGACAGGTCGAGCGACGCGAGGTGGACGCCCTCGGGATTGAACCCGGGATGGACGGAGGCGGCGCGGCCCAGCGCCCGCAGGAAGAGCCCGGCGCCGATCAGCAGCAGCAGCGCCACCGCCACCTGAGCGACGACCAGGGCGCTGCGCAGCCGCGGGCGCCGCGCGCCGTCGCTCGCGGCGTCGTCTTTCAAGGACGGCACAAGGTCGACCCGCGTCGACTGCAGGGCCGGCGCCAGGCCGAAGACGAGGCCGGTGAGGAAGGTGACGCCGAGGGTGAAGGCGAAGACGCGTGAGTCGACGCCGAGCTCGAGGGCGAGCGGCAGGGGAATGGGCAGCTCGATCGTCAGGAAGAGCCGCGACGCCCAGTGCGCGACGAAGGCGCCGGCGGCCCCGCCGGCGGAGAAGAGGAGCAGGCTCTCGGTCATCAGTTGACGCACCAGGTGTCCGCGTCCGGCGCCGATGGCCAGGCGCACGGCGATCTCGCGCCGGCGCTCGGCGCCGCGGGCCAGCAGCATGCCGGCGACGTTGACGCAGGTGACCAGCAGCAGCAGGCCGACGACGCCCATCAGCACCGCCATGAACGCCTGCACGCCGCCGCGGATCTGTCCGGGCACCGCGCCGAGGGCGCCGAGGTCGATGCCGCCCTCCCCCGAGTCGTCGGGATTGAGCGCCGTGAGCTGGCGGTAGCGCGCCTCCATGAACGCCTCGGCCTCGGCCGGCGGCACGCCCGGCGCCAGGCGGCCGACCAGCTCGAGCCACACGTGGCGGCGGTTGGCGGGGTCGGTCCGCGGCTCGATGAGGGGCTGCATGGTCAGCGGCACCCAGACGTCGGCGCTGACGACGCCGAAGGCGCCGGTAAAGCCGGCGGGCGCCACGCCGATCACGGTGAAGGCGCGGTCGTTGACGTGGATCGTCCGCCCCACGACGCCGGCGTCGCCGCCGAGCGTGCGCCACAGGTCGTGCCCGATCACCGCCACCGGGTGGGCGCCCAGGCCCTCGCCCTCCGCGGGCGCGAAGAAGCGCCCATGGACGGGCGCGACGCCGAAAACCTCGAAGTAGTTCTCGGAGACGATCTGGCCGAGGGCGACGCGGGCCTCGCCGCCGGTGGCCAGGCTGACCATGTCAGTGCTCCAGGCCGCCAGCCCGCTGAAGACCGGGTTGTCGGCGCGGTAGTCGGCGTAGTCGAGGTAGGAGAAGGCGTGGAAGCCCGAGCCGTCGCGCGACACGGCATGGACGTTGACGACACGCTCGGGCGCGGCGGCCAGCGGCGGCCGCAGCAGCAGGGCGTTGACGACGCTGAAGATCGCCGCGTTGGCGCCGATGCCGAGCGCCAGCGCGACCACGGCGACGGCGGTGAAGGCAGGGCGCTTTGCGAGGGTGCGAAGGCCGTAGCGGAGGTCCTGGAGCAATTGAGGCATGGAAGGGTCTCCTCTTTTGCCCCACTAGACGGAATCCGCGTGGGGAAGGTTCGCGTGCCCAGGTGACTGGCCCTCCCAGCCGCAAGGCCCCTAGCTAGCCCCCTTCAGGGGGCTTAATAGCACGGGCATTTATGCCCGTGCGGACGCGGCCAGGCCGGCCCATAGCGAACGCTGGGCCGCCGTCAGCGACGAGCTCGCCAGCAGCTCCTCGAACGTCGACGGCGGCGGCGGATACGGGCGCCGGCGCGACGCGGCCCGCGGCACCGGCCCCGAGGACGCCATCGCCCGCAGGCTCTCCGCCGCCGGGATCGACCAATGACGGGCGATGCGCGAGGCGAGCTCCTCGCGCACCCGCCGCGGCACCAGCGCGGGATGACGGCTAACCTGCGCCAGGAACTCCCACGAGACGTCGCTGATCCGGCGCGCGATCGTCTCGGGGTCCTGCCGCGTACGGCGCTGGAGGAAACGCACGAAGGTGGGCGGCACCTGGCGCGCCGCCTCGCGCGCGCGCTCGAAGCCCTCCTCGTCCAGCCAAGCGCGGGTGCGCTCGACCGCCTCTTGCGCCAGCTCGCCGGGCACCGCGCCTTCGACGTCGCCGAAGACCAGCCCGGAGAAAAACGCGTAGAGCTCCTCGGCGTGCTCCGGGTGCTCGGCGGCGAGACGGTCCACGGTGCCGGCGTCGCGGCGGTCGAGCCAGGCGCGTTCGGTTTGCGCGAGGAGCTCGTCGAGGGAGTGTGCTGCGGTCGCCATGAAAGGGCTCCTTTATTCACTCTAACGCCGACGCGCTCCATTTCGTGCGCAACGCCTCGAGGTTGACCTCCACCTCGTTCTGCGTCGCGAGGGCGGCAAAGAGGCGTGCGCGGGCCGCGTTCAGGGCGCGGTAGACCTGGAAACGGCTCTTGCCGTAGCGCCGCGTGAGCGGCTTGCGGCCGCCGGCTGACGTGCGGGCGCCGGAAATCGGCGACGGGTCGCCGGAAAGCCACTGGTCCTCGGCCACCGCGCGCACGAACGGGTCGGCGACCCCGGCGACGACCCGGCCGACGAGCTCCTCGAGCCACGGGAGCTTGTCGGGCCTCACCGCGGCGTGCCAGGGCGGCAGGTCCTCGGCCAGGTCGAGAGGGTCCAGGGCCTCGGCGTCCTCGTCGGCCGCAGGTTCGACGCGCCGCGACTCCGCGCGCTCGCCGCGCCGGCCCTGGCGCCGGCGCCAGGCGTCGATGAGGCGCTGGTAGCAGAAGCTGCGCCACGCGCGCTCCGCGTAACGGCCGCGCTCCGTGGGCAGGACCTCGATGACGAGGGCCACGGCGTCCTGGAAGAGGTCGAGGGCCTCCTGCCAGTGCTGGTGGCGCGGCACCCTGCGGGTGGCGTGCCAGAGCACCGTGCCGAGGTACTCGGGTCGTCCCTTCTTCTCGCCGAGGAGCCGCGCCAGGGTGGCGCGGGCCGCCTCGTCGTCCTCGCCGGCGAGCTGACGGTAAGCTCGCGCCAGGACCTCCGGAGGCAGCTCCTGCGTCGACGCCGTGCGCAGGCGCTCGAGGTACTCCGGCGAGCCCACCGGGGGCAACGCGGCGAAGACCTCGTCGAAAGACGGCGGGGACGCGACGTCCGGGGGAGTTTTGCTCATCTGGGACGGTGAAGCATACCAGCGCACCGGTGCCGGCAGGCGTCCTCTCGACGTACAATGACGGCTATGGGCTTCCTCGAAAGACTGGTGACCGACATGATCGGCGACTCCGTCGGCTTCGACGGCCGCAGCGTCCGCCGGGTGACGCGCATGGTGGGCGGCAAGAACCTGCTGTGGCTGGCCGGTGGCGCGGCGCTCGCCGGCGGCGTGGCGAGCGCTCTCAGTCAGCGCCAGGGCACGGTGCCGCCGGCCGCAGGCGTCGCCGTGCCGCCGCCCCCGCCGCCTCCGCCGCCCGCGGAGCCGCCGCCCCCGCCGCCGTCGGTCCAGGCGGTGCCGCCTCCGCCGCCTCCGCCGCCACCTCCGCCGGCCGCGGAGCCGCAGGAGGTGGAGGAGAGTGAGCTACCGCCGGAGGCGGTCTACGCCGTCGTGCGGACGATGGTGGCGGCGGCCCTGGCCGACGGCAGCCTGGCGCCCGAGGAGAAGGAGCTGATCCATCGCCGTCTCGGCGAGTCCGGGCTGTCGCAGGAGCAGACGCTCCAGATCCACCGCGACCTGGTGCTGCCGCCGACGCCGGCCGAGCTCGTGGCCCTGGCGCCGCCGGGACCGGGGCGCGAGGCGCTCTACCGCTGCGCGGCCCTGATCGTGCTGGCGGACGGGCAGGCCTCGGACCTGGAACGCGACTGGCTGGGCCGTCTGGCCCGGGCGCTCGAGATCGAGCCCGGGCGGGCCGCGGCGCTCGAGGTCGCCGTCGGCTAGCGGCACCACGGCGGCGACTGCCTTGCCGCGTCGCGTCAGGACCAGGAGCCCACCAGCCTGCTTTTCCGGGCGGCTGGACGCCTGCGCTCCCAGCTTTATGACGTCTTGGAGTTGACAAGACGTCCCAACCGTCGATCTTATGACGTCTTGAGACTTGTCAAGCTGCTAGAACAGCGTCCGTTATGACGTCTTATGGATTGTCAAGATGTTATGTCAGCCCTGTTATGACATCTTTGGAATTGGCAAGATGTCAGAACAGCGCCTGTTGTGACATCTTGGAAAGTTCAAGATGTCAGAGCGGTGTCGGTTGTGGCATCTTGGAAAGTTCAAGATGTCAGAGCGGTGTCGGTTGTGATGTCTTAGAATCATCAAGGTGTCATAACAGAGACGGCTCACTGTGACGGCCGGTGGCGGAAGGACCGACGCGGGCGGACGTGGCGGTGGCGCTGGCATTGGAAGCCAAGGGCAACCCCGCCATCGTCGAGATGAAGGAGAAGAGCCGTCGTAGAGGACGTGCCGAAGGACGTGCCGAAGGTCTTGCTGAGGGACGCACCGCAGGACTTACTGAAGGAAGCGCCAAGGCCCTCCTGACGATCCTGGCGGCGCGACGCGTCGAGGTGTCTGAAGCCGCCCGCGAGCGAATCCTCGGCACGGGGGATTCCGCGACGCTGGATCGCTGGCTGGCGCGCGCCGGCACCGCCACGTCACTCGACGACGTTCTCGACTCCTGACGCGGCCCGAGTCGTCTCCCGCAGCTCGTGGACGGCGCCGGCCGCGAATCCCCCGAAGGACTCCCGCCGCCCCCACGGCCAGACGACGCCGGCCTCGTCGACGCGCTCCGCCGCGCCGAGCCCGAAGTGGACGCGGGGGTCGTGGCTCGCCAGGTAGCTCGCAGCGCGCTGGACGACGCGCCATTGCCAACGGTCCGCGACCCTGACTCCGACCAGCGCGCCGGCCGCCACGTGGCCGTGGCGGTCGGTGACCCGGAACATGACCCACCGGCCGCGGGCGGCGCGGTTGCGCAAGAGCCGCGCGCGGCCGCCGTTGTTGACCACCAGCACGTCGACGTCGCCGTCGCCGTCGTAGTCGGCGAGGGCGGCGGCGCGGCCGGCGTCGACGAGGGACGCGGCCAGGCCGGCGCCCGCGACCTCGGCGAAGCGGCCGCCGCCGAGGCCGCGGAAGAGCTGGTCGGGCTCGGCGTAGGGATCGTCCGCGAGCGGCGCCAGGGCGCGGCTGACGCGGCCGTTGGCCACGTAGAGGTCGAGCTCGCCGTCGTGGTCGAAGTCGGCGAAGCCGAGGCCGAAGCCGGTCGAGCCGATCGACGGCGCCGCCAGTCCCGCTTGCGCCGTGGCGTCGTCGAACCAGCCGCCCTGGTTGACGTAGAGGGTGTTGGTTTCGTCGCGCAGGTGGGTCACGAAGAGGTCGAGGTCGCCGTCGTTCTCGACGTCCACCGCGGCCACGCCCATGCCCGCCTCCGCCACGCCCTGGCGGTTGACGGCGACGCCGGAGAGCAGGGCGCGGTCGGCGAAGACGCCGCCGCCCTGGTTGATCCAGAGCTGGTTGGGGTCGCCGTCGTTGGCCACGTAGAGGTCGGGGCGGCCGTCGCCGTCGAAGTCGCCGACGGTCACGCCGAGGCCGTTGCCGAAGGCGCGCGCCACGCCCGACGCGAGGGTCGCGTCGCGGAAGACTCCGCCCTCGTTGACGTAGAGCACGTCCGGGGCCGGGGCGTTGTAGTTGGCGGGCTGGCAGTAGTCGCGGTCGCTCCCCTGGGAGCAGACGATCTCGCGCTCGGGCGACCAGCGCACGTAATTCACCACGAAGAGGTCGAGGTCGCCGTCCCCCTCCACGTCGAGGAAGGCGGCGCTCGAGCCCCAGCCGGGGTGGGCCACGCCGGCCGCGGCGGCGACGTCGCGGAAAACGCCTTCTTCGTTGCGGTAGAGGGCGTTCGGCCCCACCCGGGTCACGTAGAGGTCGTCGTCGCCGTCGCCGTCGTAGTCGCCCACGGCGCAGCCCATGCCGAATCCGCCGGCGGCGACCTCCTCGTCCGCGAAGGTGCCGTCGCCCTGGTTGCGGTAGAGCCGATGGGGAGGCGCCGCCGGAGCCGGAGTCAGCGGGCCGCCCTGGACCAGGAAGAGGTCGAGGTCGCCGTCGCCCTCGGCGTCGAGCCAGCAGCCGCCGCCCGCCATGATCTCCGGGAACCAGAAGCGCGCCGGCATGCCGCGCACGTGGTCGAAAACGACTCCGGAGGCTTCGGCGACCTCCTCGAACCAGGGCTCCGGTGCGGGCGTCGCCGGCGGCCCGGCGCCGAGGCCGAGAAGCGCGGCGGCGAGGGATATTGCCCGCAAAGCTCTACTCCCCCTGCCGGAGCTCCTCTTCGAGGCGCAGCACCAGCGGGTGCCGCGGCGCGATGCGGCGGGCCTCGGCGAGAGCGGCGCGGGCGTCGTCGCGCTCGCCCAGGGCGTGGCTCACGCGGGCCAGGCCGAGCCAGGCCGGCAGCAGGTCCGGGGCCAGGTCGATGGCGCGGCGGTAGGAGCCGCGGGCGTCGTCGAAGCGTCCGCGGCGCGCCAGGATCTCGGCGCGGGTCAAGTGGGGCTGGGCCAGGTCCGGCGCCCGCGCCACGGCGTCGGCGGCGAAGCCGAGGGCCTCGTCGAGCCGGCCGGCACGCAGCGCCCACGACGCCAGGTTGAGATAGGTCGAGAACTTCGCCGGCTCGCGCCGCCGGGCCTCGTCGAGGAGCTCGCGGGCCTCGTCGAGCCGGCCCTGGCGCAGGTAGGCGATTGCCAGGTTGTTGAGCAGCGTGACGTTGGCGGGGTGGACGGTCCGCGCTTCCTCGAGCAGCGCCGCGGCGCGCTCGGGCCGGCCCGCGGCGATCTCGGCGCCGGCCCGGCTCAGCCGGTCGGTGAGGCCCACGGCGTAGGTCTCGAGCCGCGGCGCCAGGGGATCCGGAAGCTGCTCGACCGCGGCGCCGACGCCGCGCGCCAGCTCGCGCTCGGCCTCGTCGCGGCGGCCGAGACGCAGGTACGCCGTCCCCAGCAGGTAGCGCGCCGCCCGGTAGCCGGGAGCCAACGCCACGGCGTGCTCCAGGGCCGTGGCCGCGGCCGCCGCGTCGCCCTGGCGCAGGAACGCGTCGCCGAGCCCCGCGTAGCCGTGGGGCGCCCGCGGCGCGAGCTCGATCAGCTTCTCGAAGGCGGCGCGGGCCGCCGCGACCTCGCCGGCTTCGAGGAGCGCCTCGCCGAGGCGCTGCGCCGCCGGCGCGAAGTCGGGACGCTCGGCGGCGAGGGCGCGGTAGAGCGCGAGGGCGCCCTCGAAGTCGCCGGTCTGGCGCCGGGTGAGGGCGAGGTGGAAGCGCCACGGCAGGTCGCCGGGGGCCAGGCGGACGGCGTTCTCGTAGCTCGCGCGCGCCTCCGGCCACATGCGGTTGGCCTCGTAGACCAGCGCGAGCTCGCCGTGGGCGCCGGCGTCGCCGGGGCTCGCGGCGACCGCGGCGGCCCGCTCTTCGACGAGCTCGACGAGCAGGGGATCGAGGCTTTCGAGGTCCTCCGGCTCGACGGCCGGCAATCCGCCGGGCGGCGATCCGCCGGACGGCAAGACCAACCAGCTCACCAGCAACCAGACCAGGGACATCGCGAAGATGCTACCCTACTCGCGAACGATCTTCTCGAGAGAACGGAGAGAGACCATGTGGAAGCTGACGATCCCCGGCGTGTTGCTCTCGATGCTCGCCTGCTCCGCGGTGGAGCGCGAGCCGGCCACCCACGGCGCGATGCAGCCGCAGGAGGCCGACCAGGGGGCCGGCGCCCCCGCCGCGGATTCCGCGGCCCTTGCCGAAGCCCTCGAGCGCGCCCTGGCGTCGGGATGGAGCGAGCTGCACGTCCTCGACGAATGCCGCACCGACGCCGGCTGGACGTCGCTCGAGATCTTCGGCAACGGCGTCGCCATCTGGAACCGCGAGGCGCAGTTCACCCTCACGCCGGACCAGGTCCGGGCTCATCTCGAGGTCTTCCGCGAGGTGGGTTTCGCCTCCCTGGCCGAGCGCTACGGCGGCCGCCCGGAAGCCGATCCGCAAAAGCCGGGCTCGGCGCTCGAGGTCCTCTGCCGGGTCCGCCTCGAGCTCGAAGGCGTGGCCAAGGAGGTGGTGCAGGTGCGGCGCGGCGTGCAGTCGGCCGAGCTGCGGCGGCTGGCGGAGCGCCTCCAGGAGCTCTCCCGCGAGCCGGCGCGCGGCGGCGCGAGAGCCGCCGACCTCGACGACGGGCTCGCCAAGGTGGCCGCCGGCGAGCTGGCGGCCGAGACCCTCGAGCTCCTGCTCCACCGCAAGCCCGCGGATCCGGGCGCGGAGGGCTGGCTGCTGCGCGTCGAGGGCCGCTCGGCGTCGTCCCGCGAGATCATGCCGGAGGAGGGCTACGCCGATCCGATCGCTCTCGAGCTGGGTCCCGGGGAGCTCTCCGAGCTCGCCGCCTTCCTCGCCGAGCTGCGGGTCGGCGAGCTGCCGATCAACCTCTGGGCCGAGCACTACACCGACTTCACGGCGCGGGTCCTGAGCCGGGAGCGCAACGTCCAGGCGCGGCAGTTCGCCGGCCTGACGCCCGCGCGCCACGGCGAGCTGCAAACGCGCTTCGACCGGCTCTTCGAGCGGCTCTACGAGCTCCACCGCCAGGTGGTCGAGCAGGGGAGCAGGGTCGACTGACTGGCGCCAGGCCGGTGTCGGACCCGTCTGACGAGTCCGACGTCTCTATCTCCCGGCGCCGACTCTCCCGCCGGTCTCAGCGCAGCGGGAAGGGCGAGGGCGTGAAGCCCACCAGCACGAAGGCGATCGCCAGCCAGCCGAGCACCGAGCGGCCGCGGCCGAGGGGCACGTCGTGGGCCGTGGGCGGGTGCCGGACGCCCATCAGCACGAGCAGCACCAGCATCAGCGTCCACGGGCCGTAGGCGCGGAAGTCGGCGGCGATCGCCAGCGCCGCCAGGGCGACGAGCGCGGCCGACACGGCGTGGGCCTTGCGCCGCAGCAGGGTGTAGAGCACGTGGCCGCCGTCGAGCTGGCCGATCGGAATCAGGTTCAGGGCGGTCACGAAGAGGCCCGTCCAGGCGGCGACGGCGAGCGGGTGGTAGGAGATCTCGAGCGCCGGCAGGTCGGGGCCGAGGACCAGGCTCTCGAGCCACCGGAAGAGCAGCGGCTTGCCGGCCAGCCACGGCGGCTCGGTGACGAAGCCGCCGATCTCCGAGCGCCGCAGCCCGACGACCAGCATCACCAGCGTCGGCACCAGCCCGGCCACGGGACCGGTGACGGCGACGTCGAAGAGCGCCCGCGAGTCGGCGATCCGCGAGCGCATGGCGATGACGGCGCCGAGGGTGCCGATCGGCGAGAGCGGCATCGGGATGAAGTAGGGCGGGCTGGCCGGCACGCCGTAGCGGCGGGCCTGGAGGAAGTGGCCGAGCTCGTGGCAGGCGAGGATCGTCATGATGCCGGCGGCGTAGATCCAGCCGTCGTCGGTCCAGGTGTTGCCGGCGTGCCAGGTGGAGAGGCAAGTGACGGCGAAGAGCGCCGCCGGCAGCAGCCAGCGGCGCCGGACGGGCGGCGGAGGCGCCGGGTCGCGGAAGAGCGGGGGACGGTTGAGGACCCGCGGGCCGCCGAGGAACGCGGGCGTCCCGATCACGGGGTCATAGTGATCATGCACAGCGGCTCCCCTACCCACGCGCCGCGGACCGCACGGGCATTAATGCCCGTGCGGGCGTGCCACGCCGTCACAGGGCCGACCGGCCCGCCGCGACCGCCGGCGGCGGCTCCTCTTCGGGCTCGGGCGTGAAGTCCTCGCCGGGATTGATGAAGCGGTCGCGATCGAGCTTGTACTGCTTGTCGTAGAGCTCGCGGTAGCGCCCGTCGGCGGCCAACAGCTCCTCGTGGGTGCCGCGCTCGACGATCTCGCCCTCCTCGATGACCAGGATCTGGTCGGCGCTGCGGATGGTCGACAGGCGGTGGGCGATGACGAAGGTCGTGCGCCCCTGGCGCAGGGCTTTCAAGCCGTCCTGGATCATCGCCTCGCTCTCCGAGTCGAGGCTCGAGGTCGCCTCGTCGAGGATCAGGATCTTGGGGTCGGC
>DASWIG010000549.1:0-1615 GCA_036397835.1 Thermoanaerobaculia bacterium
GCCGCCGTCACCTGACCGGCCGATCGGGCTAGCCCGCTCCGCCCGCCGACGTGTCGAGGCGCTCGCCCGGGCGCGATCGGCGGGATTGCTCGTGACCGCGCAGCGTCCTCGACTTGTCTCCAGCAGGTATGTGCTGTTCGAAAGTTATGCGCTCTTGGGCGGGCGGTTGCCGCTCCGGATCACGCTCGATAAGCTTGATTGCAGCGGCGGAGTAGCTCAGTGGTAGAGCAGGGGACTCATAAGCCCTTGGTCGGTGGTTCGAATCCGCCCTCCGCTACCACCTTCGATAGCGCGGCCGGGTCGCTCGCCGTCCGCCGCGCGAACTTCTCGAAATCGTCGTCTGGCGACTCACCGACAACCTTCCGCGGCCGCGCCGCGCTCGATCGGCCGCGCATCGTGCACGAAACCGGCGGCAGCAGGCGCCGAATTTGGCCGAATCGTGTTCGCCTGAGTCGTGCCACGCATCAGCGAGAAGTTGCCCACCTCGCCGCCGAGGGTCGCGGGTCGCGCCGCGGCGATGAGCGAGGGCCGCGAGGCGACGACGCGGGAGGCGGATCGCTTCGTGCCGTAACGATCCGCCGCCGGCACTTCGTCGTACACCTGGTAGGCCCGCCCGCGAAGCTGTCATACGGCCGTCAACGGTGCGCGGCCGAGCCGAGGGTATACTCGGCGCGTGGCGGGCACCGGTCCCGCTCTCCCGGAGGCTCCGTTGAATCCGAAGTTCTTTCGCAACGGCATCGTCATGCTCGTGCTCGTGGTGGGCACCGTGGCGCTGCTCTACACGTGGCTCTCGTCGAACCAGCAGACGAGCAGCATCGGCTATTCCGAGTTCCTCTCCGACGTCAAGGCGGGCAGGGTCGAGAGGGTCACCCAGCAGGGCGAGAGCCTGACGGTCAAGCTGCGCGGCGTGACGACCCCGTACACGACGAACGTCCCGAACATCCTGACCCAGGTCCTGCAGGACATGCAGGCGGCCGCGACGGCCGGCAACATCGTGCTCGACGACAAGATCTACGAGTCGAAGCCGGCGCCGGACACTTCGTGGGTGGGCCTGCTCCTGACAGGCCTGCTGCCGCTGCTCGTCATCGGTGGCTTCATCTTCTTCATGATGAGGCAGGCGCAGGGAACGAATAACCAGGCGCTCAGCTTCGGCAAGAGCCGGGCCCGCATGTTCCTCGGCAACAAGACGGTCGTCACCTTTGCGGACGTGGCCGGCGTCGACGAGGCCAAGACGGAGCTCCAGGAAGTTGTCGAGTTCCTCAAGTACCCGGAGAAGTTCAATTCACTGGGCGCACGGATCCCGCGCGGCGTGCTTCTGGTCGGCCCTCCCGGCACCGGCAAGACGCTCATGGCCCGCGCGGTCGCCGGCGAGGCCGGCGTGCCGTTCTTCTCGATCTCCGGCTCCGAGTTCGTCGAGATGTTCGTCGGCGTCGGCGCCAGCCGTGTCCGCGACCTGTTCGACCAGGCCAAGCGGAACAGCCCGTGCATCGTGTTCGTCGACGAGATCGACGCGGTCGGCCGCCAGCGCGGCGCCGGCCTCGGCGGCAGCCACGACGAGCGCGAGCAGACGCTCAACCAGATCCTCGTCGAGATGGACGGCTTCGACACGAACACG
>DASWIG010000550.1:0-5054 GCA_036397835.1 Thermoanaerobaculia bacterium
GCGCCGGGAGCTCGTCAACACTTCCGACTTGGCTGGCCTGGAGGAGCTCAGGAATCGGATCAAGCAGCAGCGCGGTTGGCCAGAGGAGCTCTGATCGCCGCCGCGCACACGCCGATCCGATGTCCGAAGCCCTTCGCACCCTGACCGACCGCGACACGGCCCTGCTCGCCGCCGGTGGGCTCGCCGTCCTCGTCGCGGACGATGGTGCCGCCGGCGACCTCGGGCGTGTCCCGGGTCACGCCGGCGGCGGCGGGCGGCGGACAGACTCCCGAGCTGGTGCCCTTGTCCAGCGAGGTCTCCAGCAAGAGGTCGATGCTCAGGGAAGCCTCGCCCTCCCTGGGCACGACGACGTCGAAAGGCGTCCCCGCTTCGCGCTGGCGCTCGAAGAGGGCGCACAGCTCGTCCGCGGGATAGGTGTTGTCGATCACGGCGTACTCCGCGGGCCGGTAGCTGAGGTGGAGGGTGAAGGGCCGTGCGTCTTCCCGGCGCGCCGCGAACAGCATCTCGAAGGTGCGCAGGTCCGGGTTCGTGTCGCTGCCGTTTCCGAGTACCACGTAGTGGCGGGCCTTTACGCGACGAAAGAAATCTTCGGAGGCGTGATGGCTGCCGCCGTGGGGCAGCACCAGGACGTCCACCTCGGTGGCGCCCGCGGAATCGGAGTAGCCCGCCTGCGCCAGCGCCGCCAGCAGGTGGTCGGCGCCGGCGTCCGCCGGCAGGAGCATGCGCCTTCCGCCCGATTCGAGATCGTCGCCCGACTCGACCATCAGCACGATGCTCGCGAGGTCGGTGAACAAGTCGTCCTCGACCGCCGGCGGCGCCGGCGCCTCGACCTGGGGCGGCGAGGGCACGAGCTCGATCTTGTCGCTGGCGAAGTCCTCGATCAGCTCGAAGCCTTCGAGCCTCGCCAACACGGCCAGAACTTGCTCGTCCTTGCCGGCGCGACCGCGCATGTCCCGGATCCTGGCCTGGGCAAAGCGGCGCAACCCCTCGAGGGAGGGCCCCAGAATGGTGAGGGTCAGCTCCTCGGACGGACCGGCGACGCGCGCCGAGCCCTTGTCGGGCAGCGTCACCAGTCGCGTGAAGGGCTCGTTGACGGGAATCCCGAGAGCTCCGGCCGTCTTCGTGAGCAGGCCCTTTCCCTGGTCGGCGAGCAGTCGGCGTACCTCCTCGTCGGGGGGGAGAAACACGTTGGACCACAGGACCCGGACCTCGGCCAGCGGCGCGCGGCCGGCGTCGCGCGAACGCTTCAGCTCCTCCAGGAGACGTTCGAGCCCCTGGATGTGGTCCTCTTCGGCCTGGGCCGAGATCACGAGCTCGAGCGGCAGCGGGCCTTGCGGGGAGCGTTCGCGGCGCAACTGGTCGAGCCGTGGCCGCAGGCTCGTGAGGTACGCCTCGGCGTCGCCGCCGTCAACGAGCACCAAGTGCGGCGACGCTGGCGGGCCGAAGTGGAGGATCGCGCAGGCGCCGGAGCCCGCTCGCACGACCTCCAACGAAAAGACGACCTCAGGAGGCCGGAGGCTGACGCCGGAGTCCAGCCGCCACGCCAACAGCTCCGACCGGAGCTCCTCCGCTCTGGTCAGGTGCGCTTTCGACTGCTCGCGGTACTTGGGCTCGATGACCTGGAGGGCCTTGCGGGTCCGCTCGTCATCGGCCTGCTGCACGTCCACGCGGAGGCGCTGGGACTCGGCGAAGTTCATGGCCGCCAGCGCTCCCTGCCGGGCGATCGCCGCCACCTTCTCGTCGTTTTGCGCCCGCCGGCGGTTCTCGACCGCCTTCCAGGCGATGAACGCCGTCACCAGGGCCCCGACGAGCGTCGCGACGAGGCCCCACAGCTTCAGGCGCTCGATGCGCCGGCGCTGCCCCGCTTCGGCATCCAGGCGCGCGCGCTCGGCGGCCGCCGACACCTCGACGAACATCAGGCCCACGTCCTCGAGCGGCAGGTCGCCGCCGGCGATCAGCTCGCGGGCGCGAGCCAGGCGTGCGCCGTGCCACAGGTACTCGTCGCCGCGGCCCTCCTGGTCCCAGCCGCGGGCCGCGCGCTGGACCTCGTGGCGCAGACGCAGGGCCTCGGCGCTCTGGTCGAGCCAGGCGACGAGGCGTTCCCAGGAGCGGAAGAGGGCCTCGTGGGCGACCTCCAGCGTCCGCCGCTGGCCGTCGCTGCCGGAGATCAGCAGCCGCGCCTGGACGAACCTCTCGAGCAGCGGGTGGACGGCGGCGGGAAGGTCGTCCCAGAAGGCAGGCCGGCGCGACCAGCCGCCCTCGTCGGTGACGCGCACCATGGCCAGGAAGGCGGCCTTGAGAGCCTTCTCGTCCTGCGGCCCGAGGGCCGCCGATTCGAGGACTTCGTCGGCGGCTTTCGCGACCGCGCCCTGCAAGCCTCCGAGACGCTCGCGGTACTCGGACAGGTGGAGCTTGCCGTCCTTGCCGAAGCGCTCGTAGAGCTCGCGCAGCGTGAAGGCCAGGAGGGGCAGGGCGTCGTCGGTCTCGGCGTCGTCGACCATCGCCCGCACCAGGCCGGACTCGAGGTCGACCGCCGCCAGCTCCGCCGGCTTCTCGACGGCCTGGACGACGTCCTCGGGCGCCATCGGGCCGAGGGACAGGCTCTCGTAGCGCAGGTCGAGGAGGGCCGGGCTCTTCTGGAACAGGCCGAGGAAATCGGAGCGCATGGTCCCCAGCACCAGGACGGGCGCGTGCGGCCCCTCGGCGGCGGCGCGTAGGAGAGCGAGGAAGCGGCTGCCCGGGTGGTCGTCGGGATGGCCGAGAAGCTCCTCGAACTGGTCGACGACGAGGAGCACCCTGGCCTCGGAGCGTCCGCTGCGCAGCCGCAGCTCGGCCGCCAGCTCGCCGAGGACGGTGGCCGTCGCTTCCGGCTCGGCCTCCGGTGCGTCTCCCGGCTCCAGCTCGGCCTTCAGCAACCGCAGATAGCGGCGCGCCCGCGGGCTCGCGTCCTCGGGCAGCGACGCCTGGAGCGACCGGATCGCGTCCTCGTATCGCCGCGGTCCCGCCGTCTCGATCCCGCGCTCCTCCCGGGCGCCGGCGACCGGGGCGGCAGCCGCCATGGCCGCCCGCAGCCGCCGCTCGAGCTCGTCCGGCGTCCGTCCTCCGCCGAAGGCCCGGGCGAGCGCCGCCGCCAGCTCGCGCGCCGGGTCGTCGCGCGGGCGGAAGGGATCGACCACCAGCCAGCGCTCGACGTCGCGCCGCAGCCGCGGCAGGAGCCCGGCGCGCGCCAGCGAGGACTTGCCGCTGCCGGAGGCGCCGAGCACCATCACCAGGCCGGTCTCGCCGAGGCGGTGGGCCTTGTTGAGCAGGTCGAGGCCGTCGCCGATCTCGTCGTCGCGTCCGAAGAAGATCGCCGCGTCCTCCTCCTGGAAGGCCAGCAGGCCCGGGTAGGGAGGCCGGCTGCCGTCCCAGTCGAAGGCGTCGGCGGGATCGAGGCCGGCGGCGAGGATGCCGCGCCACAGACGCGCATAGGCTTTTTCCTTGTCCGCCGTGAGGTCGATGACCTGGCGGTCGGTGAGCACGGCGTCGACGTCGCAGTCTTCGACCTTGACCGGGAAGAGGTGCTTGCCGAGGGCGCGGGCGTGGGTGATCTCCATGAAGCACCAGCGCGAGGCCATCGAGGCGCGGCTGCACAGCACGATGACCGCGCGGCTGGCGCGGACGCGGTGGTAGAGCTCCTGCTCCCAGTCGCGTCCGGCCGGGATGCCGTCCTCGGGGTCGAAGTCGAGGAAGACCGAGCGGTGGCCCTGGTCCGCCAGACGGGCCTTGAGCTCGGCGGCGGCCGCGTCGTCGCGGCTGGAGTGGCTGATGAAGATCGCGCTCATGACTCGACGCCGCCGATTCTAATCGAGGACCTCGAGCACGGCCTCGACGCCGGCGGAGTCCGGCAGGAGGAGTGGGACGCGGCGGACGGCCGCGCCTCCCTCGTTGCGTCCGAAGACGATCCGGACGCGGCCGTCCGGCGCCAGTCCCAGCGGCTCGCGAACGCGATCGACGAGCGCACGCGCCACGAGGCCGAACGTCATGCGGGCGTTGATCTCCCCGAGCGGATGGAAGGCGATCGTCCCGTCCGGGCGGCGGTAGCGCCAGCAGTCGATGCCGAACGGCCCCAGGTAGCCCGCGACGCGCAGTGCTCGCGCCACGCCTTCCAGCGTCGTCCGGAAGCGGTCCCGTTCGCCGCCCGAGAGCTCCGGCCAGCCGCCCGGCTCGACGCGGAGCTCGAGACCGGTGAAGCCTCCCCGACAGTCGACGATCTGACGGTGGAAGCCGGCGACGCGCGTCGTCCGCGGCGTCAGGACGGCGGCGCATCCGAAGTCGTCGGTGCGCTCCATCCACGGCTCGCAGAGCAGGGGGCCATGGCGGGCGAAGAGGTGCTCGAGCGTCCGCCGGGCCTTCGCGTCGAGCCCACCTCCGCGATGGACGTACCGGGAGCGTCCGGCGGCCGAGAAGCACGCTTTCGCCACCCAGGCGTCGGATCCGAGCTCCGCGGGCGAGGAGACCATGCGCGCTCCCGGCAGCGCGCAGCCCAGGTCACGGGCCGTCGCCAGACAGAAGCCGCGATGGTTGACGCGCGCGGCGTTCTCGGGAGCGGGCGGGGGCACGGCCCAGAGAACTTCGTGGACGGGCGCCTCGGCGTCCGGTTCGGCGGCGGGCGTCGATCGCCGGCACGTCGCAACCTCCGCCGTCTCCGCCCAGGCCAGAAGAGGACGTCCGCCGTCGCGCGCGGTCGTCGGTCCCTGGCTGAGACGAGGACGCGGCAGGCCGGGGACGTCGGCCATGCGTTCGGGCGCGACCCTGAGGATCGTGCGCAGCTCGTCGCCGTCTCCGGCGAAGGCGCGCAGCAGCGTCGCGAAGCCCGAGAGCGTTTCGAGGACCTTGCGCGGCAGCGTCCCGCTCGTCCGGGCGAAGTCGGTCTCGGCGTCGAGGTTGCCGACGAGCAGCCGGGAAGGCGGGCTCACGGCCTTTCCTCAAAAAAGTCCGGGAGAGGCGTCAGATTTCGAGCTCCTCGTTCGTCTTGACAGGTTTGAGGTTTTCAATGGTGAAGACCGCCTTAC
>DASWIG010000551.1:0-2251 GCA_036397835.1 Thermoanaerobaculia bacterium
TGGACGAAGGGGACGAGCTCCGTCCGGTGGCAGGCGTTGCAGGTGGCCGTCAGCAGGTCGAAGCTCTGCGCGAAGAGCGCCGAGTCTTGCGCCGCGATGGCCTTCTCGACTTCGGGCAGGGCGCTCTCGAGGACCTGCGCCGACGCCGCCCGCTTGGGCCGGCGCTCGACCCCGTTGCTCACCGCCGTGCGGATCTTCTCGACCTGGTACTTCGCGTAGTCCCAGTTGCGGTCCTGGCCCGCCCAATAGAGCTCGTTGTAGCGGTAGCCCGTCTCGACCATCGCCACGTCGAAGCCGCGCAGGTGCTTGGCGACGCGCGCGAAGCGCTCGTCGGTCGACCCTTCGAGCAACCAGGCGTTTCCCTCGGTCGCCACGGCGTCGCTCGGTGCCGCGGGCGCCGCGGCCGCCGACTCGGCGGGCGGCCGGGAGCACGCAGCGATCGCGAGCAGGACCAGCAAAGAGAGAGAGCGCTTCATCGTCGCACCGCCTACGGCCAGGCGAATGAGCGCTACCGCGTGCGGCGCTGCCGCCGCGCGCGCTGCCGTCATGGGTGCTGCCGTCATGATTGCCTCCTTGCGGTGTTCGTCCGCCGGGTGGACTGCCTCGTCCGTATCTTCCCGAGCCAACCCATGCCCCGGTCTCAGAGTCGGCGCCGGCCGGCCGGCCCCCTGAGCCACTTCAAGTCGGCCTGCCAGGCACGCCGCTCCGCAGCCTCGCGCTCGAAGAGCGTCTTCGTCTTCTCCAGCACCAGCGTGTAAGGGCTGCCCGAGCGCCGGGTCTGGTGCCGGACGGGAAGCTCGCTCGCCTCGATCCTGCCGTGGACGTGCCGTCTCTTCTCCTTGGCGATCCGCCACTCGAGCCGCTGTTCGTCCGGGTCGAAGAGGAACTCGCCGAGCGTGACGCAGAGCTTGCAGTCGCACCCCGAAGGGAGGGCCATAGACCAGTCACCTTTCTCCCGCGCGGTCTGTTCGAGCCGGGCCTCGATCCGCCGCAGGCAATGCCGTCTCAGGGCCTCGAAGCCGAATGCGGCTCGCCTCTCGGGCGGAACGCTCCTGGCGGCGGCCCGCAGCACCTGCACGAGGCAGGGTACCAGGGGCTCGTTCTCTACGGTGCTGAGGAAGGCGAGCGCGTCGTCCTGAAGGTCATCGGCTTCGACGACCGCCGTGCTCTCGAGGAAACCGAGGATCGGCTTCACCAGCGACGCCACCGCTTCGTCCCGCCGGCTTGGCGATGCAATACCGCGAGACGATTCGATCCTGCCTTCCAGCCAGTCCCAGCGATCTCGTAGCAGCAGCCGCGCCGCCGATGGTCCCGCCGTGCCGTCGGCGGCGAGGAGCTTCTCGCACAGGCGGGGCAGCGAAGCGAGCCACGCTAGCTGATCCCGTCGATCGAATCGCATCCGGTCCCGTGGCGGGTCGTTCCACTCGCCCAGGAGGGACCGCGTCCAGTCGTCGCCGTAGCGTTTCACCAGCGCCGCGAACGCCGGAGCCGCGGCGGGGGTGACCGCCCCCACCGGGAAAGGCTGCAGCAGCGACTTCGCCAGTGCCGGTGCCTCGAGGCCCTCGGCGACGCGCAACGCCTTGACGAAGAAGCCGCGCCGTGCCTCGTGTGAGGCGTCGGCCTGCTTCCCCGACGGGTCGATCCAGCCTTTCAGCTCGATGCTCCAGTCGATGAGATCTTCGAGAGCCGCCCGACGTCTTTCACCTCGAGGTGCAGGTCGTCAGCCGCCGCCGTCCGCCGGGCGGTGAAAGTGTCGCGCTCGCCCATCTCGCTCAGGAGATCGCCGATCTGCTCGAGTGTCGCGGTCGTCACGGATGGCCTCCGGGGATCGTGGGTGAAGCGCTGAGCATACCACCGGTCAGAGAGGTTGAGGCCGACGGCGTAGAGCGCGAGAAGGGTGCTCGCGGTCGACGGTGACCTCGAAGACGATCGTCACCGTCGCGCCGGGCGGCAGGTCGAAGGGCAGCACCGAGGCGTCGAGGGCGGCGGCTTTGAGCAGGTCGGAGGGGCGGCGGCGTTCATGGCTCATCGTGTCCATTCAGTTTCAGCATCTATCTCGAAGATCTCTTTGGTGACGACGGCGGTGGCCCTCTGGATGCGATGGTTCTTTGCCCCGTCGCGTCTGAAAAATCACGCAGACAGCACCTCCACCGACCAGGTTTCCTTAACGGGATGCTCTCCGGTGATCAAATCGTCTATCCTGTCCAGAGTTGTGGCATGGAAATACCGTTCCCCGCACTCTCGACAGACC
>DASWIG010000552.1:0-2042 GCA_036397835.1 Thermoanaerobaculia bacterium
CCGTCCACCTCGAACGACGCCCACCGACCGTACTGGTCAGAACCGCCGTCCGACGCCCAGCCCAGACGCTCGATCCACGCCCGCGAGCGACGGCTCCGGCGACGCGGGCTCGTCCCTCGCCCGGCGCGCTCGGAGACCGCGCTCGCTCGTTCCCCTTCCGACGCTCCGCTTCCCTGACCTCGAGACAGGCGGAAGCCGAGGTACCGGTCGCGGCCGCCGGGGAGGCCCCAGAGGCGGTCCGCCGCGCGCACGCTGCGCGCGCGGTCGTGCCAAGAACCGCCACGGAAGACCCGCTCGGCACCCATATCATGACCCTCCGGATCGACGGCCACGCCCGGCTTGTAGCTACGCTTCAGATCCCAGCACCACTCGAGGACGTTACCCAGCATGTCGTAGAGCCCCCATGGGTTGGGACGCTTCAGCGCCACCTCCTGGGTGCTCTCACCCCCAAACCACGCAATCTCCTCAATCGACCCCTCTCCCTGCCAGGTGGCTGTCTCCGTGCCCGCCCGGCACGCGTACTCCCACTCCGCCTCCGTGGGCAGCCAGACCTCAAGATGACGAATCCTGCCGTTCAGCCGGTCCAGAAACTGCTGGCAGTCCTCCCAGCTCACCTGCTCCACAGGCCGCCGCGGCGAAACGAAATGGCTCGGATTGTCTTCCATCACCGCTTCCCACATCTCTTGAGTGCAAGGCGTCTCCGCCAGCCAGAAACCTTCCGTCAGCACCACCCAATGCCGCGGGCCTTCATCCCCCCACCTGCCGTTCTCGGTTTCGGGAGAGCCCATCTGAAACCGACCCGGCGGAATCCACCGCATCCTCTGCGTGACGCCTTCAACCTCAAACGAAGCCCAGAGACCATACTCGTCCCGCCCCGCCGCCGACGCCCACTCCGGCGCTGCCCAGAGCTCGAGGCACACCGACTCGACGTCACTCACAAGCCCGATCGGTCCACCGCCCGCGGGCCAGGAAACGAGCGAAGGTTGGCCGGTAAGCTCAAGTTGGCGGTCCGGAGCGACGCCGTCGCTGACGAAGACCGCCGGCCGCCGCGAGCTGATCGCGACGACCCAGCTCCCTTCGCCCTGCTCGTCGTGACGACGCAGCCGAAATCCCCGTCCCTCCTGCCAAACCGCCCAGCGGTCGACGGCCCGCTCGAGCGACGGAAGGAACATCTCGGGCGTCATGCCGGACGGCGGCGTCGCGTCTTCCTGTCGTGAACGCAGCGCGGCCATCGCCCGGCCCAGAGGACGGCGGAACCTCCGGTGCGCCCAGACCGGCCGCGACGCCCGCCCGGTGAAGCGGTCAAACCAGGCCTCCGTCTCCGAAGCGAGCCCCTCGCCCCTTCCCCGCTCGACCGTCGCGCTGATCTTCTCGATGAGGACCGTGGCCTGCTCGACCGTCTCGGCGCCGAGCCATTTCTCAGGCACTCCATGAGCGACGAGCCCAATCACTTCTTCGGCCCAGACCTCCGGCGCCAGGGACTCGTGCCAGCTCCGCAGAACCTCGATGACGGCTTTCTGCGTCGCCTCCGGCAGCTCGACGAACGACTCCAGCCGTCGACGCGCCTCCTCCGGCTCCAGGCTCAGCCCGCGAATCGACCGCGCCGCCACCGCGTCTTGGAGCCAAAGGTCCGCTTCGGTATCCACGTCCGCCCCGGCGACGAGACGCCGCAGGTCCCGCAGCAGCCCGATCTCGAGACGGACCGCCGGCGACGCCAACCTGAGCAGGAGCTCCACCGGATCGGGCCGGTCGTCCGGAGCTTGCTTCCTGCCCGCGTCCGGGGCGCTCCATTCGAGCGCCGACCATAAGGCGGCCGCGCGGCGGGGCCACCGGGCCGGCGGGCAGGGAACCAGGGCCAGGGACGACGCCTTCGTGCGCCTGAGCCGTTCGCCGAGCCGTTCCCAGAAAAACACCCTCTCGCGGTCGCCGTAGCTCCCCAGGTCCGTCAGCGCGAGCACACGCTCGTCAGGGGCGGCGACGAACGGATCGGCCTCGGTCCCTCGGACCACGACGAGCCGGACCGAAGCCGGACCGAGCCGGCG
>DASWIG010000553.1:0-18075 GCA_036397835.1 Thermoanaerobaculia bacterium
CGACCAGGTCTACGACTACATCGCTTTCCGCATCCTGACCGACTCGGTCAAGGACTGCTACGGCGCCCTGGGCATCGTGCACTCGATCTGGCGGCCCGTTCCGGGCCGGATCAAGGACTTCATCGCGATGCCCAAGCCCAACATGTACCAGTCGCTGCACACCTCGGTGATGACCGACAAGGGTCAGCCGTTCGAGGTACAGATCCGGACACCCGACATGCACCGGGTGGCCGAGGAGGGCATCGCCGCGCACTGGCAGTACAAGGAGGGCAAGAGCCGGGCCGAGGCCGGCGACCCCAACATCCTGTGGCTGCGCCAGCTCCTGGAATGGCAGAAGGAGGTCCAGGATCCGCGCGAGTTCCTGTCGGCGCTGAAGATCGACCTCTATCCCGACGAGGTCTACGCCTTCACGCCGAAAGGCGACGTCTTCGCCTTCCCGCGTGGCGCCACGCCTCTCGACTTCGCCTTCCGCATCCACACCGACCTGGGCCACCACTGCTCGGGTGCGCGGGTCAACGGCAGGCTGGTGCCGCTCAAGACGCCATTGAGGAACGGCGACATCGTGGAGATCTTGACCGGCGCGAGCCGCGCGCCGAGCCGCGACTGGCTCAACTTCGTGGCCACCTCGCGCGCCCGCCAGAAGATCCGCCACTGGCTCAACACCCAGCAGAAGCAGCAGTCGCAGGCGATCGGACGCCGCCTGCTCGAGCGCGGGCTGAAGAAGCTGGGGCTCTCGCCGCGCAAGGTGCTCGAGAGCGAGCGCGTGCAGGAGTACCTGAGGAGCGAGGGCATGGCCCGGGTGGACGACCTCTACCAGCGGCTCGGCTACGGCAAGACGCAGCTCAAGCAGGCCCTGGCCCGGATCCTCGACGACGACCAGCTCCAGGGCGGCGTGCCCAAGCAGTCGGCCTGGGGGCGGGCCATCGACCGGCTGATGCCGGGCGCCGGGCCGGTCACGGTGCGCGGCGAGGGCGACCTGCTGGCCACCCTCGCGAAGTGCTGCAACCCGGTGCCCGGCGAGGACCTGGTGGGCTACGTCACCCGCGGGCGCGGCGTGTCGGTCCATTCCGTGGACTGTCCCAACGTCAAGAACCTGCTCTACGACCCGGCGCGGCTGATCGAGGTGGAATGGGAGCGCCGCGCCGACGGCGTCTTCCCGGTGGCCCTGGCGATCCGCACCGAGGACCACCAGGGCATCCTGGCGAAGCTGACCGAGGTGATCGCCCGCGAGTCGTCGAACATCCGCCAGTTCGAGGCCGAGACGGTGGACAACGAGGGGCAGATCGACGTGGTGGTGGAGGTGAAGGACCGCAAGCACCTGGAGCGGCTCAGCCGCGCCATCACCGGCGTCGCCGGGGTGCTCCGGGTCACCCGCCGCCGCGGCGGCGCGGCCCCCGGGGACGCGCTGCCGTAGGTGCGCACGGCGTGCGCCCAGTCCTCAGGTCGGCGCGGATTCGGCGGCTTCCGCGGGCGCGGGCTGCCACCGGCGCACCGGCGGCTTCTCGACCTTGCCGCTGCGCAGGCAGCGCGTGCAGACCCAGATCCGGCGAGAGGTGCCGTCGATCAGCGCCCGCACCCGCTGCAGGTTGGCCTGCCAGGTGCGCCGCGTGACGTTGTGGGCATGGCTGACGCTGCGCCCGACGACGGTCCCCTTGTCGCAAATCTCGCATCTCTTGGCCATGGCGTTGGGTTCTCCTCGGGAGTCCGTGACGCGCCGGAAGGGCCTCCCGCGCGCAAGAGGCAGATCATCCCACAACGGCGCGGCGAAGGCAAGCCCGGGTCCCCCCCCGGAGGTCGCCTGCGGGGGGGCCGGGCGGGCGCTCGGCGCCCTCCGGGAGGGCCGTCGAGGCGGCCCGGGGAGCCCGAGTCCTGCGGGCATATAGCGAAAACCAAATTCTTTGCTTGACACCGGGACCGACGACTGCTACGCTCCCATAACGCTTGAAGGATCGTCGGTAACCCAGCATCATCACTGCCTTTTCGGCGATTCGGGCGCGGCGGAAGATGGTGCTGGGGGAGGGCGGTCCCGAGGAGCGCAACCGAGCCGTACCGGACGGACGGACCTGCGGGAGGCCGCAGCCGGGCGGCTCACAGCGAGAGGCTTCAGGCGGTGTTTCTATCCCGATCCAAAGGCGTCGTCGGCCTGGACATCGGCAGCGCCACCGTCAAGCTCGTGGAGCTGAAGGAGCGCAAGGGCGGCCAGTACCAACTGGTCCGGATCGGCGTCGAGCCGCTCTCACCGGAGGCGATCGTCGACGGCTCGATCATGGACTCCTCCCTGGTGGTGGACGCCATCCAGAAGCTCAACGACCAGACGGGCGTCAAGAGCGCCAGCTACGCGACCTCGGTCTCGGGTCACTCGGTGATCATCAAGAAGATCGAGCTCCCGGTCATGGAGCCGGAAGAGCTCGCCGAGTCGATCCAATGGGAGGCCGAGCAGCACATCCCCTTCGACATCAACGACGTGCGCCTCGACTACGTGACGCTGACCGGCCCCGAGGAGATGGCGGTGGGCGCCGAGCAGATGGAGGTGCTGCTGGTCGCGGTCAAGCGCGAGAAGGTCAACGACTACGTGTCGGTGATCTCGCAGAGCGGCAAGAGCCCGGTGGTGGTCGACGTGGACGCATTCGCCATTCAGAACGCCTACGAGCTCAACTACGACCTCGACCCCCTCAAGGTCGTGGCGCTGATCAACATGGGGGCCGGCGTGACCAACATCAACGTGGTGGCGCGCGGCCAGAGCGTGTTCTGGCGCGACCTCTCCTCGGGCGGCAACCAGTTCACCGAGGCTCTGCAGCGTGAGTTCAACCTCTCCTTCGACCAGGCCGAGCTCTTGAAGCGCGGCGAGTCGGTGGGCAGCTACTCGGCCAGCGACGCCCGCAAGGTGCTCGACGGGGTGTCGGCCGAGATGGCCAACGAGATCCAGAAGACCTTCGACTTCTTCGCCGCCACCTCCTCGGAAGGCGCGGTCGACGAGCTCGTCCTCTCCGGCGGCTGCGCTCTGACCCTCAACCTCCAGGAAGTGCTGCGGGAGCGTTTCGGCGTCCCCACCGAGCTGCTCAATCCGTTCCGGCGGATCCACTTCAAGGAGACCGACTTCAACCGCGAGTGGCTGGAGTCGATCGCCCCGATGCTGGCGGTGGCGGTGGGGCTGGCGATTCGCCGGGTGGGGGACTGAAGACGCCATGATCAAGATCAATCTCCTTGCCGAAGGCCGGCGGCCGGTGGTGGCCCGCAAGGCCAAGCCCACGCTCGCCCTGGGCGGACAGGATCCGAACAACCTGCTGGTGGTCGCCGGCTTCGTGCTCGGCGCGCTCGCGGTGGGCGGCTGGTGGTACCAGCTCAACGCCGAGCTCACGGCCCGGCAGCGCCAGGTGAAGGCGGCGCAGCGCCGCTACGCCGAGCTCGAGCCGATCATCAAGCAGGTCGAGGAGTTCAAGAAGAAGAACGATGACCTGGAGCGGAAGGTCCAGGTCATCAAGGACTTGAAGGCCCGCCAGAAGGGCCCGGTGCGCATCATGGACCACGTCTCGCGGGCCCTGCCCGAGCTGGTCTGGCTCGAGGACATGAGCGTGATCGGGGCGACCCTCAACCTGCGCGGCAAGGCCTTCAACACCAACGCCGTCGCGGCCTTCATCGAGAACCTCGGCGACGTCGAGGAGTTCAAGGAGCCCGATCCCAAGAACATCCAGATCGTGGGCCGTGAGGGCAACGTCTACGACTTCCAGATGAGCATCACCGTGCGGCCGCCGAAGCTCGATGGAGCCGACGAGGACGTGGAGGCGGAAAGCTAGGCGGGGCAAGCGGTCGACGGGGCAAGCAGTCGACGAGGTGAACGGTCATGGAAACGGGACTCGAAGGCAAACCCTGGTACTTCGGCGCGGGCGTGGCCGTGGTCATGGCCGCGGTCCTGGTGGCGGGCGGCTACTACGTGAAGTTCCAGGACATGAAGAACAGCATCCGGAACCAGGAGAAAAGCCTGGAGGACCTGCAGAAGAAGATCAAGGAGGGAGAGGCCGCGGAGCGGCAGCTTCCCCAGTTCATGGAGGAGGTGGAGCGCCTCGAGCTCGAGCTCGACAAGCTCCTGCGCATCCTGCCGTCGCAGCGCCGGACCGAGGACCTCCTGCGCCGGATCCGCTCGCTCACCGAGCAGGGCGACTTCCTGCTCGTGCGCTTCAGCCCGCGCCCGATCACGCCTCAGGACGACTTCTACAGCGAGTGGCCGATCCAGATCGAGCTCGAAGGGACCTACCACAACCTGGCGCTCTTCTTCGACCGGATCAGCCGTTTCTCCCGCATCATCAACGTCGAGAACCTCAAGATCACGCCCCACAAGGGCGACAAGTCGGGCACCGGCCACCACACGATCAAGGCCAACTTCACGGCCAAGACCTTCCTCTCCAACGACACGACAGCAGAGGGAACCTAGATGTGGCCTTTGAAACCAGCCCGTAGAGACCAGCCGGCGCGGCGCCGCGCCGGGCTGGGCGCGTTGGGCCTGGGCGTCGTCGCGGCTGCGCTGCTCGTGGCTCCGGCGCCAGCTCAGGAGACGGCGCCGGCCGCCGAAGAGCCGGCCGCCGGAGCGCCGGCCGCCGGAGCGCCGGCCGCGGCGGACGACGAGCTGGAGGCCGGCGACCGGAATCTGTCGGCCATCGAGGATCTCCTGGCGCAGGACGAGTCGGTGCTCACCGACGCCGACACCTTCTCCTACGACCCGGGCTTGCGCCGGGATCCGTTCCGCTCGTTGATCGAGACCCGCGATACGGTTTCCGAGCCGCACCGGGAGCGTCCCGAAGGCAAGGCGGGGCTGCTGATCGACGAGATCGTGGTCGAAGGGGTCTTCGAGCTCGCCGACGGACCGGTGGCGCAGGTGCAATCGGCCCGGGAAGAAACGAGCTACCTGTTACGGCCCGGTGATCAGCTCTGGGACGGCGACGTGATCAGCATCAACCTGCAAGAGGTGGTGTTCAAGCAGGTGGTCGAGGATCCGACCGCCCTCAAGCCGTTTCGTGAGGTGGTCAAGCGGTTGAGTCCATAGCGACTAACGACACCCCTGACGGGGGTCGGAGGCGAGGAGTATGGGAGACAGCATCGCTACCCGAAGAAGGCACGTGCAACGCGGATGGACGTCGGTGGTCGTCCTCGGGCTCGTCCTCGGTTGTTCGTCAGGACGCCAGAGGCCGGCCAGAGTGGCGCCGCCGCCCCCGCGGCCGGCGTCCACCCAGGTCAGCCAGCCGGCTGAGATCCGTTCGCTGGAGCTACGTGGAGAGGGCGAGATCGCCTATCTCGACGTGGTCGCCGATCGTCCGCTGGTGTGGACGAACTACCGCGACAGTCTCGGCAACCTGGTCGTCGAGCTGCCCAACAGCGTTCCGGCCGCCGGCGTCGGCAACGTCGTCACGCAGCAGGGCCTCGTGGCCTCGGTCGAGATCGAGCGTCTCGACGACGCGGAGCGGCCGCTCACCCGGCTCGTCGTGCGCACGCGCGAGGACAGCGAGCACTCGCTGACCACCGAAGGCTCGATCCTGCAGCTTCAATTGCTGCCCGCGGGCTACGAAGAGCCGGTGGAGCTGGCCTACCAGCCGATCCCCGAGGAATCGGCCGGCGCCCCGGCGGCCGGCGACCCGGCGGCCGGCGACCCGGCGGCCGGCGCTCCGGCGGCCCGCGTCGGCACCGCCGACCGGCCGCTCGCCGGCCCGGCGCCGCGGGGCGTGAAGGCCAGCCAGCTCACCGCGGTCGACGTCGAGCGACACGACCAGGCGACCACGATCTTCGTCGCCGGCGACGGCGAGTTCGCCTATTCGACGTTCCGGCTCGAGAGCCCGGAGCGCTTCGTGATCGACCTCGAAGGCGTCGTCAACATGAGCGAACGGTCGAGCGTGGAGGTCGGGGGGGACTTCGTCGAACGGGTCCGCGTCGGCCAGTTCAAGCCCCGGCCCGACGCCGTTTCGCGCGTCGTCCTCGACCTGCGCCGGGGGGTGGTGCCGGTGATCGGACGCACCGCCGACGGTCTCGCGATCACCTTCGGCGCTGCGCCGTCGACCCTGGCCCAGGACGTCGGCGCCGAGGCATCTTTGGCGGAGGTCGAGGAGCCGACGCCGGAGGAGCCTGCGCCGCCGGCGGTGACCGCCGAGGCCGGCGAGGAGGAGGCGCCGTCGGTGCCGCTGCTCGCGCCGGGGACGCCTGAGCCGGCCGCGCCTGAGCCGGCCGCGCCTCAGCCGGCCGCGCCGCAGCCGCCTGCCGCTGAGCTCGCCACGGCGCCGCCTGAGCCTCCGGTGACCCGGTTCCAGCCCACCCAGGAGCCGTTGCCCACGGGCGAGGCCATGGCGGTGGCCGAGCCTCCCGCCGATCGGCCTGCGCCGCGCGCTCCCCAACCCGGCGTGACCCGGCCCGGCGCGACCCGCGACGTCTCGATGTTCGAGGCGCAGGAGGTCGAAGGGCTCGAAGAGCAGGAGGAGCGTCCGTACGTCCCCCGCTTCGCCGCCACCGTGGTGAGCCGCCAGGATCGCGAGTACCTCGGCGAGCCGATCAACATGTCGCTCAAGAACGCCGACCTGGTGGAGACCCTGAGGTCCTTCGCCTCGATCAGCGGTCTGAACTTCGTCATCCAGCCCGGGGTGACCGGCAGCGTCACGGTGGAGCTCAATCAGGTCCCCTGGGACCAGGCGATGGAGCAAATCCTCAAGATCAACAACCTGGGGATGGCCATCGAAGGCACGATCGTGCGCATCGCGCCGGCCGACCAGCTCCGGCGCGAGGCCGAGCACGAGCGCGAGCTGGCCGCGGCGCAGCGGCGCTCGATTCCGCTGCGCACGGTGATGAAGACCTTGAGCTACGCCTCGGCCAACGAGGTCTCGGCCCTCCTGCGCAACCGCTCGGGCGCCATCCTCTCCGAGCGCGGCACGGTGCAGGTCGACCAGCGCACCAACTCGCTCATCATCCGCGAGCTGCCGTCGAACATCGACACCGTCCTGGCGGTGATCGAGAACCTCGACACGCCGGAGCCGCAGGTGACGATCGAGGCGCGCATCATCGAGGCCACCAAGCAGTTCAGCCGCACGCTGGGAATCCAGTGGGGGTTCGACGCCGCCGGCAACAACCAGTTGGGCAACACCACCGGCTTGCAGTTCCCCAACAACTACGACGTCGACGGCGGCGTCGGGCTCCTGACCGGCGGCGCCAACGGCTTCCTCAACCTGTCGATGGGCAACATCCTGAACAGCTTCAACCTCAACGCCGCCATCCAGGCGGCGGAGAACGAGGGTCTGGTCAACATCATCTCGGCGCCCAGCGTCACCACATTGAACAACTTCCCGGCGCAGATCCAGAGCGGTCTGCAGATCCCGATCCAGACGGTGACCAACCGCACGGTCTCGGTGCAGTTCGTCAACGCCACCCTGCAGTTGGTCGTACGGCCGCACGTGACCGCCGAGGGCACGATCATCCTGAACCTCAACGTGGCCAAGCGGGCGCCGCAGCTCGCCTTCGCCGTGGTCGGCGCCACCAACGCCCCCATCGCCACCAAGGAGGCC
This sequence comes from Thermoanaerobaculia bacterium, assembly GCA_036397835.1. Taxonomy (GTDB): domain Bacteria; phylum Acidobacteriota; class Thermoanaerobaculia; order Multivoradales; family J023; genus DASWIG01. Next base: position 7,533 of record DASWIG010000553.1, read on the forward strand.
TCCACCACCGTGGTGGTGCGCGACGGCGGCACGGCGGTGATCGGCGGCGTCTATGAAGTGTCGACCAGCCAGAGTCATGACCGAGTACCGGGCCTGGCCAACATCCCGATCCTCGGACACCTGTTCAAGAACCGAGAGCGCAGCGAAGAAAACGACGAGCTGATGATCTTCGTCACGCCGCGCATCGTGCAGATGTAAGGACGTGGACGCGGAGGAATGCCGTGAGAAAAATCGCAAGTCTCTTGCTGCTCCTGACCCTTCCCTTCGTGGGCCTCGCCTGCGACGAGCGGACCGAGGAGACCGATTCGGGCGGCGTGCTCTTGGAGGTCGACTTCGGCACCGTGCTGCCCCTGCGGGCCTCGGTCAACGACGTCGTCGGCAACAACGGCTCGCTGGTCCAGGTGGAGGCGGTGACCTTCACCTCCATCGTCGCCAATCCCAACGCCGTCGCGAGCGACCTGATGAACATCGAGCTGGAGTCCTTCGAGGTGGTCTTCCAGCGCGTCGACGGCGGCACGCGGCTGCCGCCTCCCTACGTCGTCAAGCTCCTGGCGACGATCCCCGCCGGCGGCAGCTTCACGATCAACGACCTCGAGCTGATGTCGTTCGACCAGCTCAACAATCCTCCCCTTTCCGACCTGCTCTTCGCCAACGGCGGGTTCGACAAGGAGACCGGATTGACCTTTATTCGCATGAATCTGTTCATCCGGGCGTTCGGCCGAACGCTCGGCGGGCGGCGTGTGGAGTCCGTACCGCGGCCCCACACCATGGAGTTCACGCAATGAGAACGGCAAACCGGAGGAACGCCATGAATGGTTTCAGGATGAGGTCCGGCTACGCCGTGCTGGCGTCGGTCATGGTGCTGGGCCTGGCGCTGGGAGCTTGCGAGACCGATTCGCCCACCGCGCCGCAACAAACCGTGCCGCCCCCGTCGACTCCGGGACCGAGCGCGACCTGGAACGTCACGGTGACCACCGATCCCTCCACGGTAACCCTTGGGGAGGAGGGGTCGGTGACGTTCACCGTGCTCGTCACCGCGACCGTTCGGCGCGCCGGCACCAACCAGCCGCCGCCCAACGGCTCGACCGCGATCGTGAGCACGCCGCTGTCCGCCGGCACGCTGACCTTGAACAACGGCGTGGGCTCGGCGACCTTGACGATCACCGCCACGGCGGCCGGCGCTTTCATCGTCCAGGTGAGCTTCGAAGGCAGCGTCGGCCAGTCGGCGATCGACGTCGAGGAGTTCCAGGAGGAGGTGGTCATCCCCCTCTTCATCGAGAGGGTGCAGCCTGATCGCGGCGGCCCCAACGGCGGCCAACGGGTACGCATCAGCGGCTCCGGATTCGAGGAGCCGGCGCGCGTTCTCTTCGGCACCAGCCCGGCCGTCGTCCAATCCGTCGCGCCCACCCTGATCGTGGTGCAGACCCCGATCGTCGACCTGGACGTCGGCGAGATCCTCACCGTACCGGTCACCGTGTCGGTCAACGTCAACGAGGAAGGGACCGCCAGCGATACCCTGGACGGCGCCTTCACGTTCACCCGCGGCGGCGGCGGCGGCGGAGGGGGCGGCGGAGGTGGCGGCGGCGCCTTGGTGCCACTCATCATCTCGATCACCCCCACCTCCGGCCCCAACGAGGGCGGCACCGCGGTCATCGTCCGCGGCGAAGGGTTCGAGGACCTGGTGCAGGTCTTCTTCGGCACCACGACCCGGATCGAGGCCGAGGTGCTCAACGTCTCGTCGACGCGGATCGACGTCGTGACGCCGGCGGCCACCGGCTTCAACTCCCCCAACCGCGATTCGCTCGTCGACGTGCAGGTGGTCAACGTGGAGTCCGGCTTCGAGGACACCCGCGCCAGCGCCTTCCAGTACGGCTCGGTCGACACGCCGCCGATCTTCATCGCGACGGTGTCGCCGGGCGAGGGCTTCTACACCGGCGGCGATACGGTGAGGATCGCCGGCTCGGGATTCGACGGACCGGCGGCCGTGACCATGGCCGGCTTTGCCCAGAGCGTGATCTCGGTCACCGGCACCGAGATCGTCCTGCGCTCGAGCCGGATCTTCCTCAACTCCTGCGCCGACGTCTCGGGACCGGTGGAGGTGGTCAACGAAGAGACCGGCGACGGGGCCACGGGAGCGAACTGGACCTACCGGGTCTTCGACCCCGCGGTGACCGCGCTCCAGCCGAGCTCGATCCCCACCGACGCGGCCGGCAATCCCATCCCGCCCGGCGCCCAGTTGACGATCACCGGCTTCAACTTCGACCCGCCGGTTTCCGTCACCTTCGGCGACGTCACGGCCATCGGCTCGACCCTGGTCGACGCGAACACCCTCCTCGTCACGATTCCGCCGTTCACCGACGGGTTCGACGAAGAGCAGTGCGACGACAACGGCGACGGGACGATGGGGACCCGCCTGCTGCCGACGGCCGTGGATCTCGTCATCGTCAACACCCCGTCGACCTGCGAGACGACGGTGCAGATCTCCTACGTGCCGCCCTCGGAGTGCGTGGGCGACGTGTCGACGATGCCGATCATCCAGGACATCGCGCCGCGGACGAGCAACCAGAACGGCACCCCCGTGGTCATCACCGGGCTCAACTTCGTGGATCCGGTGCGCGTGCTCTTCGGCGACGTCGCCGCCTCCGGCACCGTGGTGGTGAGCTCCACCCAGATCAACACCAACGCGCCGGCGTTCAACGCGTTCGAAGAGGAGGCCTGCGACGACAACGGCGACGGCACGATGGGTATGCGGTTCATTTCGACGACGGTCGACGTCACGGTGGAGAACAGGTCCTCGGGCGAGAGCGACACGTTCCCCGGCGGCTTCACCTACGTTCCCAGCGGGGCGCTCGCCGCCTGCCGCAACGACGTCGGGCCGCCGCCGCCGCCGCCGCCGCCGGTCGCCTCGTTCTCGATCACGAACGTGACCCCGACCGGACCGGGCGGCATGGTGACGGTGACGGACACCTCGGCGAACGCCGCCTCGTTGACGTGGGACTTCGGCGATTTCACGCCGGTGGTCAACGCCCTTCCCGGCAGCATGACCATGCACACCTACACCGCCGACGGCACCTTCACCATCACCCTGACGGTGACGGGCACGGACGGCTCGCAGGCGTCGACCACGCGGATGGTCACCTTCCCGTAACGGTCCGCCGGACCGCTGAACGACCCAGCCCCGCGGCGCCGCGCCGCGGGGCTTTTTCGTTCGCGGGGCTCCCTGCGGGCTAGCTCACGACCGCCCGCCGGCAGAGATCGGCGAGGCGGGCGACGGCGGCGGCGACCTCGTCGCGGCCGGCTCCGGCGCGCAGACTCTCCTCGAGCTCCTCCGCGGCGCGGGAGAGGGGCTCGAAGCCGTAGGTGCCGCCGGATCCCCGCAAGCCGTGGGCGAGGACCTGGAGTCTTTCGAGATCGCCGTCGCGAAAGGCCTCCTCGATGGCTTCCCGGCGACTGGGTAGACGGTCGACGAAGGCGCGCACGAGACTGCCCAGCGTCGGATGGCCGGCGAGCGTGCTGACCACGGAAGATTCTTTGCGGTCGTGCGGCATGACGGCTCCGCGGCCCGGCAGGGCGACACGGCCGGCCGGGCACCTACGATCTTATACGCTGGCCCGACGATCCGGAGACCTGCTGAGCGGCCTCCCACTCCTCGCGGCTCTGCCTCGCGATCGGCTCGAGGCCGCGACGCTCGAGCAGCGCGTCGAGCCCCGGAAGCTCGCCGGCGACGAAGCCCTCGAACGACGTCTCCGCCGCCGCGAGCTCGCCGAGGAGGACGTCCTTGCGCGAGAGTTGCGACTGCGTCGGCCGCCCGTCGTAGCCCACGACCTCGCCGAAGAGGTTGCCGAGCTCCTCCCGGAGCTGCTCGTCTCCCGAGAGCCAGCCCGCCTCCGCGGTCGAGACCAGCGTGCCGCGGATTTCCTCCAGCCGATCGGCGAAGGCCTCGAGGCGGCTCACGTCAGCCCTCCGGTCGAGCGCCGCGGCTCGCGCGCGCGCCTGATCGCGCAGCGAGGTCAGGACGTCGACCATGTAGGTCAGGTCTTCCAGGCTCTCGTAGATCTCGAGGGCAGCCTCCTGCTGTGCCCGCCGGTCCTCGGCCGAGTGCGGCGAGCGCGGATCGGGGACCAGGCTGATCTCGCCCTCGAGCTCGGTCTCGCCCTGGCGGTCCTTCTTGACCAGGCGCACCTTGTAGTCGCCCTCCAGCACCCGCGGCCCCTGGAAGACGAAGACCAGGTTGGTCGCCGGCGGCAGCTTGGGCGGCGGCAGCCGCATCGGCCAATAGACCCGGTTGAGGCCCCGCCGCTTGCCCGACGGCAAGGTGGTGATGAGCTTGCCCTCCTGGTCGTAGACCTCGATCCGCAGCTCGCCGATCAGGTGCCGTTTCCTGAGGTAGTAGTCGATCGCCGCCGCCTCGGGCACCGTCTCGCCGACGAACTCGCCGGTCGAGAAGGCCGAGAGCTGGCTGGTGATCATCATCACCGCCGGCCGCGACGGCAAGAGCGTCATCTCGGACTCGAGCACCTCGGGCGTCAGCGCCCGCAGCGGCGTCACGTCGTCCAGGACGTAGATGCCGCGGCCATGGGTGGCCAGGATCACGTCGTGCTCGCCGGGATGGATCACCAGGTCGTGCACCGCCACCTTGGGCAGGCCTTCCTCGAAGCGCGCCCACCTCTCGCCGCCGTCGAGCGAAAGGTAGAGGCCGAGCTCCGTGCCCAGGTAGAGGAGCCCCGGGTTGACCGGGTCCTGCTTGACCACCCAGGCGTAACCTTCGACCTCGCCGCCCTCGCCGGCGAGCGACGTCCAGGTGGCACCGTGGTCGTCGGTGCGGTAGACGTAGACGCCCATGTCGCCGCTGCGGTGGCCGTCGAAGGTGGCGAAGGCGGTGCCCGCGGCGTGCGGGCCGGCGTGGAGCGACGAGACCCAGGTGCCCGCCGGCAGCCCGGGAACGTTCGCCACGACGTTCGTCCAGGCGGCGCCGCCGTCGCGGGTCACCTGCACCAGGCCGTCGTCGGTGCCCACCCAGATCACGTCCGGGTCCCGCGGCGACTCGCTGATGGCGTAGATCGTGGCGTTGTTCTCCGCCGTCGAGTTGTCGATCGTCAGGCCCCCGGACTGCATCTGGCGCTGGCGCGCCGGGTCGTCGGTGGTCAGGTCGGGCGAGATCGTCTGCCACGAATCGCCGCGGTCGCGCGAGCGGTGGAGGAATTGCGAGCCGTAGTAGATCGTCCCGGGATCGTTGGGGCTGAGGTGGATGGGCGCGTTCCAGTTGAAGCGCAGGTCCGCCTGGCCTTCCTCGGGGTAGGGCTTGATCCGCTTGGCCTCGCCGAGGGCGCGGTCCACCCGCAGGAGCTGGCCGCCCTGGTACTCGGAGTAGATGACGTTGGGATCCGTGGGATCGGCGAAAACCCAGAAACCGTCGCCGCTGCCGATGACCTCCCAATCCCGGTTGGCGATGCCGCCGGAGGCGCGCGACGGCCCCATCCACGAGTTGTTGTCCTGGAGGCCGCCGTAGACCTGATAGGGCCACTGGTTGTCGTGGCTCACGTGGTAGAGCTGCGAGACCGGCAACGTCCCGACGTGACGCCAGCCCACCGCCCGGTCCTGCGACACGTAGAGCCCGCCGTCGGTGCCGAGGAGCATCTCGTGCGGGTTGGCGGGATTGATCCACAGGGCGTGGTGGTCGGGATGGACCCCGCCGAGGCTGAAGCCGCCGCCGAAGAGGCCGGTGAAGCTCTCGCCGCCGTCGGTCGAATAGGTGAGCATGAAGCCGGGCTTGTAGACGCGTTGGTGGTCGGTGGGGTCGACCACCAGCTCCGAGAAGTAGAACGGCCGCATCGTGACGTTGGTCGACGCGTTGAGCCGCCGCCAGCTCTCGCCGAGGTTGTCGGAGCGGTAGAGGGCCGTGTCCGCGGACTCGACCGTGGCGTAGACCACGCTGGGCCGCGACGGCGCCACCGCCACCGCGATACGGCCGAGATCGCCCGCGGGCAGCCCGTCCTCGAGCCGCGTCCAGGTGGCGCCGGCGTCGGTGGACCGGTAGAGGCCGCTGCCCGGGCCGCCCGACTCGAAGAAGTCGGGGTAGCGGCGGAACTGCCACATGGCGGCGTAGAGGATCCGCGGCTCCTGGGGGTCGACGTCGAGGTCGGCGCAGCCGGTGTCGGCGTCGACGTAGAGCACCCGCTCCCAGGTCTCGCCGCCGTCGGCGGTCTTGTAGACGCCGCGCTCCCCGCCCGCGTCCCACAGGTGGCCGGTGGCGCACACGTAGACCACGTCGCCGTTCGTCGGGTCGACGCGGACGGCGCCGATGCGCTCGGAGTCCGCGAGCCCCACGTGCTTCCAGGTCTCGCCGCCGTCGGCGCTCTTGTAGACGCCGAAGCCCACCGACACCGAGTTGCGCGCCCACGACTCGCCGGTGCCCACCCACACGACCTCGGGGCTCGAGGGGTCGATCGCGACGGCGCCGATCGATTGCGGATGGTCGTCGAAGACCGGCTTGAAGTTGACCGCCGCGTCGGTGGACTTCCACACGCCGCCCGAGGCGGCGCCGACGTAGACGGTCAGGGGATCGGCGGCCACGGCGTCGACGGCGGCGATGCGGCCGCTCATCACCGCGGGGCCGATGGCGCGGGCGCGCAGCCCGCCGAAGGTTCCGGCGTCGACCTCGACCTCGGCCGCGGCGGCGAGCGGCCAGGCCGCGAGGGCGGCCAGGGAGAGGTTGCGCAGCACGCGGAGGATGGTGCTCTTGGTGCTCGGCATCGCCCTAACCCTCTTCCTTTTCCTCTTCCTTCCCCTCTTCCTTCCCCTCTTCCTTTGCCTCTTCCTTCGCCGGCAGGGTGAAGCGTGCGTCGTCGACGCCGACGTTGACCTCGACCTTGTCGAAGGTCATGTTGGCGCCCGCCGGGACGCCCTCGAAGACCTGCTCGTAGGAGTAGGGCACGAGGATGCCGCCGATCTCCTGGTAGTCGCCGAGCTTGGTGGTCACGTTCACCTCGTTGCCCTGCATGTTGACCTTGGCCCGCATCTGAAAGGGCAGGTAGTACTCGGTGTCGAGGTAGACGTCCACCACGTCGCCGTTCTTGCGCGTGACCTTGAGCTTGTAGGCCTCGGTGCCTTCGACCTCCTCCTTGCCGACGAGCTCGACCTGGTGGCCCTTCTCCTTGTAGTCGACGAGCGGACCGTCGAACTCGGCCTGGCCCTCGAGCTGATTCTGGAGATCCTCGCTCAGCAGCTCGGGCTCGGTCGTGCCCATCATCGGCATCACGCCCCAGGCCTTTTCGCCGTCGAACGCCTGGATGATCTTCATGCCCTGAATCTCCATCTCCATGCGGAACTTGTTGGGGCGCTTCTGCTCGATCGTCATCGGCGCCTGCATGCCGCTCATGCTCATGGTGCCGGACATGCGCATCGTCTCGACGGCCTTCAGGGCCTCCTCGCCGCCGATGGTCTCGACGTAGTGGGCGATGACGTCGTCGGCGGTCTCCTCGGCCTGGCCGGGGACGGCCGGCAGCGTCATGAGGACGAGGACGAGCCATATTGAGTGCTTCCTGGACATGTAGACCTCCTTGGGGGGAGTTGGAGAGACACGGGGGGTCACGACAGATGGACGGACGAGCCGCGTGCCGGCCCGGTGCCGCGATTCCTGTCTATAACGAAAAAGCGGGTCCGGGGTTGCACGCGCCGCCGACGCCTCACCGAGCTTATCCCAGGTCTGGCGCAGCCGCCAGCCGGAGGCGCTCTGACCCTCACTCCAGGCTTGTGTGGCCGAGCGTCCGGTGTTGTAGAATGCCGGCAGGAGGAAGCGATGACCCTGCTGACCCAACTCCAGGAGAGGGCCCTCGAGCTCAGCGCCGTAGACCGCCGCCGCCTGGCCGAGGTCATCTGGCAAAGCCTTGAAGAGGAGGCCTTCCCCCTCTCCGAGGCCCAGCAGCAGGTGCTTGCTCGGCGACGCGAGGAGTACCACGCCAACCCCGGGAGCTTCCTGACCTGGGATGAGCTCCAGGCCAGGCTCGACGAGCTGCCGTGAACGTCGTCCTCTTCCATGCCGACGTCGCCAACGACCTGAACGAAGCGTCTCGGTGGTACGAACGTCAGAAACCCGGTCTCGGGCGGACCTTCCGAGACGCCTTTGACGAGATTCTCGGTCGCGTGGTGGATTCTCCGCTGCGCTTTGCGCCCGTTGAAGAGGACCTGCGGTGCGCTCGGCTGAGGAAGTTTCCCTATGGCATCTTCTACGAGCACGTCAGGGAAAGCGTCGTTGTCGTCTATGGTGTCCTGCACCACTCCCGGGACCCGGAGCTCTGGCGAAGTCGACGATCAGGATGCTGACAGCTAAAATATAGAGACCGTAGAATTCGGGAAATGGAAAGTACTGCCTGGCCGGCCGCCGGCCGAAGGCGCCGCAACCCGTCTGATATACTCTCCGGGGAGCGAGCGCATGTCTGAAAGCTCTCTTGCCGACGAGGAGTGCCGCAGCCGGCGGCCGGGCGACCTGCGCCTGGGCCTGGCCGGCGACGGATCCCTACGCTGGGTCGCGGTCGACCTCGCGGCGCCGCTCGAGGAGGCGCGCGCGAGCCTCGACCTCTCGCCGGTCGCCGCCGTGGCCCTCGGCCGCGCCGCGGTGGCGGCGGCCCTGCTGCTGCGGTTCTCGATCAAGGTGCCCGGCCGGCTCTTGCTCGAGATCCGCGGCGACGGGCCACTCGGCAAGGTCTTCGCGGAAGCCGACGACCAGGGCTACGTGCGGGGGCTGGTCGGCAAGCCGCGGCTCGCCACGCCGGCGGACGGCCGGCTGTCGATCGGCTGGGCCGTGGGCCAGGGGACGTTCAAGGTCACCCGGCAAACCGAGCGCGGCGTCTACGAGAGCCAGGTGGAGCTGGTCAGCGGCGAGATCGCCAAGGACCTCGTGCACTACCTCGAACAGAGCCAGCAGATCCGCTCGGCCGCCCTGCTCGGCGTCCAGCCGCGCCCCACCGGCATCGCCGAGGCCGGCGGGTTGGTGATCGAGGCGCTGCCGGGCACGCCCGAGGAGGTCTTGAAGCGTCTCGAGGCCAACATCGCCGCCCTCGGCGGCGTCAGCCTCCACCTGGAGGACGGCGGCATCGAAGGCCTGATCGACGCCTTGCTGCGCGACATCGACCGCCGCGAGCTCGAGCGCCACGAGCTGCGCTACGGCTGCGGCCGCGGGCGCGCCAGCCTGCTCCAGAAGCTCGCCCACCTGACGGTCGAGGAGGTCGATTCGATCGTCGACGCCGAGGGCCGCTTCGCCGCCGACTGCGTCTTCTGCGGGCGCCGCTACGCCATCTCGCGCGACGAGCTCATCCCCGTCGACGACCCGACCGTCCACTGAGGGCGAGCCGATCCGGACGTCCGATGCGCTCGGCGAGCCCGCTGGGCACCGGGGCGATGAACGAGCGCCGGAAGGCCCCGAGCTCGTCGAAGGCGTTCTCCGGCCAATCGCCGAGGACGTCGATCATCGTCTTCAGGCCGCTGCGATAGTCCTCGTCGAGGTCGGGGCGCTTCTCGAGGCTCTTGACGCGGTGCCCGGATCGCGGGTCGCGTCGCTCATGAAGGTCTCCTGTCGGGCTGCTCTCCGATTTGCGGGGGACCATAGCAGACAGCCATGGCTCGCGCAAACGGCGTCCGGGACAGGACGGAAGAGTCCCGCCCCCAGGCGGGGGCGGGACGGGTGGATGGAATGACCCCGTCAGGGGATCAGGCGGTCACGGGCGGCACTTCCTCCTCGGGCGAGGGGGAAGGGGGCGCCGGCTCGGGCGTCTCTTCCGGCTTCTCCGTGCGGCGCGAGGGCTCGGCCGCGCGGATCCGGTCGGCGAGGTCGTCGAAGCCGGCGAGGCGGAAGTAGGCATCCTGGATCCGCGTCACGTTCACGTAGACGCGGAGGTGGAAGGCCAGCGCCTCGTTGCGGGCGAGGAGGGCCTGGTCGGCGAGCTTGATGGCGTGATTGAGCGCCGCCATCGCCTCGTCGAGCTTCTTCACCGCGGCCTCGAAGGCGTTGGCGAGTCGCTCGAAATCCAGCGGCTCCTGACCCACGCGCTCCTCGGGGAGCCGCGCGGCGAGCTCCGGATTCCGCATCCGGCCGACCGCCTCGAGAGCCTGCTCGCGCTCCGCGGACGGAGTGCTCGCGGGCGCCGCCTCGAGGCCGACGAGGAGCAGCGCCTCCTCGCCGTAGGTGCCCGCGACGGACTTGCGCGAGTCGCGGTGCACCCTCTTGACCTCCTTGAACTGGTCGTTGCGCTGAGCGTACGCCTTCGTGACCTGGACGCGGTGAGCCCCGTAGACCCGCTGCTTGCCGCGGAGCTCGCTTCCCGAGCGCCGGAGCAGGGCGGAGTTGGCCTCCTGGGCGGCGTCGAAGTCCGGCGGGGGCGGTCCTTCGCCCTCCAGGGACTGCGGCGAGGCGTAGACCTCGGTGAGCTTGGCGGTGACGCTCGACTTCGCCGTCATGGTGGACGCCACCACGAACTCCGACTTGTCGAGGCTCTTCACCGCACTCTTCGGCATTTGGCTTGACATCGTCAGCCTCCTTCCTGGTGGT